>JAHRYZ010000325.1 GCA_020621905.1 Rhizobium sp.
ATCGCCGATACGCTCTACAAGCATCCCGGCATCACCGCGACGATCCTTTCGCTGTTCGAACTCACCTTCGATCCGAAGCTTTCCGACAAGGCCCGCCAGCGCAAGCAGGCGGACGCCCGCAGCGAGCTCGAAACGGCGCTCGCCTCGGTGCCGAGCCTCGACGAGGACCGGATTCTGCGCCGCTACCTGAATTCGGTCGAGGCGACGCTGCGCACCAACTATTTCCAGCCGGCCTATGCGGCCGGCAATCGCCCGATGCTGGCCTTCAAGTTCGATCCGCAACGCCTCGAAGGCCTGCCGGAACCGCGGCCCTTCCGCGAGATCTTCGTCTACGGCGTCGAGGTCGAGGGCGTGCACCTGCGCTTCGGCAAGGTCGCGCGCGGCGGCCTGCGCTGGTCGGACCGCGCCCAGGATTACCGCACCGAAGTGCTCGGGCTGGTCAAGGCGCAGCAGGTGAAGAACGCCGTCATCGTGCCGGTTGGCGCCAAGGGCGGCTTCTTCCCCAAGCAACTGCCGGTCGGCGGCAGCCGCGATGCCTGGCTTTCGGCCGGCACCGAAGCCTACAAGACCTATGTCACGACGATGCTGTCGATCACCGACAACATCGTCGGCGGCAAGATCGTGGCGCCGGCCGACACCGTGCGCCTCGACGAGGATGATCCCTATTTCGTCGTCGCCGCCGACAAGGGCACGGCCACCTTCTCCGACACCGCCAACGGCCTTGCCCAGGCGGCAGGATTCTGGCTCGACGACGCCTTCGCCTCCGGCGGCTCGGCCGGCTACGACCACAAGAAGATGGGCATCACGGCGCGTGGCGCCTGGGAAGCGGTCAAGCGCCACTTCCGCGAGATGAACATCGACATCCAGACGACCCCGTTCACCGTGGCCGGTGTCGGCGACATGTCGGGCGACGTGTTCGGCAACGGCATGCTGCTGTCGGAGAAGATCCGTCTGGTTGCCGCTTTCGACCACCGCGACATCTTCATCGATCCGGATCCGGACATGGCGGCCTCCTTCCGCGAGCGCAAGCGCATGTTCGCCCTGCCGCGTTCCAGCTGGCAGGACTATGACAGGAAGCTGCTGTCGAGGGGCGGCATGATCATTTCGCGCGCGGAGAAATCCGTGACGTTGACGCCCGAGGCCGCCGCCGTGATCGGTCTCGACAAGACGGTGGCGACGCCTCTCGACATCATGAACGCCATCCTCAAGGCCCCGGTCGATCTCCTGTGGTTCGGCGGCATCGGCACCTATATCAAGGCCGCCGACGAGGCCGACGCCGATGTCGGCGACCGCGCCAACGACGCCATCCGCGTCACCGGCCCGGAAGTGCGCGCCAAGGTGATCGGCGAGGGCGCCAATCTCGGCGTCACCCAGAAGGGACGTATCGCCTATGCCCTGAGTGGCGGTCGGTTGAATTCGGACGCCATCGACAACTCGGCCGGCGTCAATTCCTCCGACGTTGAGGTCAACATCAAGATCGCCCTTTCCCCGGCGCTCGCCGACCAGCGGCTGACCCGCGAAAAGCGTGACAAGCTGCTCGCCGAAATGACCGACGAGGTGGCAGCGCTCGTGCTGCGCAACAACTACCTCCAGTCGCTGGCGATCTCGCTGACGGAGCGCAAGGGTGCCGTCAATCGCGAGGAACTCGGGCGGCTGATGAGCTATCTGGAAGAGCTCGGCCGGCTGAACCGCAAGGTCGAGGTCCTGCCCGACAACGCGACGCTTGCCGACCGCTACGCCTCGGGCAAGGCGCTGACCCGCCCCGAGATCGGCGTGCTGCTCTCCTATGCCAAGCTCGTCCTGTTCGATCAGCTGGTCGCCTCCGACCTGCCGGATGATCCCTACTGCGAGAGCGCGCTCACCAACTACTTCCCCGCCCGCATGCGCAAGACCAATGCGGCGGACATTGCCGGGCATCGCCTGCATCGCGAGATCATCGCGACCGTGCTGGCGAACCATGTCATCAACCGGGGCGGCCCGGCCTTCATCGCAACCGTCGGCGACGCGACGGGGGCTACCCCGGAGAAGATCGTCAAGGCTGCGCTGATCACCCGCGACGGGTTGCAGCTTCCGGCCATCTGGGAAAAGATCGACGCGCTCGACGCCAAGATCCCCGGCGAGACGCAGAATCGGCTGCACGCGATCGTCGCCCGCGTCTATGCCGGCGTCACCCGCCTGCTGGTCGAGACCGGCATGGCGACCGGCGACCTTTCCGAGGCGCTGGCGCGCCTGAAAGCAGCAGTCAAGGCCTCGAAACAGGCCTTCGGGGCAACACTTCCCGCCAATCTCCGCGTCATGTTCCAGCATGAAGTCGCAGACCTCGTGGAGGCCGGATCGCCGGCCGACATCGCCGAGGAAGTGGTCGGTCTCCTGGCGCTGCTGCTCGTGCCGGAAGTGATGCAGATCGCCGCCCGCACCGAGGCGCCGCTTGCCCGCGTGATCGAGGGCTACTTCGCCGTCTCCGATGCGTTCCGGATCGACCGCATTCTGGCCGCCGGCAGCCGCATCGTCAGCGGCGACCACTATGAAAGCCTGGCGCTCGCCCGCAGCATGGACCAGATCGCCGCGGCACGGCGCAACATCGTGGTGTCGGCCTTTGCCCAGCATGGGCGCGAGAAGCAGCCCGTCCATGCCTGGCTGTCGGCCCAGCGGCATCGGGCCGAGCGGCTCGGTGGCGAACTGGCCACGCTGAGCGAGGCCGGCGAGACCAGCCTGGCGAAGATCGCGGTCGCCGCCGGCCTGCTCAGCGATCTTGCGAACAACGGGACAAAGTGACAGTCTCTGCCTCGATCGATCGGGGAAGGGACCTTGCGTGACGAACATGGCGGATGTGACGGGGGAGCGCCGCGGCGGGATCTATAGCCGCGGCGTGGTGGGCTGGATGCTCTTCGACTGGGCGGCCCAGCCCTTCTTCACGGTCATCACCACCTTCATCTTCGGCACCTACTTCGTCTCGCGCATGACCAGCGATCCGATCGCCGCCCAGGCCACCTGGAGCAACATGGCGACGATCTCCTCGATCATCATCGCCGTGCTGTCGCCGGTTCTCGGGTCGATCGCAGACGAATCCGGCTCACGAAAACCGTGGATCGCCTTCTTCGCGACGATCAAGATCGCAGCCCTCTGCCTGCTCTGGACGGCCGCGCCCGGTTCTTCGGTCGCCTTCATCGTCCTGCTCATGGTTCTCGCCACGACATCCGCGGAGTTCTCCATCGTGTTCAACGATTCGATGATGACCCGGCTCATCGGCCAGAAGGACGTGGGCCGCGTGTCCAACATCGCCTGGGGCATGGGCTATCTCGGCGGCATGATCGTGCTGATCAGTGTCGTGCTGTTCATCGCCGCGAGCCCGGAAACCGGCAAGACCATCCTCGGCACCACGCCGCTGTTCGGGCTCGATCCGGCGACCGGCGAGGATGCCCGCATCACCGGGCCGATCTCGGCTCTGTGGTATCTGGTCTTCATCCTTCCCATGTTCTTTTTCACGCCCGATGCCACCCGCGGCAAACCGCTTGCCACCGCCGTGCGCTCCGGGCTCGGGGAGCTCGGCAGCACGCTCCGGGAGCTGAAGCACAAGCCGGGCGTCTTCCGTTTCCTGATCGCGCGGATGATCTATCAGGACGGCGTCAATGGCCTGATCATCCTCGGCGGTGTCTTTGCCGCGGCGATGTTCGGCTGGCATACGCTGGAAATCGGCATCTACGGCATCATCCTCAACATCATCGCCATCTTCGGCTGCGTGGCGGCGAGCTCACTCGACCGGTGGCTCGGGTCGAAATTCGTCGTGGTTCTGGCGCTGCTGCTGCTGCTGGCCGCGACGCTGGGGATGATCTCGACGGGACCGGACTTCACGCTCTTCGGACTGATCAACCTGCCGATCGCATCCACTGACGGCCTGTTTTCGACCCCGGCGGAAAAGGCCTACATCCTCTACGG
>JAHRYZ010000326.1 GCA_020621905.1 Rhizobium sp.
GATGGCGAGGTCGCCACAGACACCCTCTTCTCCCCAGCGGGGAGAAGGTGGCCCGAAGGGCCGGATGAGGGGGCGCCGAAGGCGAGTGACATCACGCCACAATCTCCGCCGTCTCCAGCACGGCCTGCAGCAGCACGTCGGCGCCGGCGGTGGCCCAGTCCTTGGAGATGTCCTCGGCCTCGTTGTGCGACAGGCCGCCGACGCAGGGGCACATGATCATGGTGGCGGGCGCCATCTTGGCGGCCCAGCAGGCGTCGTGGCCGGCGCCGGAGATCAGGTTCATGTGGCTGTAGCCGAGCCGCTCGGCGGCGTTGCGCACCGTTTCCACCAGCTTCGGGTCGAAGGTGACCGGGTCGAAATGGCCGACGGCCTCGACCGAACAGCCGACGCCGAGCGTTTCGCAGATCGCGGCCGCTTCCTTCTCGATGCGGGCGCGCATGGCGTTGAGCTTGGCGAGATCCGGCGTGCGGATGTCGACGGTGAAGATCGCCGTTCCGGGCAGGACATTGCGGGAATTGGGCGAGAACTTCACCTGGCCGACGCCGCCGACCGCACCCGGCTGGTTGTCCATGGCCACCGTCTGGACCATTTCCATGATGCGGGCCATGGCGAGGCCGGCATTGACGCGCAGGTTCATCGGCGTCGAGCCGGTATGGGCCTCGCGGCCGGTGAGCGTGAATTCCAGCCACCACAGGCCCTGACAGTGGGTGACGACGCCGATCTGCTTGTCCTCGGCCTCGAGGATCGGACCCTGCTCGATATGGTATTCGTAGTAGGCGTGCATCTGCCTAGCGCCGACCTCTTCGTCGCCGAGCCAGCCGATGCGCTTCAGCTCCTCGCCATAGGTCTTGCCGTCCGGATCCTGGCGGCCATAGGCATAGTCGAGCGAATGGATGCCGGCAAAGACGCCCGAGGCGAGCATGGCCGGGGCAAAACGCGCGCCTTCCTCGTTGGCCCAGTTGGTGACGACAATCGGGTGCTTCGTCCGGATGCCGAGATCGTTCATCGAGCGGACGATTTCGAGGGCGGCCAGGACGCCGAGCACGCCGTCATACTTGCCGCCGGTCGGCTGGGTGTCGAGATGCGAGCCGACATAGACCGGCAGGGCGTCGGGATCGGTGCCGGGACGGGTCATGAACATGGTGCCCATCTTGTCGACGCCCATGGTCATGCCGGCCTCTTCGCACCATGTCTGGAAGAGCTTGCGGCCCTCGGCGTCGGCGTCGGTCAGCGTCTGGCGATTGTTGCCGCCGGCGATGCCGGGGCCGATCTTCGCCATGTCCATCAGCGAATCCCAAAGGCGGTCGCCATTCACGCGCAAGTTCACGCCGGGTTGAGCCGTCATGCCAGTATCCTCACCTGTTTTCGAGGGGGCATGCAAACCGCATGCCCCGTAATTCCCCTTGTCGCCGACAGCCGATGTTTTTTGTTTCTCTGGCTGGCGAAATGGCCGGTTGCCTTTATTTGACAACTGACCAATAATTTGACCGACTGGTAAACATTACAGCTTCCGACGCGGCACTCAAGACGGAAAAAGCGAAAAATCACGACAAAATAGCGGGCATCTGCCCGAAAAAAGTGCACGGGTAAAATTGAGAAAGATCAAGCTTTTAGGCTTGGTCGCGGGCGGAGCGGGCAGCGGATGGCAATACCGAGAGCGGCACAGACACAGAGGCGGACCCGGATCCAGGAGGAGAAGGAAGAGCTCATCCTGGAAGCGGCGCTGGACGTCTTTTCGCTGAGAGGCTTCCGCGGCTCGACCATCGACCAGATCGCCGAGGTCGCCGGCATGTCGAAGCCGAACCTGCTTTACTATTTCCGCACCAAGGAGGGCATGCACCGGGCGCTGATCGACCGGGTGCTGGAAAACTGGCTCGAGCCGCTGAGGGCCTTTGATGCCGAAGGCGACCCGGAAGAGGAAATCCGCTCCTATATCCGCCGCAAGCTGGAGATGGCCCGCGATTTTCCGCGCGAGAGCCGGCTCTTCGCCAACGAGATCCTGCAGGGCGCGCCGCATATCGAGGACATGCTGAAGGGGCAGCTGAAGGAACTGGTCGACGAGAAGGTCGAGGTCATCCGTTCCTGGATCCGGGCCGGCAAGGTCTATGACTGTGATCCCTACCACCTGATCTTCTCGATCTGGTCGACCACGCAGCACTATGCCGATTTCGACGTGCAGGTGCAGGCGGTGCTCGGCGAGGGCGAAAGAAGCACGTCCCGCTTCGAGGATGCGGTGCGCTATCTGGAAGAGCTCTTCGTGCGCGGCCTCATTCCGCGAAAGGCCGCCGGCGCCTGATCAATCCGGCAGCAGTGCCATCACCAGCAGGCCGCAGGCCGTGACCAGCGCCCCGAGGAAGACGGGAGCCGAGGCCCAGCCGTGGCCGATCAGCCCTTCGATGACGATGATGAAGGTCGGCGTTAGATAGCCGTAGGCGAGAACCTTGGGGGCAGGAAGCCGCATCGAGGCATATTGCAGGAGGAAGAAGGTCACGGCCGTGGCGATGACCGAAAGATAGAGGACCGCGATCCAGACGATCGGCGGCAGGGCCAGGAAGTCCACCGCAACGAGGCGGGGTGCCGCCGGAACGAGGATGAAGCCGAAGGTCGCGACCGCGGCCCACAAGACGAAGGCAAGCGGCGCTTCCTTGCGGTTGAAGAGCCGCAGAAGCGGCACATAGGCGGCATGGCAGAGCACGCCGACGAAATAGATCATCTCGCCGCGGCCGATGTCGAAGGCGACGAGCGCGTCCACATCGCCGCGAAAGATCACCCAGACGGCGCCGGTTGCGGCGATCAGCAGGCTGACGAGCACGCCCGGACGGGTATGCTGGCGCATCAGGAACCAGGCGAAGACGGCGCTCAGCAGCGGCATCAGCGTGAAGATCGCGCCGGTCGCCACGGGCTTGGTGAACTGAAGCGCCACGAACATGGTCGTCATGTAGATTGCCATCAAGAGGCCGAGCACGCCGAAGCGCCACGGCGCCTGCGGCAGCGCCAGGGAGACACCCAGCTTCAGGCAGAGGATGCCGATCAGGGCCACGGTCAGCGCATAGCGCAGCGCCTGCAGCGCGATCGGGTCGATCAGCTGCGTGGCGATGCCGCCGAAGGAGAACGAGCCGGAAACGAGCAGGGTAAACAGCAGCACGGCGAGGTGAGCCTTCAGCTTCTCCCGTCCCATGGCGTGGATATTGTGGCGGCCGCTGGCGGAATCTGGCTTGGTCACGGAGGCTTCGAGGTCACTGATCGGGGCCGGAATGGCCGGGGCCGACTGCTTATCACGGCTGCGACGGCGAAGGAAAGGCTGCCCGGACGGACGTGCTGCGAAAGGGAGAGGTCAGACGGCCTCTGCCGTCTTCAGCTTCATCCAGGACCGGCTGCGGGCAAATTCGATGAAGGCGTTTCCGTCCATCGGCCGGGCGAGGGCATAACCCTGCAGGGTCTGGCAGCCGAGATCGCGCAGGATCGAGGCGTGATGCATGGTCTCGACGCCCTCGGCGACGATCTCGATGCCGAGCGAGCGGCCGATGTCGACGATGGAGCTGATGAGCCGGCGCTGGGCGGATGAGGAGATGATCGGCGCGGTCAGCTGGCGGTCGATCTTCAGACGGCGCGGCGACAGCTTCAGGAGGCTCAGGATCGAGGCATAGCCGGTGCCGAAATCGTCGATCTCGATGTCGATGCCGTAGGCCTTGATCCGTTCGATGCTGCTGGTGACCGCGGCGCCCTTGTCGTCGAAGGAGATGGATTCCAGAAGCTCGAAGGACAGGCTGCCGGGCACGAGATCGAGCTCATCCAGCCGCTGGAGCAGGCTCTCGTCGAACAGCCGCTGGGCGGAGATGTTGACCGAGACCCGGTCGATGGCCAGATCGTTGGCCAGCCAGCGGGTGCGCTGGACGAGAGCCTGGTCGAGGAT
>JAHRYZ010000327.1 GCA_020621905.1 Rhizobium sp.
CGCACCGGCGACGAGATCCACACCTCGATGGAAGCCGGCCCGATGATCCGCAAGGGCGACATGAAGCAGGCGGCCTGGATCTCGGCCTATGAAAACTGGAATGTCGACATCGGCCTCGAATGCGGCCTGTCCGGCCACGCGCAGATCGGCAAGGGCATGTGGGCCATGCCCGACCTGATGGCGGCCATGCTGGAGCAGAAGATCGCCCATCCGAAGGCCGGCGCCAACACCGCCTGGGTTCCGTCGCCGACCGCCGCCACCCTGCACGCCACGCACTACCACCGTGTCAATGTCGCGGAGGTCCAGGCGGGCCTGAAGAGCCGCCCGCGCGCCAAGCTGCGTGACATTCTCTCGGTGCCGGTGGCAGTCCGGCCCAACTGGACGCCGGAAGAAATCCAGCGCGAACTCGACAACAATGCCCAGGGCATTCTCGGCTACGTGGTGCGCTGGATCGACCAGGGCGTCGGCTGCTCCAAGGTTCCCGACATCAACAATGTCGGCCTGATGGAAGACCGCGCCACGCTGCGCATTTCGGCCCAACACATGGCCAACTGGCTGCACCACGGCATCGTCACCGAGGCGCAGATCCTTGAGACGATGAAGCGCATGGCTGTCGTCGTCGACGGCCAGAACGCGGGCGATCCCGCCTATCGGCCGATGGCCGGCAATTTCGACGGCTCGATCGCGTTCAAGGCGGCGCTCGACCTGGTGCTGAAGGGCCGCGAGCAGCCGAATGGCTATACCGAGCCGGTCCTGCATCGCCGCCGCCTCGAACTGAAGGCAAGCCTCGCAGGTTGAGCCGAGCGAAGCGCAAACGAAAAAGCCGCCGGATTGCTCCGGCGGCTTTTTGCATGGGAACGCTTCGAAGCGCTTACTGCTGGACGACGACGCGTGCGCCCTTGCCGGGACGGACACGGCTGTAGAGGTCGATGATGTCCTGGTTCATCAGGCGGATGCAGCCGGACGAGGCGGCGGTGCCGATCGAGGCCCATTCCGGTGTACCGTGCAGGCGGAACAGCGTATCCTGACCCTTCTCGTTGAACAGATAGAGGGCGCGTGCGCCGAGCGGATTGCGAAGACCCGGGCCCATGCCGTTTTCGACATACTGGGCGACGTCCGGCTTGCGGGCGGCCATTTCCTTCGGCGGATGCCAGGTCGGCCATTCCTGCTTCCAGGCGATATAGGCCTCGCCCTGCCAGGCAAAGCCCTGCTTGCCGACGCCGATGCCGTAGCGGACCGCCTTGCCGTTCGGCAGGACATAGTAAAGGAAGCGCTCGCGCGTGTTGACGACGATCGTGCCGGCCTTTTCCTTGGTCGGGTAGGCGACGATCTGGCGGTGGAACTTCTTGTTCACCTTGTTGATCGGGATGGCCGGCAGGGCATAGCCTGCGTCGGTGACGCTGCCATAGGAGTCGGTGAAGATCTTGGCCGTCGTGGCTTCGGCCTGCTGGGTCTCGGTCGTGGTCGTGCAACCTGTCAGGGCGATCGTCGCGACGAGGCCGAACACAGTCAGTGCATTGCGGAGGCGCATGGGAAACTCGTTCATTTGGGCTAGGAGATGGTGATCTCGACCATCTTTGATTATGGTTTATTTTTGATTAAAAGCGCCTTTGCAAGTAGCGGATCGCCGCCCGATGGCTTCGGCGCTGCAAAATGACTCCACATGGCTTTTTTGCAACATGCGGATGAGCTTCCCTGGACAGGAACATGACGATTCTTTCTATCGCCGTAAACAATCCGTTAATCGATGGACGCCAGTCCGAGCGGGCTATGCTTGTGCGGCGCGGCGTTCAGGTCTTGCTGCACGACATGCGGCTTGCCGTTCTGCCCGAACTGCAGCTTGCCAACGGCCGGCGCGCCGACCTGGTCGGACTGTCGGAAAAGGGCGAGATCTGGATCATTGAGATCAAGTCTTCGATCGAGGATTTCCGCGTCGACCGGAAATGGCCCGAATACCGCGCCTATTGCGACCGGCTGTTCTTCGCCACCCATCCGGACGTGCCGCTCGACATCTTCCCGGAGGATTGCGGCCTGCTGCTTTCGGACGGATACGGCGCCCACCTGCTGCGCGAGGCGCCGGAACACAAGTTGCCGCCGGCGACCCGCAAGGCCGTCACCCTCGACTTCTCCCGTTCCGCGGCGCAGCGCCTGATGATGGCCGAATGGGCCGCGCACGCACCGGTCCGTGACTGAGTGTTATTTCGGCGCGCGCTTGGCAAGGATGCGCTGCAGCGTCCTGCGGTGCATGTTGAGCCGGCGTGCCGTCTCCGACACATTGCGGTCGCAGCTTTCGAACACCCGCTGGATATGCTCCCAGCGCACCCGGTCGGCCGACATCGGATTTTCCGGTACTTCGGCCTTTTCACCCGGACGCTGGGTCAGCGCCAGGAAGATCTCGTCGGCGTCGGCGGGCTTCGCCAGATAGTCGAGCGCGCCGAGCTTCACCGCCGTGACCGCCGTGGCGATATTGCCGTAGCCGGTCAGCACGACGATATGGGTGTCCGTGCGGTGCTGGCGGATGGCTTCGATGACGTCGAGACCGTTGCCGTCGCCGAGTCTGAGATCGACCACCGCATAGCCCGGCGGCGTGGCCTTGGCCTTGGCGACGCCTTCGGCGACGGAAGCCGCAGTCTCGACGACGAAGCCGCGCGATTCCATCGCCCGGGCCAACCGGCGCAGGAAAGGCACATCGTCGTCGACGATCAGCAAGGTCGGGTTCGGACCCAGGGCGTTGGCGCCGGTTGCGGGCGAAGGGTCGGAGGTTGCGTTTTCGGTCATGGCTAGGCAATCCTGCGGGGCAATCTTGAGCGTCCGTGTGTGGTTATGGCCAGTAATGGCCATGCGGTAAAGTCATTTCGCCACAATTACGCCTCCATGCGGTGACGCGGCCAGACGATTTCCACCCGGGCGCCCGGCGTTTCCGGCGGACGGTTTTCGAAGCGCAGCCGCGCGCCGGACCGTTCGAGCAGGGTCTTGGCGATGAAGAGCCCCAGCCCCAGCCCGCCTGCCTTGTCGTCGCGATGGCGATTCGTCACATAGGGTTCGCCGATGCGCTGCAACACGTCCGGCGAATAGCCGATGCCGTCGTCCTCGATGGTGATCGCCACCTTGGACGCGTCGTGCTCGACGGTGACGGTGACCTTTTCCCGGGCAAAATCGACGGCATTCTCGATGAGATTGCCAAGGCCGTAGAGGATGGCGGCATTGCGTATGCCGACCGGTTCCTTGGCGCGGTCCGACTTCTCGACCAGTTCCAGCTTGATGCCGAATTCGCGGTGTGGCGCCAGCACGTCCTCGATCAGCGAGGAGAGCGGCAGGCGGCGCATGTGCTCCTCGCTCTCGGAGGGCAGCGTCGCGATGCGTTTGAGGATGTCGCGGCAACGTTCGCTCTGGCTGCGCAGGAGCTGGATGTCCTCGCCGAAGCGTTCGTCCTTGCCGAGTTCGCGCTCCATTTCCTTGGCCACCAGACTGATGGTGGCAAGCGGCGTGCCGAGTTCGTGCGCGGCCGCGGCGGCAAGCCCGTCCAGCTGCGAAAGGTGCTTTTCCCGCTGCAGGACCAGTTCGGTTGCCGAGAGCGCGTCGGCCAGCAACGTGGCCTCCTGGGATACGCGATAGGCGTAGAAGGCGGCAAAGGCCATCATCGAGGTGATGGCGAACCACACGCCGAGCTGCATCACCGGCTGGAGCGTCGGCGCATCGCCCGCATACCAGGGTAGTGGATAGGGCGAGAACGGCAGCGCCGAGATCAGCATCATGGCGAGCGCGAAAAGCGCCAGCGCATGCCGGAGCGGCTGCGAGGCAAAGGAAATGATGACCGGAACGCAGATCAGCGGCGCAAAGGGATTGGCAAGTCC
>JAHRYZ010000328.1 GCA_020621905.1 Rhizobium sp.
CCGGTGCGCGAGGACTGGGTCGCCCGCCTCGTCGAGGAGGTCAATGCCTCGACCCGGCCGGTGGTGCTGGTCGCCCATTCGCTTGGTGTGCCGACCCTGATCCACGCCGTGCCGCACATCGCCGGTAAGGTCGCCGGCGCCTTTCTCGTCGCCCCGCCGGACGTCGCCAATCCATCAATCCGGCCCAAGCACCTGATGACCTTCGGCCCCTACCCGCGCGAACCGCTGCCCTTTCCGTCGATCACCGTCGCCAGCCGCAATGACCCCTTCGGCACCTACGAGCATGCCGACGACATTGCCAATGCCTGGGGTTCGCTGCTGGTCGATGCGGGCGAGTCGGGTCACATCAATGCGGAATCCGGCCACGGCCCCTGGCCGGAAGGCACCATGGTCTTCGCGCAGTTCCTGAGCCGGTTATAGGCCGCGGCGCTTTGTCCCAGCCTGGGACCCAGCTGCAGCGCGCCCATTAAGCCGACCTTAATTCTCGAGATCTACCCTAGCGCGCAACTCGAAATCGATATTTCGAAAGAGTAGCCGTTGCGTCAGAACGTCCAAGTATCCGCAAAGCCCACTGCAACACCCGGCAACGAATCGCACGCCTGGCTGGACCATTTGCCCCTCGCCAGTGCCATGCTCGACGGCAGGGGCAGGGTCACCGCGACCAACGCATCCTTTCGCGCACTCTTTGCCCATGCCCGATCGCTTCATGGCATGACCGTATCCGCCCTGCTCGCGCCGGACGACCGGGTCGCCTTTCAGGCGATGCTGGTCGCCGCGCTGACGACGACAGGGGAGCCCCGCAAACTGGAGTTCCCCGTGCCGCTGCTGGATGGAACCCGCCGGTGGGTCATCGCCTGCGCCGCGCCCGTTTCGTTGCGGACCGACGCCGGCGGTCCGGCGCTTCTTCTGCAACTCACCGATATTACCGATCTGAAGGACCGTGAAGCGGATCTGGTCGAACGCGAGAGCCGTTGGAACAACGCGCTCGTCGGCTCCGCCTCGGGCGTCTGGGACCTGCGCCTCGATACCGGCGCCATGTACTATTCCGACGTCTGGCGGGCAATCCGCGGTCTCGCACCCGACGAGCCGCCGCCGGACGCCGAGGAATGGCTGGACCTGCTGCATCCCGACGATCGCGAACGGGTCCTGCACGCCATCGAGCGCCAGAACGCCGGCGATCCGGCCTATATGACCTTCGACTATCGCGAGCGGCACAAGCTCGGCCACTGGATGTGGATCGAATGCCGCGGCGCCTGCGTCGAATGGAATGCCGCCGGCCAGCCGGTGCGCATCATCGGCACCGATACCGACATCACCGGACGCAAGGCTTCCGAGGAAGCGCTCAACCGCATGTCACGCCGACTCAAGCTCGCACTCGACGTCTCGCGCATCGGCGTGTTCGAGGCGGACTTTGCCACCGGCATCGCCGACTGGGACGCGGGCATGCGAACCATCTTCGGTCTCGACGGCGATTCGGATGTCCGGATCGGCGGCGAATGGGAGGAGATGCTGCATCCTGAGGACGCCGAGCGCGTGATGAAGAAGGTCGAGCATCACGTCGAAAACCTGCTGCCCTTCTCCGACGAGTACCGGGTCGTCCTGGCCGACGGCACCACCCGCTACATTCGTTCGCGCACCCTGCCCTTCATCGACAGCGACGGGCACCGCAAGATGGTCGGCGCGAATTGGGACGTGACGGCCGACCTCGCCCTGCACAAGGAGCTGGAGCGCGCCAAGACGCTGGCCGAGGCGCGGAACCGCGATCTCGAGAAAGCCAAGGAGCGGATCGAGCACATCGCCCTTCACGACCACCTGACCGACCTGCCGAACCGCCGCTATCTCGACGAGCTGCTGGAGCAGCTTTCGAGGGACGACCGGCAGAACGGCGGAGGCCTCGCCATTCTTCACATCGATCTGGACCGCTTCAAACAGATCAACGACACGCTCGGCCACAGCGCGGGTGACGCGATGCTGCGTCATGCGGCCCGCATCCTGCGCGAGAACGTTCGCGAAGGCGATTTCGTCGCCCGGATCGGCGGCGACGAATTCGTCTTCGTGGCGCGTTTCGACGGAAAGCGGCACCAGCTCTCGGCGCTCGCCGACCGGCTGATCAACGAGCTGCGCAAGCCCGTGGCCTATGAGGGTCAGGACTGCCGTTTCGGCGCCAGCATCGGCATCGCCTGTGACGCCAAGGGCCGGACCGATCCGCGCCAGCTTCTGCTCAACGCCGATATCGCCCTCTACCACGCCAAGAACAGCGGCCGCGGCCGCTATGCCTACTTCTCGCTCGACCGCAGTGACCGCATGAAGGACAGCCGACGCCTCGCCGACGAGATCCTTCGCGGCCTCGAACGGGACGAATTCCTGCCGTATTACCAGTTCCAGTTCGACGCCAACACGCTCGACGTGGTCGGCGCCGAGACCTTGGCGCGCTGGCGACACCCCGAACGCGGCATATTGACCCCGGGCACTTTTCTAACCGCGGCCGAGGAGATCGGCGCCGTCGCAGACATTGACGGCCTGATCCTCGAGAAGGCACTCGCCGACCTGAAACGCTGGAAGGCGCAGGGCGTGAATGTGCCGAAGATCTCCGTGAACGTCTCCTCGCGCCGGCTGCATGATCCGGCGCTGAAGCACAAGCTGAACGCGCTCACGTTCGAAGCAGGAACCGTTTCCTTCGAATTGCTGGAATCCATCTTCCTCGACGAGAACGACGAGTCGGCGATGGAAAACCTGCGGCACCTGAGGAAGCTCGGGATCGAGCTCGAAATCGACGACTTCGGAACCGGCCACGCGTCGATCGTCAGCCTGCTGCGGCTGAGCCCCAAAACGCTCAAGATCGACCGGGAGCTGGTTCAGAAGGTGGCCGACTCGCGGGCGCGCCGCAACCTCGTCGGCTCGATCATCGACATCGGCCGCTCGCTGGGCATTCGCGTGGTGGCGGAAGGGGTGGAGACGGCCGGTCACGTGCGCGTCCTGCGCTCGCTCGGCTGCGACGTGCTGCAGGGCTATGGTCTTGCCGTACCCATGCCGTTCGAAGAGACGATCGGATTCCTGGACCGTCAGGAATGGCGTCGGACGAAAATCGCGTCCTGACCAGGCGCCTTCCGGCGCCCGGTTTGTCCATTCAATTGCTGGCGATCATTCGCCCTGAATCTGCGCGACGGCGATGGTCAGGAGTTCCTGCATCTTGGCACGGATCTCCTCTTCGCTGACGGATACGCCGCCGGCCGCCAGGTCACCGCTGACCTTGCGCAGCACGTCGCCGTCCCCGGCTTCCTCGAAGTCGGAGGCGACCACTTCCTTGGCATAGGCATCGATGTCGGTCTTGCCGAGCAGGGCGCCGGCCCACTGGCCCAGCAGCTTGTTGCGCCGAGCCTCGGCCTTGAAACGGAGTTCCTGGTCGTGCGCGAACTTGTTCTCGAATGCCTTTTCGCGATCACTCATGCCGCTCATCTGCGTCTCCCAAAATATGCCGCCACCATGCGGGTTTCGTTCCCCCATTAATCAAAAGGCGGTACAAAGTGCAATGCGAACTTAGTTGATTCCCCAAGCGCGCCTATGCTTTGGACGATTTCAATCGAGGCGACAACTGTTGCATTGTGAAAACCCATCTTTTCCGCTAAGGGACCGCTTCGACAATCCACTTGCGTCCCCATGTGTGACGCCAACAACAGAGAAAAACCAGCCATGAACCGTCGCCGCCGTGTTTACGAAGGCAAGGCCAAGATCCTGTACGAGGGTCCGGAGCCCGGCACGCTGATCCAGTTCTTCAAGGACGATGCAACCGCATTCAACAAGAAGAAGCACGAAGTCATCGACGGAAAGG
>JAHRYZ010000329.1 GCA_020621905.1 Rhizobium sp.
TTGAAGAAGCTGATGGGGTCCTGCTCGAAGGTGTCGACCCCGAGCGAGACGACGATCGCCTCCGCGCCATAGGCCCTTATGCGCTTCAGCGCATCGGCAAGCGCCGCCGACCAGACCTCCCAGGGCGTGCCCGCCGGCATCGGATAGTTGGCATTCAGCCCCTCGCCTTCGCCCTCGCCGGTTTCGTCGGCATAGCCGAGGAAGTACGGGAAGGCATCGACCGGATCGCCGTGCAGCGAGGCGAAGAAGATGTCGCCGCGATTGTAGGTGATGTCCTGCGTGCCGTTGCCGTGGTGGTAGTCGACGTCGAGGATCGCGACCTTCTTCGCGCCGTGGTCGAGCAGGCGCTGGGCAACCGCGGCATTGTTGATGAAGCAGTAGCCGCCAAACAAGTCCATGCCGGCGTGATGGCCCGGCGGGCGGCAGAGCGAGAACGCGAAGCGGTTGCCGGCATTAGCCAGTCGGCCTCGACGCGCCACGTCCATCGAGGCGATCGCCGCCTCGTAGGGTGCCCTGGGATCGCCGTCTCGACCGAATTGAACAGCGACGGCGCCGTCGATGTTGTTGGGCACGCGATTGCGGCTGCGGCGATAGCAGGCCGTCCGGATCGCCTCGCCAGGGAAAGCCTGCGCACTCCAACGGTCCCAGCAGGTGCGCAGGAACTCGAGATAATCGGCGGCATGCACCTTCAGCGCGGTCTCGAGCCCATGCTCCTCGGGCGCGACGACGTAGGCAAAACCCGCCTCCCGGACCGCCGCGAGAATCCATTCGGCGCGGAACGGCCCCTCGAAGGGTTTCACCAGGATGCCGCCGTGCAACTCGGTCTTGGCGTCGCGCAGCTTGTGCTTCTCGGAATAGATGACCCGCATGATGGATGACGTCCCCCTTGTGCTCTCAAGGGAAACTAGCGCCATCCGCGCCGGCTCGGCAAGACGGCGTGAGGGCGATTTCCGGTCGGATGACCAATTCTCATCCGACCGAAGCGCGCTTAGCGGATGAGGTTGATTTCCTCGGTCTCGCCGCCGGTGCAGGTATAGCAGCAGTCCTCGCAGGTTTCGCCATTGTCCGGGCCGGTGCCCCAATAGGTGCCCTTGTCGCCGGAAACCCAGGCGCCGTAACAGATCTGTTCGCCCTCGTTGCAGGACAGCGGGATCTGCTTGGTCTCACCGTCGTCGAGATAGAAGACCTTGTTGTCGCCCGGCCAGATGTGATTGCGGTCCTGGCTGTAGAGCTCGACCTCGACGGCGTTCGGATGCTCGTTGCGCATCACGAAGGTCACGTCGGCGGCGGCAGCCGGCAGGACGGATCCGGCAACCGTGCCGGCGAGGAAGAAAAGGGCTGCGGCACGGCGCATCCCGGTAGCAAGCGACATGGAAACCCCCAATTTGTCGGCCGAAACACCGGGCCTTCCATTACAGCATGAGGCTCCGGGATCGCGGGAGGGTAAGACCCCGCCACGGACGTTTTTTGGGGATCACGAGCCTTCCGGCCGATCTCTTTGTAGAAGATCGTCGTATCGCAATAGCGCCCGTCGGGAAAGAGCGCGTAGTTGGGGATCACGCCCGTGCGACTCCAGCCGAACCGCTCGTAGATTCTTTCCGCCGGTTCACCCGTCGCGGTATCGAGCACCAAAAGCGTGCGGCCGGCTTCGGCCGCCGCCTCTTCAGCGGCTTCCATCAAAAGCCGCGACAGGCCGAGCCCGCGCGCACGGCGATGGACGAGCAGTTTCATCAGGTCGCCGCGATGAGGCTGGTTGGGCTTCGTCGCGAAACCGACCTGCACCGTGCCGAGAACGCGGCCCTCTCCGTCCTCCGCCACCACCAACAGAACCTCTCCCCGCCCGACCGCGGCGGCCACGCCCTGCCAGAAGGGAATGGCATCGTCCGGCCTGTAGGGCGACATGAAGCCGAGCGATGCGCCGCCCTCGACGCAGTCGGCAAGCACCTCGCAGAGATCGGGCAAGGCCGCGAGGGTCGGTTGTTCGTTCAGCAGGCGGATGGCGGTCATCGGGGGCTCCAGAGGCAGGCGGTTCAGCGGTGACCGAGATCGATGATCACGGCATAGCGGGCGGACTTGTCCGTCGTGTTTCGGAACCCGTGGACGTCGCCGACATTCATGAAGAGGCAATCGCCGGCAGAAAGGCGGTGCACGGTCTCGCCGACGGTCAGTTCCATCTCGCCGTCGAACAGCCAGACATGCTGCGACTGGTTGCGGCTCGCCTGCTGGCCGGGAAAGCGCACCTCGGCGCCGGCGGGAAACTCGACCTCGACGACGTCGACCCGTGCACCAAGTCCGCCCGGCGAAACCACCCGCCGCAGATAGCCGCTTTCCGGATCGCGCCAGACCGGCTGGTCGGCGCGGCGGGCCAGCGGTGACGCCTCCTTGCCGGCGGTCGCGAAAAAGACCGACAGCGACACGCCGAGCGCCGAGCAGAGCCGTGCGAGAAGTGCTGCCGTCGGGCTCGCCTCGCCGCGCTCGACCCGCGAAATCATCGCCCGGCTGACGCCGGACAGCTCGGCCAGCTGGTCGAGCGTCAGGCCGCGCTCGGCGCGCAGCGTCTTCAGGCGCACCGCCACTGTCTTTTCAAACTGCTCGTCCATCGATTCCATTATAGAAGAATTGCAGTATCTTATGATGGAGTCAAGCCGGCCGATCCGTCAATGCGTAGTGGAGGCGCACGCAGCCGCGGTCCATCGCCTTGGCACTGATCAACCTTGGGCTGGCACGAAATCCTGTCGCCGGGAAAAGCGGCCGGCCGCCGCCCAGCAGTTCGGGAATCACATAGATCTCGATTTCGTCCAGCGCCCCGTTCTCCATGAATGCCATCTGCAGCTGCCCGCCACCGAGCATCCAGACGTCGCCGTCGTCCAGCAACCGCAACTCCTTGATCAGCGCCGGCACGTCGCTCCGGGTCTGCAACGCCCCCTTCGGATGCTCGATCGGACGCGAGGTGACGACGATCGCCCGCTGTTCGCCATAGGCCCAGGGCGACGGGTCCTTGGCGAGAAAGTCATAGGTGCCGCGACCCATCACGACGGTCCTGATGCCCTTGATGAACGTCCGATAGTCGTGTTCGCCGAGATCCATGCCGTCATATTCGAAGAGCCATTCCAGCGAATCGTCCTGGGTAGCGATGTAGCCGTCCAGGCTCGCCGCGATATAACCGACAATCTTCGCCATTCGACATTCTCCTCTTGATAAATAAATGAACGATCATTTATAAATTAGCCCATGGCCAGGATCAAGACGATAACGGACGACGCATTGCTGGACCGCTTGCTAGGCGTGCTCATGGAGCTCGGACCCGCAGGGCTGACCTTTGCCAATGGCGCAAAGGCGGTCGGGCTTTCGGGCTCGACGCTCGTGCAGCGGTTCGGCACGCGGGACGCGATGATCGAGGCGATCCTGCTCCGCGCCTGGCATCAGCTCGAAGCCGCCACCGCCGCGGCCGACCGCGATCTGCCGTTGAGCCCGGCCGGCGCCATCGACCTGCTGATGGGTCTGATGCCGACTGAAAAGGCGGAGGAGAACGCCACCAACGGTCTCTTGCTGTTGCGGGAAGACATCCGCAATCCCTTGCTGCGGGCCCGCGGCGCCGTCTGGGGCCGCCAGCTCGCGACCGCCCTCGGACGGCGGCTGACCACCCATGCGGACGAGGCGGAACGCCTGGGCTGGCAGATGGCCAGCGTCTGGCAGGGTGCCCATATCTGGTGGGCCTTCACGCGGGACAAGCCTGCCGAAGCCGCGCTGCGGCAGGCGCTGCAGGACTGGTGCCGCACGGCCGGCGTCATGTGACCCGCCCACCGGCCGCCTTCTCCGTCCGCTTCA
>JAHRYZ010000330.1 GCA_020621905.1 Rhizobium sp.
GTGATGAAGAGCTTCACGCTCAATCCATCCTCAGGATGATCTTGCCGAACACCTGCCGCCCCTCCATGCGCGACAGGGCGCGGTCGATATCCTCGAACCGCACCTCGGTGTCGATCACCGGATGGACGATACCGCGCGCCATCTTCTGCATGGCATTGGCCATGTTCTCCATGCGGCAGCCGAAAGAGCCGATAAGCCTCAGCTGCTGCTGGAAGAGCATCATCAGATTGATGTCGGTCGATACGCCGGACGTCGACCCGCAGGTGACCAGGCGGCCGCCGCGCTTCAGGACGAACATCGATCCAGCCCAGGTGTCCTTGCCGACATGTTCGAAGACAACGTCAACGCCCTTCTTCTTTGTCAGCTTGCGCACCACGCCCTCGAAACGGTCGGTGCGGTAGTTGATGACATGATCGGCACCGAGCGCCTTGGCGGGTTCGATCTTGTCGTCGGAACCGACGGTGGTGATGACGGTGCAGCCCATCTTCTTGGCGAGCTGGATCGCCGCCGTGCCGATGCCGGAACCGCCGGCATGGACGAGGATGGTTTCGCCCGGCTCGAGCTTGGCATTGTCGAACAGCATGTGCTCGACCGTGCCGAAGGTGACCGGAGCAAGGGCGGCCGCGACTGCGTCGACGCCCGGAGGGGCCGGCACGAGCAGGCGGGCCGGCAGGTTGATCTTTTCCTGGGCGAAGCCGTCGAGATGGAAGCCGTGCACGCCAGAGACGTTTTCGCAGAGATTGTCGCGCCCCTCGCGGCAGGGCTTGCACAGGCCGCAGGTGCGCGCGCCGTAGATGGCGGCGAGCTGGCCCGGCAGGATGTTGCCGACGCCCGGGCCGATCGCTTCGACTACGCCCGACGCTTCGGCGCCGATGCCGAGCGGCATCTTGCGCTTGGCAAATGCCATTCCGCGCCAGCCCCAGACGTCGATGTGGTTGAGCGCCACGGCCTTGACGCGAAGCGTGACCTCGCCCGGGCCGGGCGCTTCCGGCTCCGGAAGATCGACGATTTCGAGCTTGCGGTCTTCGACGAGTTGCAGTGCGCGCATAGTTCCTGTTCCTTCCAGGTCCACCAGGCTGGCGAAGACGTCATCCCACGTCCATCGTCATGCTCGGGCTTGTCCCGAGCATCTGCTGACCTTCGCTATTTCACCGACGTCTGGAGGTCCTCGGCACGAGGCCGAGGATGACGTCCCTCATATGGCGCTGGCCTTAGACCGGTTCTCGCGTCATGACAAGGCTGGCGTTCTGCCCGCCGAAGCCGAACGAGTTCGACAGCACGGCCGAAACCTCCGCCGAGCGCTTCACGTTCGGCACTACGTCGAGTTCCATCGCCGGATCCGGATTGGTGTAGTTGATGGTCGGCGGCAGCGTGCCGGTCAGCATGGTCTGGATCGAGAACACCGCCTCGACCGCACCTGCCGCCGTCAGCGTATGACCGATCATCGACTTGTTGGACGACACCGGAATGCTCTTCAAGCGATCGCCGAACACCGCGAGCATGGCGCCGTATTCCATCTTGTCGTTTTCCGGCGTCGAGGTACCGTGGGCATTGATGTAGCCGATCGCGCTTTCCGGCAGTCCGGCATCGTCGAGCGCCGCATGGATGGTGGCGATCGCCGGGCCGCCGTCCGGCGAGGAGCGCGTGCGGTGGAAGTGGTCGGCCTTTTCGCCGCAGCCCTGGACGATGCCGAGCACGTTCGCCCCACGGGCGATGGCGGATTCCAGCGATTCCAGCACCAGGGTGGCCGCCCCTTCGGCGATGACGAAACCGTCGCGATCCTTGCTGAACGGCTTGGAGGCCTTTTCCGGCGGATCGTTCTGGGTCGAAAGCGCCGACAGCAGCGAGAAGCGGATGACCGATTCGGCACTGACGGAACCGTCGGTGGCGATGGTGAGCGCCCGGTCGGTGCGGCCCTGGCGGATGGCTTCCACGCCGAGCTGGATGGCGGTCGCGCCGGAGGCACAGGCGGTCGACAGCGTGACCGGCAGGCCGCGCGTGCCGAAGCGGTCGGCGAGCCGCTCCGAGATCGAGCCGAACTGCACGGCCTCGAGGAAGACCGGGTCGGCCTTCTGCCGCATGGCGGCCAGGAAGCGTTCATAGGCATCGCCGGGATGGCTGGCCGGCGGCGAGCGCTCGGCAAGGGCGAAGCGGTCGGCCCATTCGGGTTCCACCGGCGGGGCGGCGAGGAAGAGCGGTCCGTCGAAGTCGCCGGTGAGGCCGGCCTGGGCCAGTGCCTCGATCGTCGTCTCGCGCGCCATGGCATAGGAGCGCTCGACCGAATTCGGTGCAGGAATGTCGATGAAGTCGACGGTGCCGCCGATGCGGGTCGACATGCCCTCGGTGTCGAAGCGGTTGATATAGTGGATGCCGGACTTGCCCGACGTCAGCGCGTCCCAGTTGTCGGAAAGCCCCTGGCCGAGCGAGGTGATCACGCCCATGCCGGTGACGGCGACGATCGGGCGGCCGAGATGGTCCTTGAAACGGTTGTCTGTCATGCTCTCAACTCCTCACGCATCGGCCGAGACGAAGGCGATGCCCTCGCCGCGCGTATAGCCGACCGTGGTCACGACGGCGTGGCGGGCGGGCGCGATCATGGCGGCCTCGTGCGCCGGATCGAAGGGCGGCACCTTGGCGCCGGAATCGATGGCGAGCGCCGCAAGGGCCAACCCGAGCGGGAACTGGGCTTCCAGACCGTGGCCGGTCGAGCCGCCGTAACCGCGGACCGGCATGCCGGGGAATTTTTCCGCCAGCACGGCCTGTTCTCTCGTCGCCAGGTCATGCAGACCGCTCGAACCGGAGAAGACCACCGTGTCTGCGGCGCTCACGTCGCCGGCGAGCTTCGCCAAGCGTCCAAGACGCTTCTCCAGTCCGCCGTCGTCCCGCTTGCCGCGGTCGCCCTCGACCGCTTCTAGAACCGCATAGATGTGGGCGCCGCGCGCTTCAGCATGGGCCCGGCTTTCCAGCATGAGGAAGGCGCCGACCGTGCCGAGGACCATGCCGCCGCCCTCGCTCGACTGCCGCGACCACAAGGGCTTCCATTCGCCGGTGGAATGGGCCTGGATGCCCTCCACCAGTAGCAGGATGTCTGCCCGCTCGGCGATGAAGGCGCCGCCGACCAGGGTATGGGTCGACTGGCCGGCCCGGATGCGGGAAAAGGCCGTCTCGATCGCCGAAATGCCGGCTGATTCCTCGCCCATGAAGGTGCGCGACGAGCCGGTGACCTTGTGGACGATGGAGATATTGCCGGCCATGAGATTGGAGAGCTGGGCGAGGAACAGCGTCGGGCGCAGTTCCGTGGTCAGCTTCTCGATCAGCAGGCGCTCGCGGTCATTACGCTTCAGCGCCTCGTCGACGATCAGGCTGTCGACCGCGATGTCGCGCTCGCCGCCACCGGCCGCGACGATCAGATCCATCGATCCGCAGGCTTCCAGGTCGTCCTTCATGCCGGCGTCATCGAGCGCCAGACCGGCGGCATAGACGCCGAGGCGCTGCCAGTTCTCCATCTGCCGCTGGTCGCCGCGCTTGGCGATCTGCTGCGACCAGTCGATCTCCGGAAGGCGGTGGACCGGGTACGGCTTGAACTTTTCCGTCTCCAGCACCGGCGGCGGCGCCGTGGCGGAAGACAGGAGGGCAAGATGCGCCTCCTTGCCGGTGCCATGGCAGGTGACGATGCCAATACCGGTGATCACCACATCGTTCGGCTTCTTGCTCATTTGCTGTCCTCTCGCCGGCAGGACGTCCGGCGCATCGAACCCTCGGCTGGCGGGGCTCGCATCCATCAGAATTAATGCCGGAGCGGGGCGCTCCGAT
>JAHRYZ010000331.1 GCA_020621905.1 Rhizobium sp.
CACGGTAGCACCTTGCCCCGCGACCGCGAGCCAGCGCAGCCAGACCAGGGTCTGCAGGCGCAGTCGCCGGCTCGATGGCCCGAACTGGATTGCGGTATCCGGTGTGCTCATCCTCTCACCTCCTCGGTGCTGTCGTATCAGGTGCCGCGCGGCTTGGCGCGCGTCGTTGGCAAGGCGTCTGCCGGATCCTCCGGCCACGGATGTTTCGGATAGCGCCCGCGCATGTCGGCCCGCACGTCCTTCCACGAACCCGCCCAGAAACCCGGCAGGTCGCGGGTCGTCTGGATGGGCCGATGCGCCGGAGAGGTCAATTCCAGGACGAGCGGCAATTTGCCGCCGCCGATCGCCGGATGCGTCTTGAGGCCGAACAGTTCCTGCACGCGGATGGACAGTACGGGCTCGGTTCCATCATAGCGGATCGGATGGTTCTGTCCCGTCGGTGCGGTGAAATGGGTCGGGGCCAGCCGGTCGAGTTCGCGCTGCAGGCCGTGGGGAATGAGCGATGTGAGACCGTCGTACAGCGTGCCGGGCGAGAGATCGTCGATGCCGCGCGCCTGCGATTGGTAGGGCGTGAACCAGTTGTCGAGCGAATCGAGCAGGGCGGCATCCGACAGGTCCGGCCAGGGCTCGCCGATCGTCCGGTGCAGGAAACCGACCCGTTGACGCAGTTGGTCGGCCGCCTTGGAAAAGGGCAGGGCGCCGATCCCGACCTGCCGCACGCCCTCGGCCAGGGCCTCCGCGGCGGCGGGGCCTGTCGGCCGGGCAAGCGGAGTTTCCTCCAGCACGATCGCGCCGAGCCGGGTGACCCGCCGTGCCCGCACCTGCCGGCTGGCTGCGTCGAAGAAGCACTCCTCGCCGCGCTGGATCGCATCCGGAAGGAGGGCTTCGATTTCCGCCCTGCCGATTTCGGCCGCCGCCAGAACCCGGCCCTGCGCGGCGCGCCCGGTGAGGTCGGCGATCACCAGCATGTCGGCCCCGGCGAGCCGTTCCGTCTCGGGGATCTCGGCCCCCCGGCCATTGGCCATCACGAAGCGGCCGCGTCCGCCGCGCCTCAGCGCAATGCGGTCGGGATAGGCATGCAGCAGCAGCTGTCCGGCGGTGAGCGAAATCGGCGCTCCCTTCGACTGTCCGGCATTCGAGGCCAGCCTCTCGGCCAGTTTGCGGGCCGAGACGACGCGGTCGCCGCTCTCCTGGCGGAACCGGCGCAGGCGTTCGTCGATATCGATGCCGGTGCCGCCAAGACCCTGCTCTGTCAGGAGTACCGCAAGCTCCGCCGCCTGCCGGGCCGCGCCGGTCCTGGCTGCCGCCAGCACCATGGCGGCGAGCCGGACCGGCAGGCCGAGCGAACGGATCTGGCGGCCCGTTGCGGTGATCGCGCCCGAGGCGTCCAGCGCGCCGATGAGGCGCAGCAGCGCGCGGGCCTCGTTCCACGCCGCTGTGGGCGGGGGGTCGATAAAGGCGAGCCGGGCGGGATCGAGCACGCCCCAATGCGCCATGTCGAGCACGAGGTTCGACAGGTCGGCCGACAGGATCTCCGGTGGCGTGAAGGCGGGAAGGGCTGCCGTCTGGCCAGAATGCCAGAGGCGAAGGGCGATGCCCGGTTCGGTGCGTCCGGCGCGCCCGGCCCGCTGGTCGGCCGAGGCGCGGGATACCCTGACCGTTTCCAGCCGGGTAATGCCGGTCGACGGTTCGTAGACGGGCAGGCGCTGCAGGCCGCTGTCGATCACCACCCGCACCCCGTCTATGGTGATCGAGGTTTCGGCGATCGAGGTGGCGAGCACGATCTTGCGGCTGCCGGCGGGTGCGGGGCGGATCGCCGCATCCTGCTCCTTCTGGCTCAGATTGCCGTAGAGGGGCACGACCAGGGTGTTTTCGTCGAACCGGCCCTCCAGCCGCTCGGCCACCCGCCGGATTTCCGCCTGACCGGGCAGAAAGGCGAGGATCGATCCGCTCTCCGACTGGTGGGTCTGCACGATGGCCGAGGCCACGGCATCCTCGACCCGTTCGCCGCCCGGCCGGTCGCGATAGCGGATCTCGACGGGAAAGCTGCGGCCCTCGCTGGAGATCACCGGCGCATCGCCGAACAGCGCGGCGATGCGCTCCACGTCGAGCGTCGCCGACATCACCAGAAGGCGCAGATCGGGCCTGAGGGCCGCCTGGGCATCGAGCGCCAGCGCCAGCCCGAAGTCGGCGTCCAGCGAGCGCTCGTGAAACTCGTCGAACAGTACGGCGGCGATGCCCTCGAGCTCGGGGTCCTCCAGGATCATCCGGGCAAAGACGCCCTCGGTCACCACCTCGATGCGGGTCTTCGCCGAGATGCGGTTGTCGAGACGCATGCGGTAGCCGACGGTCTCGCCGACCGCCTCGCCGAGCAGGCTTGCCATGCGGCCGGCGGCGGCGCGCGCGGCAAGCCGGCGCGGTTCGAGCAGGATGATCCGGCCGTCGCCGCGAAAGGCCTCGCCCAGCAGATGAAGGGGCACGATCGTCGTCTTGCCGGCGCCGGGCGGCGCCGAGAGGATCGCCCGGTTCTTCTCCTGGAGCGCTGCGGACAGCGCAGGCAGGCTGTCGGAGACCGGCAGATGCGGCAGCGTGACGGGCATCACGGATCCTGGCGGGTGAACGGCTCCACGACGGTCTCATAGGCGAGGATCGCGCCGGCGAGATCCTCGAGGGCCGCACCGACCGACTTGAACAGGGTGATCTCCGCCTCGTCCGTGCGGCCCTTGTGGCGGCCCGCGACGAGATCGAAGAGGTCGGCCTTGATGTCGGTCTCGCTGATCACGCCGGCCTTGAGGGGCTGCAGGATGTCGCCCGCCTCGCTCATGGCGCCGGCCCGCGTGTCGACGAAAATCGTCGCGCGCCGCACCGCCTCGTCGTCGCTCTCGCGCATGGTCGGCTTGAAGGCGCCGATCAGGTCGAGATGGGCGCCGGGTTTCAGCCAGGCGCCCAGGACCAGCGGTTCGCTCGACAGCGTCGCGCAGGAGATGATGTCGGCCGTCCGCGCCGTTCCTTCGAGATCGGTGCAGGCGGCCGCATCGAAGCCCAGCGCGCGGGCCTCCTCGGCGGTCCTTTCCGCATTGGCCAGATTGCGTCCCCAGACGGAGACGCGGGTGATGGGCCGAACGCTCGCATGCGCCTGCATGAGATTGAGGGAGAGCCGCCCGGTTCCGACCACCAGCAGATGCGAGGCATCCGCGCATGCGAGATATCGGGCAGCCAGCGCCGAGGTGGCGGCGGTCCGCCGCGCCGTGAGCTCGCCGCCGTCGACCACGGCCAGCATCTTGCCGGTCTTGCCGGAGGACAGGATATAGCTGCCATAGATCGCCGGCAGGCCGCGCGTATGATTGTCGGGAAAGACGGAGACGAGCTTCACGCCGATATAGTCGCCCGGAACCCAGGCCGGCATCAGCAACAGCGTGGCGCTCGCCTCGCCGGGCACTGCCACGTCATGGTGGTGGCGAACCGGCATGACGCACTCGCCGCGGAACATCCGCTCGATCGCGTCAATGAGCTCGGGCCATTTGAGGGCCGCCGCGGTTTCGGTTTTGTGCAACACCAGCATGCTGTTCTCCTTGTCGAATGCGTGCCGACACTAGCAAGAGCGGGCCGCCGTTCAAGCGGCAATACATAGGAGCGGACGAGTTTGCGCCGTGGTGCGGCCGCTGGCGGCGCGGGGTTGCACCTGTACAGCGAATTCGGAGCCCTCGCCTTGCCCGTGGAATGGGTGGATGCGGAATTACCATTAAATTCCAAACACTTGTATGATTTTTTGGAATTTTTGTTTGTG
>JAHRYZ010000332.1 GCA_020621905.1 Rhizobium sp.
TTCCATCAGGCCGTTCTTGATCTCGATGATCGCCTTTTCGTTGCCCGGAATGGTGCGCGACGAAAAGACGACCGTATCGCCGGCCGTCAGCGCCACGTTGCGCATCTCGTCGCGGGCGATCTTGGCGAGCGCTGCACGCGGCTCGCCCTGGCTGCCGGTCAGGATGATGACGACCTTGTCGCGCGGGATGAAGCCGAACTCGTCTTCGGCGATGAAGGGCTTCAAGCCCTGCATGATGCCGAGATCGTCGGCGACGGCGCAGACGCGCTTCAGCGACGAGCCGAGCAGCAGGACCTCACGGCCGGCCGCTTCGGCCGCCTGGGCGATCGAACGGATACGGCCGACATTCGACGAGAAGGTGGTGATCGCGACGCGACCTTCGGCCGCCTCGATGATCTGGCGCAGCCCCTCCGAGACCTGTTCCTCCGAGGGAGAAACGCCGTCGCGCATGGAATTGGTGCTGTCGCACATCACGGCGAGCACGCCCTCGTCGCCGATTGCGCGGAAACGGGCTTCGTCGGTCAGCGGCCCAAGCGAGGGATGATGGTCGATCTTCCAGTCGCCGGTGTGGATGACGTTGCCGAGCGGCGTGCGGATGACCAGCGACATCGGCTCGGGAATCGAGTGGTTGACGCCGACCGCCTCGATCGAGAACGGGCCGACATTGATCACGTCGCCGGCCTTGAACGGGGTTACCGGGATCTTTGCCCGGCTGCCTTCGTAGTCGCGCTTGGCTTCCAGCATGCCGGCGGTGAACCCCGAGCCATAGACGGGCACATTGAGGCCCGGCCAGATGTCGTTGAGGCCGCCATAGTGGTCCTCATGGGCATGGGTGATGATGATCGCCTTGAGCTTGTTCTTGCGGGCGGCGACGAAGCTGACATCGGCAAGCACGAGATCGACGCCCGGCAAGTCCGGACCCGGAAAGGTCACGCCGCAATCGACCATGATCCATTCGCGGTTCGACGGGGCGCCATAACCGTAGAGTGCGAGATTCATGCCGATTTCGCCGACGCCGCCGAGCGGCACGAACACCAGTTCTTCGTTCTTTGCCATTCTTTCCTTGATCCAGTTCACCCGAAGAAGACGTCGCCAGCAGCGATCGCCATGCGGCCATCTTCGCCGCGGTCGAGTATCAGCATGCCTTTATCATCGATTCCGCAAAAGTAACCGGAAATCGACCGGTCCGGCAGGTTCACCGTGATTTTTTCGCCTATGCCGCAGGCGACCGCGCGCCAGCGTCTGACGATCCCGGCGATCCCCCTGCCCTCGTCCCAGATCGCCAGGATGTCGGCCATGCTGGCGAACAGGTGGGCAAAGAGCTCCGCCGGCGAGACAAAGACCCCGTGATCGTTGAGCGAGGTCACGGGATAGGCCGTCTCTTCCGGCTTGGCACGAATGTTGATGCCGATGCCGATCACCAGCGCATAGCGTCCGTCGGCCAGCCGCTCGCCTTCGAGCAGGATGCCGCAGGTCTTCCTGCGGCCGATCAGGATGTCGTTGGGCCACTTGACTTCGAGCGGCGGAGCATCGGCGGGAAGCACCTTGCGGATCGCCCCGTGCACGGCCAACGCCACCGCGAGCGGCAACGACGCCATCCGCTCAATCGGCGCGGGGTCGATCAGCAGAAGCGACGCATAGAGATTGCCAGGCTCCGAACGCCACGCCCGGCCACGACGGCCGCGTCCTCCGGTCTGGCTGTCGGCGGTGATCCAGAGCAAACCGAAATCGCCCGCGCGAGCGCGGGCGAGGCATTCCGTATTGGTCGACGCGACGGCGCCGAGGGCCTCATGCCGGAAGTCGTCGAGCGACAACCGGCGCTGTCTGCGGCCCTCGCTCAATTAAAGAGCGTCTTGGCGGCAGCTTCGGCGGCAGTACCGAGCGGCCCGCCGACCAGCACGTAGCCGACGACGAACAGACCGGAGAGGCCGAAGACGAGGCGGAGTTCGCCGGCGATGCGCGAGAACTCACCCTTGGCTTCGTCGAACCACATGACCTTGACGATGCGCAGGTAGTAGAAGGCGCCGACGACGGAGGCGAGAACGCCGATGATCGCCAGGGCATAGAGCTTGGCTTCGATGGCGGCGACGAAGACGAAATACTTCCCGAAGAAGCCCGCCAGCGGCGGAATGCCGGCCAGCGAGAACATCAGCGCGGTCAGGACCACGGCCATGAACGGCTTGGTGGTCGACAGGCCGGCGAGATCGTCGATGTTCTCGACATTGCCGCCTTCCTTCTGCTTCATCGCCATAATGCAGGCGAAGGTGCCGAGCGTCATGATGAGGTAGATCAGCATATAGGTGATGACGCCGGTGACGCCGGTTTCGGTTCCGGCGGCGAGTCCCACGAGGGCGTAGCCCATGTGTCCGATCGACGAATAGGCCATCAGTCGCTTGATGTTGCGCTGGCCGATCGCGGCAAACGAGCCGAGCAGCATCGAGGCGATCGCGATGAAGACGACGATCTGCTGCCATTCGGCGAAGACCGGCAGGAAGGCGTCGATGACGATGCGCACGATGATCGCCATGGCGCCGATCTTCGGGGCGGCGGCCAGGAAGGCGGTGACCGGGGTCGGCGCACCTTCGTAGACGTCCGGCGTCCACATGTGGAACGGAACGGCCGAAATCTTGAAGGCGAGGCCGGCGAGGATGAAGACCAGACCGAAGATCAGGCCGAGGCCCGGCTTGCCGGCAGCCAGCACGGTGGCGATCTCGTCGAAGCCGGTATTGCCGGTAAAACCGTAGACCAGCGACATGCCGTAGAGCAGCATGCCCGACGACAGCGCGCCGAGAACGAAGTATTTCAGGCCGGCTTCGGTCGAGCGAAGGCTGTCGCGGTTGATCGCGGCGACGACGTAGAGCGCCAGCGACTGCAGTTCGAGCGACAGGTAGAGCGAGATCAGGTCGTTGGCCGAGATCATCAGCATGATGCCAAGCGTCGCCAGCACCAGCAGGACCGGGAACTCGAACTTGTCGAGATGGTCGCGGCGGGCATGGCCGACCGCCATGATCATGGCGGTGATCGAACCGACCAGGGCCAGCACCTTCATGAAGCGGGCGAAGCCGTCCGCCAGATAGGCGCCGCCAAACGCGGTGCCCTCGGCCGGAACCAGGATCATCCACAGGCCCGACGCGATCAGCAGTGCGACAGCGAGGCCCATGACGGTCGTCGCCGACTTCTCGCCGGAGAAGACGCCGATCATCAGCAACACCAGAGCGCCGACCGCGAGGATCAGTTCCGGCGTGACCAGATGCAGACTAGCGAGGAGTGTTTCAGGGGTCATGTCCAATGGATCCTGTCGTCAGTTCGCGATGAGCGCAACGGATTGCGCTGCCTGCAGTGCGGCTTCGTAGTTGTTCACGAGAAGGTCGACCGATGCGGCCGTGGCGTCGAAGATCGGAGCCGGGTAGACGCCGAAGAAGATCGTCAGCGCAATCAGCGGGTAGAGAATGAACTTCTCGCGCAGCGACAGATCGAGCAGACCCTTCAGGCTTTCCTTCTCCAGCGCACCGAAGACAACCCGGCGATAGAGCCAGAGCGCGTAGGCGGCCGAGAGGATGACACCGGTGGCGGCGAACAGCGCGACCCAGGTATTGGCGCGGAAGGCGCCGATCAGGGTCAGGAATTCGCCGACGAAGCCGGACGTGCCCGGAAGGCCGACATTCGCCATGGTGAAGATCATGAAGGCCGTGGCATATTTCGGCATGTTGTTGGCGAGGCCCCCATAGGCGGCGATCTCGCGGGTGTGCATGCGGTCAT
>JAHRYZ010000333.1:0-3000 GCA_020621905.1 Rhizobium sp.
GAGAAGATCCTGGCCGGCAGATCGCTGATTTGCCGGTCTTTCTCGTGCCGGCGAACGCAGGCACCGACCCGTCGCCTGGGAACGCCGGGGCCGGTACCTGCCAGCGCTTGCCGCCGGTCTTGCCGGAAGGCGCCCAGACTGCCCTCGGGAACGATCTCCCGGCAGCCTCCACCTTCCCTCACCGACCTTGCCCTAAGCTTGAGACGGAGCGCCGCCCAACCGCTCCGGCTGTCGACGCATGCGGCAAATCATAACCGGAACCTTGAGCACTCATGATGTTTGTTGATGCCGGTTGACGACCTTGGTCGCGCTGCTAACTTGACCGGGTTTTATCGAGTATCCGGCCGATCGCCGCCGACCGGGAAATGGCCGCCCGCAACGAAAAAGGCCATGGAGAGCATTATGTCCAACCGCTTGAATACCACGCCCAACGACCTGCGCGCCTTCTGGATGCCGTTCACCGCGAACCGCCAGTTCAAGAAGGAACCGCGCCTGTTCGTCGGCGCCAAGGATATGTATTACACGACCCATGACGGCCGCCAGGTGCTCGACGGCACCGCCGGTCTCTGGTGCGTGAACGCCGGCCACTGCCGCCCGAAGATCACCGAGGCGATCCGCGAACAGGCCGGCGAACTCGACTATGCTCCGGCCAGCAGCTCGGCCACCCCAAGGCCTTCGAGCTTGCCAACCGTCTGGTCGACCTCGCGCCCGACGATATGGCGCATGTCCTCTACACCAATTCCGGCTCGGAATCGGTCGAAACCGCACTGAAGGTGGCGCTCGCCTACCAGCGGGTGAAGGGTCAGGGATCGCGCACCCGCCTGATCGGCCGCGAACGCGGCTACCACGGCGTCAATTTCGGCGGCATCTCGGTCGGCGGCATCGTCACCAACCGCAAGATGTTCGGCACGTTGCTGACGGGCGTCGACCACATGCCGCACACCCACCTGCCGGCCAAGAATGCCTTTTCCAAGGGCATGCCGGAGCATGGCGGCGATCTCGCCGACGAGCTGGAACGCATCGTCACACTTCATGACGCCTCGACGATCGCCGCCGTCATCGTCGAACCCGTGGCCGGCTCCACCGGCGTGCTGATCCCGCCGAAGGGCTATCTGCAGCGCCTGCGCGAGATCTGCACCAAGCACGGCATCCTGTTGATCTTCGATGAAGTCATCACCGGATTCGGCCGCCTCGGCGCTCCCTTTGCCGCGCAGTACTTCGACGTCAAGCCGGACATCATCACCACCGCCAAGGGACTGACCAACGGCGTCATCCCGATGGGCGCGGTCTTCGTCACCTCCGAGATCCATGATGCTTTCATGACCGGTCCGGAACATCTGATCGAGTTCTTCCACGGCTACACCTATTCCGGCAACCCGATCGCCTCGGCCGCAGCCCTCGGCACCCTCGACACCTACAGGGAAGAGGGCCTATTGACCCGCGCCGCCGAGCTTGCGCCCTACTGGGAAGAGAAGCTGCATTCGCTGGCCGATTGCCCGAACGTCGTCGACATCCGCAATATCGGGCTGATCGGCGCGATCGAACTTGCGCCCATCGCCGGCGAACCGACCAAACGCGCCTTCAACGCCTTCCTCAAGGCCTATGAATCGGGCCTGCTGATCCGCACCACCGGCGACATCATCGCCCTCTCGCCGCCGCTGATCATCACCAAGGCCGAGATCGACGAACTGTTCGACAAGCTGCGCAAGGTGTTGGTGGCGAACATCTGAGCCTGGCGTTCAGAGCAAGATCCGAAGCGGCCGGAAACGGCCGCTTCTTTCGTTTCGGCCCCTCGACAACCCATGCGTCGCGCCCGGCACAGCGATCGCCGCAGCTGCCCGTCCATCGGCCACGACGCCCGCGTCCCGTCTTCTCCCCGGCGGGGAGAAGGTCGCGCGCAGCGCCGAATGAGGGGGTGGCAAAGCCTCGGGGCAAGACACGACCGGGCATGGGTAGCCCCCATGGGAGATGCGCCGAGGTATTCCCATTAGAGACAAGCGATCGGGACACGAGGCCCCAGCGATAAGCGACCGGGCCATGCGGGGTATGCGTCCCGGCATGCGACCAAGGCGCCCCACTCCATCACCAGCGACCGGGGCATAGGGGACCCCCTCATCTGCCCTTCGGCCCTCTTCTCCCCGCTGGGGAGAAGAGGGCGTCGGCGCTGGCCGCCAGCCCTACGCTATCCCTCCGCCCTACGCCGCCTCGCGACATAGGGCTGCGCGAACATGTAGAGCCCCGTGACGAGCAGCGGGATCAGCGGCACAAGCGCCAGCAGGCCGATCCAGACGGCCGGTTCGGCCATGCCCATCGCGGCGATATTGGCAATGACCGCCAGGGTGAAGGCGAGCGACAGCCAGCGGTGAATTTGCCGGATCCATTTGTTCCAGTGCACGGACACACTCCTCCTGATTGCGGGCCGCACACGCTGGCCCTTGGTTGATCGCGTTGGTTTTCGGCAGAGCACGACCGCACCGTCAGCGGCCCCGCCCTGTGACGGGACCGAGTGATGACGACGCCAGCAAGGCCCGTGCTCTGTGTCTAAGGAAGCGGGGCGACCGCCTCAGTCCATGCGCGCCAGAACGTCTTCCAGGCTGTCGATGAATCGCGGCCAGCCCTGCTTCGCGCCGCCGTAGAACATCGGCTGGTCGGCCTTGAAGCCAGTCTGCTCCATGCGCAGCATGGTGCCCTTTTCCGTCGGCGTCAGCGTCCAGGTGACGACGCTTTCCAGCGGCTTCGCATTCCAGCTGTAGGAGAGCTTGCGGTTTTCCTCGACGGTGCGCACGCTGCATTCCACCGTACCCCAGTCGGCCCGAAGCGTGAAGGCATGGCCGACCGCCGGCTTGAACTCGTTCTTCATCAGCCATTCCTCGATCAGTTGGGGCTGGGTGAGCGCACGCCAGATCTTCTCCGGCGCATGCGGCAGCTCCCGTTCGACCACGACGGAAAGCGTTTTGCTGGCAGTATCGTTCATTGGTCCATCCTTTTCAGCAGGTCCTC
>JAHRYZ010000333.1:3010-3701 GCA_020621905.1 Rhizobium sp.
CTTTCCCAGAAGCCGGTCATCTGTTTCGTCCAGTCCACCAGTGGCGCCAGCGCCTCCAGCCGCGCACTGTAATGGGTCTGGCGCCCCTCGTGCCGGTCGAGCACGAGGCCCGCCCGCTTCAGCACGCCGAGATGCTTCGACACCGCCGGCTGCGACACGCCGGCCTGCGCCGTCAGCGCCCCGACCGTCTGCTCACCCCGGCGGCAGAGCCGCTCGAAGATCGCCCGGCGCGTCGGATCGGCCAGGGCGGCGAAGAGAAAGTCAGGCGTGTCGTTCATCGAAATTCATAACCCGTTGGCTATTGATCAATTCAATAACTCTACGGTTATAGGTTTGTCAAGACCAGTCGCCGGTTTGAGAAATCCGCAAGGTTGAACGGGGGAATAAGTCGCACACTGCGCAAAATACGACTGGTCAGCCCACTCGCTCCGGTGTCTAATGAGGTCCCGCTAAAGAGCGCCTCCAATCATCCCGACGGGAGCAGCCGTAAAGAACGCCATCCAAGGAGAAAAGACATGAACCTGAAACTGCTGACGAGCACCGCACTGGTCGCCGCCCTCGCCTTCGCGTCCGGAGCGCGCGCCGAAATCGTCATCGGCCTGATCGCGCCGCTCACCGGCCCGGTCGCCGCCTACGGCGAACAGGTCAAGCACGGCGCCGACGTCGCCGTGGACGAGATCAACATGCAGGG
>JAHRYZ010000334.1 GCA_020621905.1 Rhizobium sp.
CATCGATCGGCTTCCTCTTTACGATGGGCAGAAACACCCCCCTCTGGCCTGCCGGCCATCTCCCCCTCAAGGGGGGAGATCGGCTGGGGGCGGCCTAGCGCCCACCTTTTGGCCTTGCGGGGTATCGTCGGCGTCTTATCTGCGAATGCCACATATGTTCTTGGCAGGACGGTTCCCCACGTGATCTCCCCCCTTGAGGGGGAGATGCCCGGCAGGGCAGAGGGGGGTGACGCCGTCATTGCCAGCATCACTCGAATTCCATGATCAGGCCGTCGACGGCGAGGCTTTCGCCGGCCTTCACCGCGATCTTCTTGACCACACTGCGCTTCTCGGCCTTCAGGATGTTTTCCATCTTCATCGCCTCGACGGTGGCGAGCGCCTGGCCGGCTTCGACCTGTTCGCCTTCCTTGACGGCGACCGAGGTGATGACGCCCGGCATCGGGCAGAGCAGCATCTTCGAGGTGTCCGGAGGCAGCTTCTCCGGCATCAGCCTGGCAAGCTCGGCGACGCGCGGCGACCGCACGCGGGCGGTGACGTCCATGCCGCGCCAGCGCAGCCGGATGGCCGGGCCGACGAGATTGATCTTCACGCCCACGGCCTCGCCGTCGATGTGGAAGACGGTGTGCAACTGGCCGGGCAGCCAGCCGCCGGTGACGGCGCACTTGCCGTTGTCGGCGAAGGTGACGGCCATGCCGTCGACGCCGGTGGACAGCGCGACCGGGAATTCATGACCGGCGAGCGTGACGACCCAGTCCTTGCCGATCTTGCGCTGGTGATGGCCGATCGTGCCGGAAATGGTGACGGCGCGCTCCTGCAGTGTCTGGTTGATGACAGCGGCGATGGCGGCGAGCTTGCGGGCTGAGACACCGTCGGGGGCGACGCCGGTGAAGCCGTCCTTGAACTCCTCGGCGATATAGGCGGTGGTGATCTTGCCGGAGCGGAAACGCTCCTGCTGCATGACCGCCGAGAGGAAGGGCAGGTTATGGCCGATGCCTTCGACCTCGAAGTTGTCGAGCGCCTTCGACATGGCGTCGATGGCCGACAGGCGATCGGGGGCCCAGGTGCAGAGCTTGGCGATCATCGGGTCGTAATACATCGAGATCTCGCCGCCGTCATAGACGCCGGTGTCGTTGCGCACGATCGTGCCGTCGTCCTGAACACCTTCGACCGGCGGGTGATAGCGGGTGAGCCGGCCGATCGACGGGAGGAAGTTGCGATAGGGGTCTTCGGCATAGAGGCGGCTTTCGATCGCCCAGCCGTTGAGCTTGACGTCGTCCTGGCCGAAGGAGAGCTTTTCGCCCTGGGCGACGCGGATCATCTGCTCGACGAGGTCGAGGCCGGTGATCAGTTCGGTGACCGGATGTTCGACCTGCAGGCGGGTGTTCATTTCAAGGAAGTAGAACTTGTTCTGCTTGCCGTCGACGATGAACTCGACCGTGCCGGCAGAGTGGTATCCGACCGCTTTTGCCAGCGCCACGGCCTGTTCGCCCATGGCCTTGCGGGTGGCGGGGTCGAGGAAGGGCGAGGGGGCCTCCTCGATGACCTTCTGGTTGCGGCGCTGGATCGAGCATTCGCGTTCGCCAAGATAGAGCACGGTGCCGTGCTTGTCGCCGAGCACCTGGATCTCGATGTGGCGCGGCTCGGTGACGAATTTTTCGATGAAGATCCGGTCGTCGCCGAAGGAGTTCTTCGCTTCGTTGCGGGACGACTGGAAGCCTTCGCGGGCCTCCTCGGCGTTCCAGGCGATGCGCATGCCCTTGCCGCCGCCGCCGGCGGAGGCCTTGATCATGACAGGATAGCCGATCTGGTCGGAGATCTTCACCGCTTCGTCGGCGTCCTCGATCAGGCCCATATGGCCGGGAACGGTGGAGACGCCGGCTTCGGCGGCGAGCTTCTTCGAGGTGATCTTGTCGCCCATGGCCTGGATGGCATTGACCGGCGGGCCGACGAAGGTGATGCCGGCATTGGCCAGCGCATCGGCGAAGACGGCGTTTTCCGACAGGAAGCCGTAGCCGGGATGGACGGCGTCGGCGCCGGTCTTCGCGATCGCCTCAAGGATCTTCTCGATGACGATATAGGACTGGTTGGACGGCGCCGGGCCGATATGCACGGCCTCGTCGGCCATCTTGACGTGCAGCGCATCACGGTCGGCGTCGGAATAGACGGCGACGGTCTTGATGCCCATCTTCCTGGCGGTCTTGATGACGCGGCAGGCGATTTCGCCACGGTTGGCGATGAGGAGTTTCTTGATCATGGCTTTCCGGCTTCCATAGAGTCTTCGAAGGCTTGCGGGAAGTTCTTCCGCGCTAGGCTTGCATTGAGTTTCAGCAGGGCGAAATAGGAGGCCGGATCGAAGGCCCGTTCCGCCGGCAGCACTTCGCGCCCGAACAGGCGGCAGAGCCGTTCGCCATCCAGGTTTCCGCGCTGGAACGGTTCCGTGCCGAAATGCCGCCACAGGGCCTGGACGAATTCGATGTCGGCGAGCGCCACCGACTTGTCCATGGTCCGGTGCCGCGGCCAGGCGCTCAACGGGGTTACCTTGGAATTGGCCCGGCGGATGGTGAATTGCCACTGGGTTCCGAGCAGTCCGGCCGGGAAGCCGGCGTGCTTGGGCATGAGCGGATCCTTGGCCATCAGCAGCAACCCCGCTTGCGGATTTCGTCGGGCGCCATGTCAGATTTCCATCACGTCTTCGAAGGCTTCCGGAAAGCTCTTGCGGCCGACGCGTTCGTCGATCCGCAGCAGGGCCTGGTAGGAGGTCGGGTCGAACGGGCTTTCGGCGGGGATCACCTCGCGGCCGAACAGCAGGTTGAGCCGCCCCGCATCGAGATTGCCGCGTTCGAACGGTTCGTCGCCGAAATGGTGCCAGAGCGCGTGCAGGAAGGCCGCGTCTACCTTCTGCTCGATCGTGTTGGGCCGGGCGAGCCGTTGCAGGGGCTTCAGCGGCGTCGCCCCGTTCTGGTTCGGCCGTCGGATGGTGAAATGATGACCGTGTCCCGGCAGTCCAGATGGAAAGCCGCGATGCTTGGTCATTTCGGGGGTCTTGGCCATGGGCGTCTTCCCCTTACAATGGGATGGTGTCGTGTTTCTTCCAGTGCGTGCCGACCTGCTTGTTGCGCAGCGAGGCGAAGGCGCGGGCGATGCGGCGGCGCGAGGAATGCGGCATGATCACCTCGTCGACGAAGCCGCGCTCGGCAGCCTTGAACGGGTTGGCGAAGTTGACCTCGTATTCCTTGGTGCGGGCCGCGATCTTCTCGGCATCGCTGAGTTCGGAGCGGTAGAGGATTTCGGTCGCGCCCTTGGCGCCCATGACGGCGATCTCGGCGGTCGGCCAGGCATAGTTGATGTCGGCGCCGATATGCTTGGAGGCCATGACGTCGTAAGCGCCGCCATAGGCCTTGCGGGTGATGAGCGTGACCATCGGCACGGTGGCCTGGCTGTAGGCGAACAAGAGCTTGGCGCCGTGCTTGATGACACCGCCATATTCCTGCGCCGTGCCGGGCAGGAAGCCGGGGACGTCGACCAGCGTCAGGATCGGGATGTTGAAGGCATCGCAGAAGCGGACGAAACGGGCGGCCTTGCGCGATGAATCGATGTCGAGGCAGCCGGCGAGCACCATGGGCTGGTTGGCGACGACGCCGACCGACTGGCC
>JAHRYZ010000335.1:0-1802 GCA_020621905.1 Rhizobium sp.
ACGGCCTGATCGCGCGCCTCGGCGGCGACGAATTCGCCATCATCGTGTCCGGCCCGAACGCCCGCTGGCGTTGCCGCGATCATGCGGAGGCCCTGCTGCAGGAAAGCCTCGCTCCCATCTCCTTCGGCGGCAGCCAGTCGGTCATCGCGCTCAGCATGGGCTTGGCGACCTTCCCCGACCACGCCACCAGCGCCGACGAACTGCTGGCCTCCGCCGACATGGCGCTCTACGACGCCAAGGGCAAGGGCCGCCGCCAGATCCGCGAATTCGATCCGGGCCTCAAGGCGCTTGCCGACCGCCAGCGCCTGATCGAGCAGGATCTCGAAGCTGCCATTCGCGGCGGCGGGGTCGAGACCTGGTTCCAGCCGCAGGTTAATCTCGAAACCGGAGCCATTGCCGGCTTCGAGGCACTCGTGCGCTGGCACCACCCGCAGCTCGGCTTCGTGTCGCCGCCGGAAATCGTCGCCGCCGCCCAGTCGCTGCATCTGGCGGAGTCGCTCACTGCGCATGTCGCCGCCGCCGTCTGCCGCCTGTTGAGCCGCCTGCCGGCGCTCGACCTCGCCGAAGTGACCGTCGCGCTCAATGTCTCGCCGCGCGAATTCGCCCTCTATTCCGTCGCCGACATGCTCGAACTCGTGACCTCGCAGCACGGCATCAATCCGGCCCGTCTCGAGATCGAGATCACCGAGGAGGCGATCCTCGACACCGAGGGCGCCGGCTATCAGCTCAAGCGGCTGGAGAATGCCGGCTACAAGCTGGCAGTCGACGATTTCGGCATGGGCCACTCGTCGCTGGCCTATCTGATCAGCCTCAAGGTCGACCGGCTGAAGATCGACCGCAGCTTTGCCAAGGGCGTGGCGGACTCGCGCGCCAACCAGGACCTGATCGCCGCGCTGGTGGGTCTCGGTAATGCCCTCAAGCTCGACATCGTCGTCGAAGGCGTCGAAACCGAACTGGACGCCGCAGTGCTCGAAGCACTCGGTTGCCGCATCGCCCAGGGCTACCACTTCGCCCGCCCGATGCCGGTCGAAAGCCTGGTCGCCTGGATCGCCCGCCACGGCGAGACCAAGGACGTCCGCAAGGCTGTCGCCTGAGGACGAGCAATCGCTGGAGAGGGCCGACTCGGATTGGTCTGCTATGCTGACGCAGCGGCATGTTTCGGAGACACCATGGCAAACGCAATCTTCTACCATAAGGACGGGAGTGCTTATAAGGACATCCGGGGCAAGCGGTACCACTACCCCAAATCCTACCACTCCCGCGTACTGCAGACGGTCGGGGATTGGATTATCTACTATGGTCCCATTCCGCAGTCACCAAGTCGCTACTACACGGGCATGGCGCGCGTTGTTTCAGTCGAGCCGGATCCAGACTTGGCGGGCCACCATTACGCGTTTCTCGATCAGTACATCGATTTCGATCGGCCGCTCGACTACCGCGAGAACGGCGGTTATGAATTGCAGTTGGTCAGCCCTGAGGGGATCGTCAATCCCGGCCGCAGCGTACAGGCTGTGCGCATCATCGATCAACGCGAATTCGCCGCCATCGTGGAAGCTGGCCTCTGCGAACCAGACGAGTGGCCCGATAGGACGGATTCTGTCGCGGCCCCGTTCCAGATCGACGAAGGCGGACAGTCAGCCTACGTCGTGCCCTCGTTCGATCGCCCGATCCTGCAGCAGACGATCAATCGCCCCTTCCGCGATGCCAAGTTCCGCCAGCATGTCCGCCATGTCTATGACCGAACCTGCGCCTTTACCGGCCTACGGCTGATCAACGGCGGAGGCCGCCCCGAGGTCGAAGCC
>JAHRYZ010000335.1:1812-3633 GCA_020621905.1 Rhizobium sp.
GGAGCGCGGCGGTAATGACTCCATCCAGAACGGCATTGCCCTGTCGGGCACGGTGCACTGGATGTTCGACCGCGGACTTCTGTCGATGTCGGACGACTTCACGATCCTGCGGTCGAGGCACCTGAACGAGGACATTTCTCACCTTCTGGTCCGAGATCTGGCGGCGCGTGTGCCGGAACCATCATATTTGCGGCCGCATCCCCATTTTCTCGCGTGGCATCGAGACAACATCTTCAAGCGATAGTCTCTGGGCACCCGTTCGCCCCCCTGACAGTTTCCGTCAGCAGGACGACAGCAGTTGCTTTTTTGTTCTCGTTCTCGGTTGCCCCCCCTTCCCTTTCGCCCTGACTCTCGCCATATTCGCCGCATGGCCAAGACACCGAAAAATCCCGCCGCCCCCTCAGGTTTCGAGGAGGCTCCCCAGGCATCGTTCGACGGCGCGCCCCTCTCCGGCAGCGTGTCCGACTGGGTGAAACAGCTCGAGGCGGAGGCCGAGGCGTCGACCGTCGAGAGCCAGCGCGAGCTCGCCTCCAAGGCCGGCAAGCACCGCAAGAAGATCGAGATTGAGGCGCGCAAGCATTCCGAACAGGTGGCGCTGGCCAAGACGCTGACCAAGTCCGGGGCCAAGGCGGCCGAAGGCAAGGCGGCCGGACCGAGCGCCGGCCGCAGCGCGCGCGGCACCTCGATGGGCGGCTCCTCCGATCCGAAGACCCGCGCGGCGGCCGGCCTCAACCCGGTCGCCGGCATGGACGTGTCGCTGGAGGATGCCGGCACGCTTGCGCCCGGCGCAGTCACCGCGACCGTCGAGGCGCTGTCCTCGCTGATCGAGAGCGGCAATCCGCTGTTCAAGGACGGCAAGATCTGGACGCCGCACCGCCCGGCCCGGCCGGACAAGTCCGAGGGCGGCATTCCGATCCGCATGGTGTCCGACTACCAGCCGGCCGGCGACCAGCCGACGGCGATCAAGGACCTGGTCGAGGGCCTGGCGAACGACGACCGCACCCAGGTGCTGCTCGGCGTCACCGGCTCCGGCAAGACCTTCACCATGGCCAAGGTGATCGAGGCGACGCAGCGCCCGGCCGTCATCCTCGCGCCCAACAAGACGCTGGCCGCCCAGCTCTATTCGGAGTTCAAGAACTTCTTCCCCGACAATGCGGTGGAATATTTCGTCTCCTATTACGACTACTACCAGCCGGAAGCCTATGTGCCGCGCTCCGACACCTTCATCGAGAAGGAATCGTCGATCAACGAACAGATCGACCGCATGCGCCACGCCGCCACCCGCGCCATCCTCGAGCGCGACGACTGCATCATCGTCGCCTCCGTCTCGTGCATCTACGGTATCGGCTCGGTCGAGACCTATACCGCCATGACCTTCCAGATGACGGTCGGCGACCGGCTCGACCAACGCCAGCTGCTCGCCGACCTCGTCGCCCAGCAGTACAAGCGCCAGGACATCAATTTCGTCCGCGGCTCTTTTCGCGTGCGCGGCGACACGATCGAGATCTTCCCCGCCCACCTGGAGGATGCCGCCTGGCGCATCTCGATGTTCGGCGACGAGATCGACGCGATCACCGAATTCGATCCGCTGACCGGCAAGAAGACCGGCGAGATGAAATCGGTGAAGATCTACGCCAATTCGCACTATGTCACCCCGCGGCCGACGCTGAACGGCGCCATCAAGTCGATCAAGGAGGAGCTGAAACAGCGCCTCGCCGAACTTGAAAAGGGCTGCCGCCTGCTGGAGGAGCAGCTGCTGGAACAGCCCACCCGCTACGACATCGAGATGCTGGAGGCGACCGGCTCCTGCGCCGGCATCGA
>JAHRYZ010000336.1 GCA_020621905.1 Rhizobium sp.
CAGAGTCCTATCATGTGCACGCCCGCACCGAGGTGACGCAACGCGTCGACAATGTAGGCTATATTGTCGTCGAAGCCGAACGGCCCATGCTCCAGCGGAACATCAGCCGCATCCGTCCAGCACAGCAGATGCACGTCGTGATCGGGAAGCAGGCCCAGGATCATGTCGTACATCATTTCCGACCGCATCCCGGACAAGGGGGCGACGATGAGCGTGCGGGGCTTGCCCACGGCATCGTCTGTTACGAAACGCAGCAATCGGCCGAATGGTCTTTCCATCAGCGTGCGTTCGTGGATCGACACCCGGGATCCAGCGATCACCATCGCATCCAGACCGACTTCAGGCCGAGGCGGTGCGCCCGCATGCATTCCGGGTTCGGGCGCCGGATGCGTCACGTGCGAACCTGTCCGGGTTGGTGGCCGCCGGTTTTGCGCGCGGCAAGGCCAGGTGCAGTCGTTGCCAAGGGTCGCTCCGTCGGAGTCCTGTGCCGCATTGATCCCGGCATATGAATGCCCATGACCGCATTCCTAACATCCGGCAATGTCAAGCGCTTGCCTTCTGTTATCTCAAGAACTGTCTGAAGCGCGCAGGTCGTGGCGAACAGATGCAGCGCCGCCCCTAGCAGGAACAGCATCACCGAGCCTTCGATCGGGCTGGATAGTGTCATTAACGAAACTTTCAGGATGAAATCGAAATTCGGGATTGAACGATCTCGATGGCACACCGGGCTTCGGGAAATATCGTCATTCACATCATATTTAAAACCTACTGGGAGCACATGGCCACGACTTGATACAGGTCAACAGTCGTTGGCCAGCTCTGGATACACGTTTTTCATGAGCGATTTCCGCGGAGAGACTCGTGCGGCGTAGGTCGGCAGCGACCCGCGCCGCAATCTGGATGCCGCGGTGCTGCGGCTTTCGTGACACTCCGATGACGAGGCCGGATTGCGGGACCGCGGCCGACGTCGGCATCGAGGTCTCTTGCGTACATCGCTGCTTCGGCTCAAAGGATGGTCTCTTCGCGCAAGTCCTCGCCGGCGACCAGGTCGTTAGGTGAACGTAGACGCCCACAGCTTTGGGAAAAGGTTATGTCCATGGAGAGAGCGGTAATCCCCTCGACGAAGACGGAACAGGCTCCGTCAGCACAGGCTCCGACAGCACAGGCTCCGACAGTACAGGCTCCGACAGTACAGGCTCCGACAGTACAGGCTCCGTCAGCGCTGACTCGGTCAGTATCGTTGCCGCCGGTCGAGGAAAGCGTCGGCAGCGAAGCCTACCGCGCGATCGACCGGATGCGCGAAGCCCTTACCGCCCAATCCACGGGAGGCCTTTCTCCGGCGTCGCTGGCTCTCGCCTTCTTTGATTGGTCCATTCATCTCGCGTCGGCTCCGGGAAAACGCCTGGAACTGGTCGACAAGGCGTCTCGGAAAGCGAGCCGTCTGCTGGCGCATTGCGCAGCGGCGGCGCGCAATCCCGATGCTCCGCCCTGCATCGAGCCGTTGCCGGGCGACTACCGGTTCCGCGCCGAGGGATGGCACAAACCACCTTACAATTTTCTGGCTCAGGCTTTCCTGCTCAATCAGCAATGGTGGCACAACGTCACCCGCGAAGTGCCCGGCGTTTCGCCGCATCACGAAGACGTGGTGTCTTTCGCCGCGCGTCAGTTCCTCGACATGTTCTCGCCGTCGAACTTCCCCTTCACCAATCCCGAAGTGATCGAGAAGACCATCGAGACCGGCGGGGCTAACCTCATCCGGGGGTTCCAGAACTGGGTGGAAGATGTCAGCCGGCTCGTTAGCAGGCAGCGTCCGGTGGGCACCGAGAATTTCCAGGTTGGCACGGACGTTGCTGTCACGCCCGGAAAGGTCGTTTACCGGAACCACCTGATCGAGCTGATTCAATATGCGCCGGCGACGGAGACGGTCATGGCCGAGCCGGTGCTGATCGTGCCGGCCTGGATCATGAAGTACTACATCCTCGATCTGTCGCCGCAGAATTCGCTCGTCCGCTATCTGGTCGGAAAGGGTCACACCGTCTTCTGCATCTCCTGGCGCAATCCAGGCGCCGAAGATCGCGAGCTTTCCATGGACGATTACCGGCATTCCGGCGTCATGGCCGCGCTCGATGCCGTCAGCGCCATCGTTCCCGGGCGCAAGATCCATGCGACCGGATATTGCCTGGGCGGAACACTGCTGTCGATCGCCGCCGCCGCCATGGCGCGCGCCGGCGACGACCGCCTGGCGACCGTTTCTCTGCTGGCGGCCCAGACCGACTTCACCGAGCCCGGCGAACTCGCCCTCTTTATCGACCACAGCCAGATGCACTTTCTGGAGAGCATGATGTGGAACAGGGGCTATCTCTCCGCCGACCAGATGGCTGGCTCTTTCCAGCTTCTGCGCAGCAACGACCTGGTCTGGTCGCGGCTCGTGCACGATTATATGATGGGCGAGCGGACGCCGATGACCGATCTCATGGCGTGGAACGCGGACTCCACCCGCATGCCCTACAAGATGCACGCGGAGTATCTGCAGCGACTCTATCTCGACAACGAACTCGCGGCCGGCCACTTCATGGTCGACGGACGGACGGCCGCGCTCCAGAACATCCGCGCGCCGATGTTCGTCGTCGGAACCGAGCGCGATCATGTCGCGCCATGGCGGTCGGTCTACAAGGTCCACTATCACACCGATACCGACGTCACCTTTGTGCTCACGAGCGGCGGGCACAACGCCGGCATCATCAGTGCGCCCGGCCATCAGCACCGCCATTTTCGCATCGCGTTCAAGCGTAATGCCGACACCTGTCTCGACCCGGACGAATGGGCTGCGGCGGCCGTGTCGAAAGACGGATCGTGGTGGGTGGATTGGGCCGACTGGCTCGCCGGCCATTCAGCGCCGGAACGGGTTTCGCCGCCGGACATGGGCGCCGCCGGGAAAGGCTATAAGCCGATCGAGGACGCCCCGGGCAGCTACGTCTTGCAGCGTTGAACGACGCCTGACGCCGTTCGCGATCAAGCGGGAGTTGCGTCTATCGCATCAGCAGGACGCCGGTCCACGCCGTGGCCACGACCAGGATCAGGCCCGGGATCAGGCGTAGCGTGAAGGAGCGGCTGCCGCTGCTCCAGGCAAAAACGATCTTGCTGACGGTGTTGGTCGAGAGTCCGGCGAGAATGGGAAGCACGGCGTCGGCAGCGCTCATCTTTCCGGATGCAACCAGCGAGGCGACGGCGATGGCGGCTGAATGCGTGTCGACGAAGCCAGCGGCCGCGGCCGCCACGATGACGCCCGTCTCACCGAACCATTCCCGTAGCGCGGCCGAGGCAATCAGTATTGCGGAAAGGGTCAGGGCGAACAGCACTGCGACCGGGAGGCTGAAGGCTTGTCCCGGCTGAGGGTCGGGCGCTTCCTTCTCGCGCAAGGTGCGGATCGTGAAGCCGGCGCCGTAGGCTAGCGCGGCAATGCCTGCGCAGATCAGCGGGATCGACAGCATGCTCAGCGTGGCCATGCTGGTGGCTGCGAGCACCAGGGACATCTGGACGACCGTGGCCACCGTCGAGAGCGCGGCGCCGGCGACCGCCGCGGTGATGACGCCGGGAGTTTTCTGAACCCGCGTTCCCATG
>JAHRYZ010000337.1 GCA_020621905.1 Rhizobium sp.
GGGCAGGCGGCTTCCGGGTGGGATGCAGCAAGAACGAGCAAGTTACTTCAGCTCGACCTTCGCGCCCGCATCTTCCAGTTGCTTCTTCAGCGCCTCGGCGTCGGCCTTGGCGATGCCTTCCTTGACGGCCTTGGGAGCGCCGTCGACGACGTCCTTGGCTTCCTTCAGGCCCAGGCCGGTGGCGGCGCGGACGACCTTGATGACTTCGACCTTCTTCTCGCCAGCGGCCAGCAGCACGACCGAGAACTCGGTCTGCTCCTCGACGGCCGCAGCGGCGGCGCCGGCGGCAGGGGCGGCGACAGCCACGGCGGCGGCGGCAGCCGACACGCCGAACTTGTCTTCCATCATCTTGATCAGATCCGACAGGTCAAGCACGGTCATGCCGGCGACGGCGTCGAGAATCTCTTCTTTGCTCAGTGCCATTTTTCCAGACTCCAAAAATCGATCGAACGGTTGGATTGTGTCTTCTGAAAGTCGTTGCCCGGATCAGGCAGTTTCGGCCTTCTGCTTCTCGAGGGCTGCCAGCGTGCGGACGAACCGGCCGGGGACCTCGTTGAGCGTACGGACGAACTGACCGATGGGCGCCTGCATCGTGCCGAGCAGCTTTGCAAGCAGCTCGTCGCGGCTGGGCATCGTCGCCAGGGCCTTCACGGCATCGGCGTCGAGGAGCGAACCCCTCATCGCGCCGGCCTTCAGGACCAGTTTCTGATTGCCCTTGGCGAAGTCGTTGAGCACGCGCGCGGCGGCCACGGGGTCGGTCGAAATGCCGTACAGGAGGGGGCCGACCATCTGGTCGGCGAGGCCCTCGAACGGCGTTCCGGCCACCGCGCGGCGCGCCAGCGTGTTCTTCAACACACGCAGGGACACACCCGATTCACGCGCCTTGCGGCGCAGAACGGTGATCGCATCGACTTCCAGACCACGGTACTCGGCGAGGATGATCGATTGGGCATCGGCGATCTTCGCACCGATCTCCTCGACCACCACCGCCTTTTCGCTACGGTTGAGACCCATGGTCCAGCTCCTAGGAAATGGGGTTCGGGCAAAAAGCCCTCGCACCCGCCTTGATACGGCGACCGATTTCGAGCCTTCGGCCGCTCCACAGGGAAGCGACCGGTGAAACCCTCTTCGGGACCGCCATCTGCGCAGGGCGCCGGAGGCAGCAACGAGCTGCGCCCGGCATTTGAAGCCGCTGGCCGAATGCGGGCTTGCGCCTGTTCCGGTCCTGGCTCCCTGCGGTCTTTGACAACTTGCCGTCGCCTCCTGGCGTCACCGGAAACCCGGCGACCCCGTGGCTGCGGCGGCAGCCCAAAGTCCTGCTGTCAGCGGCTCAGCCCGCCGAGGCAGCGGAGAACGCGGCGGGATCGACGCGAACGCCAATGCCCATCGTGCTCGACACCGCCACCTTGCGCAGGTAGATGCCCTTTGAAGCGGTCGGTCGAGCGCGGTTCAGCGCCTCGACCAGCGCGCGGATGTTCGTCTCGAGCGCCTCGACCTGGAACGACGCGCGCCCCACGCCGGCGTGGATGATGCCGGACTTGTCGGTGCGGTACTGGACCTGACCGGCCTTCGCGTTCCTGACCGCGGTGGCGACGTCCGCCGTGACCGTGCCGACCTTCGGGTTCGGCATCAGGCCGCGCGGACCGAGGATCTGGCCCAGTGTGCCCACAACGCGCATCGCGTCGGGCGACGCGATCACCACGTCGAAGTTCAGGTTGCCGGCCTTGACCTGCTCGGCCAGGTCGTCCATGCCGACCACGTCGGCGCCGGCCGCCTTGGCCTCTTCAACCTTCGGACCCTGCGTGAACACAGCCACACGGACGGTCTTGCCGGTACCCGACGGCATCACGACTGCGCCGCGAACCACCTGGTCGGATTTCTTGGGGTCGACACCGAGCTGGACAGCCACGTCGATCGACTCGTCGAACTTCGCGTTCGCGCACTCGCGCACCAGCGCCAGCGCATCGGCCAGCGTGTGGAGCTTCTGACGATCGACCTTGGCCGCGAGCGCCTTGGCGCGCTTGGAAACCTTTGCCATTTACAGACCCTCCACCGTGATGCCCATGCTGCGCGCCGAACCCGCAACCGAGCGGACCGCCGCGTCGAGATCCGCCGCCGTGAGGTCGGGCATCTTCGTCTTGGCGATTTCCTCGGCCTGCTCGCGGGTGATCTTGCCGACCTTGTCGGTATGGGGCTTCGCGGAACCCTTGTCGATCTTCGCGGCCTTCTTGATGAGCACCGTCACAGGCGGCGTCTTCATGATGAAGGTGAAGCTCTTGTCCGCGTATGCGGTGATCACCACCGGAATCGGCAGGCCGGGCTCCAACCCCTGGGTCTGCGCGTTGAACGCCTTGCAGAACTCCATGATGTTGAGGCCGCGCTGGCCCAGCGCGGGACCGATGGGGGGCGCGGGATTTGCCTTGCCAGCCGGGACCTGCAGCTTGACAAAGCCGACAATCTTCTTCGCCATGTGTGGCTACTCCTGGTTTGAGTTCAAACGCGCTTTCGGACCGTTGCCGGGGCTACTTGCGCTCCTCTTGTCACGGACGCACCGGGCGGCGCGCCTGCGAAAGCCTTGGCGGACGCCCGACGGCGCCCGCGATGCGGGCGTCAGACCTTCTCGACCTGACCGAACTCGAGCTCGACCGGGGTGGCCCGACCGAAGATGGTGACCGAGACGGTCACGCGGCTCTTCTCGTAGTTCACTTCCTCGACGTTGCCGTTGAAGTCGGTGAACGGACCATCCTTCACGCGGACCAGCTCGCCCACCTCGAAAAGCACCTTCGGGCGGGGCTTCTCGCCCCCACCATCCGCCCGATCTTCTCGACCTCCTTGTCGGAGATCGGGCGGCCGATTCCGCCGACGAAGCCGGTGACCTTGGCGGTGCTCTTCACCAGGTGCCAGCTCTCGTCGGTCATTTCCATCTCGACGAGCACATAGCCCGGGAAGAAACGGCGCTCGGTGATGGTGCGCTGCCCGTTGCGCATCTCGACCACTTCCTCGGTGGGAACGAGGATCTGCCCGAACTGTTCCTGCATTCCGGCGCGATCCACCCGATCCTTCAGGGCGCGCGCGACACTCTTTTCCATGCCCGAATAAGCATGAACCACATACCAGCGCTTGGTCATTTACTTCTTCCAGCCCAGCACGAGGTCGTACAGGGTCCACTCGAGGGTTTTGTCGACCAGCCACAGGAAGAGCGCCATCGCAAGCACGAACGCGAACACGATCAGCGTGACCTGCGTGGTTTCCTTGCGATCCGGCCAGACCACCCGGCGCGCCTCGGACCAGGAATCCTTCGCAAAGGCGAAGAAACGCTGACCCGGCCCGGAGGACCAGGCGATCGCCACACCAGCCGCGAGGCCGACGAGCACCGAAGCCAGCCGCACGATTGCCGGCTGACCCGACAGGACGTAGAAGCCGACCAGACCGGCAACCACCGCGCCGACCGCAAGCACGACCTTGAATCGGTCTGCGGGGCTCACGACGGTTTCGACAGTCTGGTTCGACATGCTTTTCTGGCCCGGTTGCGCCGCGCTGTCGCGCGACCCTGAGAAATTGGCAGGGGCAGAGGGAATCGAACCCCCAACCTTCGGTTTTGGAGACCGACGCT
>JAHRYZ010000338.1 GCA_020621905.1 Rhizobium sp.
GTTCACCCGGATCGACTGGTTGGCGACCTTGTCGGCCTCCTGGACTTCGGATTCAGCGACGGATTTGGCTGCCGGCTTTTTCTCCTTCGGCGATCCCGCGGCTTGTTCGGACGCCGCAGCCGCCGGCTTCGGGGCGGGTGCGTTCTGTTTCGGAGCTGGCGCCTCCGGCGCCGGCGCGGCTTCGGTCGCAGTCTCGCGGAACGCGCGCTCCAGTTCATCCAGCGACACTTCGCCGGGACGCAACGGCCGCTCCAATGCCTGCGGCACCAGTATGGTCTTCCACGGCTGCGACGCAACAGGAGCTTCCGCCTCTGGCGCAGCCGCCGCTGACATCGCCTGCATCCCCCGCTCGACCATCTCCTGGAGCTTGACGATCAGATCCTGATCGTCGCCCTCGGGCTCCGCCTCGGTGGCCTCGAGACCCGCGAGAATTTCCTTGATGCGGTCGATGCTGCTCAGGATCAGCGAGACCGCTTCCGACGTGACCGGCATTCCGTCGCGGAATTTGCCCATCAGCGTCTCGCCGGCATGGGCCAGCGCTTCCAGACGCGGCAGGCCGAGAAAGCCGCAGGTGCCCTTGATGGTGTGAACCAGCCGGAAAATATTATCCAGAATCTTGTCGTTGTTCGGCTCCTGCTCGAACCGCACCAACTGATTGTCGACCGTATCCAGGCTTTCGCTGGTCTCGGTCAGAAACTCCCGCAACAAATCATCCATGAAACAGGCCTTCGAACGCAACGGCGCGCGACTTCGACACGCCTTTCTGAGTTCGGCCAGCTTCTATGCAAAGCGTTTAATATTGGTTGAGCAATTGGAAAAGAACGGGATCAACAAAGAGATAAGACGGCGTCATTGAATCCGGGGGCATGCGTTAAACCTGCTGGTTAACCATGTTTACGCGCCAGAGCGGTCACGACCACGGCTTCGCCCTCGGGGGCAAGCACCACATTCAGCCCGCAGGCTTCCGCCAGAAGCCGCGTATAGTAAGGCTGCACCGCATGGGCATCGATGCTCGAGACCGGGCCCGAACTCAGCATGTCGGCGATATTCTGGGGCATGCGGGCATTGAGCCCGGCGGCGGCAACGCGAAAGCCGAACGCCTCACCCTCGCCGACCGGATCGACCGTCAGCACCCCGCCACGCGGGATCGTCTGTTGCGCAATCACCATCATGTTCAGGAGCAGCTTGACCCGGTTTTTCGGAAGCAGCACGCGCGGCAAATTCCACGCGATCGTGGTCTTGGCGTCCTCGAGGTGACCACGCGCCATGGTCTGTGCGTCGCCGAGATCGATCTGCGCGCCCGCCGATCCGGCAGCGCCGAACGCTAGGCGGCAGAACTGCAACCGTGCCGAGGCGGTCTTGGCGCTCTTGCGGATCAGTTCGAGTGCAAATTCGCGATCTTCCGGCTTGGGATTGTCGTCGAGGACCTCAAGCCCATTGACGATCGCGCCGACCGGACTGATGAGATCATGACAAACCCGCGAACATAATAGAGCCGCCAGTTCGAGGGCGTCGGGGGCGGGACCGGGAGACGGGGTGCCAGACATAAAATGTTCCTGGGAATTCATGACAGGCGCGGACACGGCGAATCACGCATGCTTATTGGCTTGATACACTGCGGAGACGCGCGCTGCCAACACAAGGCGGCTCAGATGGAAAGACGAGCTGTAGATGAGACCGCCCATGAATGAGGCACGTTCATCAGGACCTGTGATCGATCGCGATGCCGCCGCCGCGCTGATGACGCCCCTGACCGACCTCGTGGTCCGCGCCGGGGCCGCCATTCTTGCCGTCAACCGGGCTGCGATGAAGATCGACGGCAAGCTCGACGGCTCGCCGGTAACGGAGGCGGATCTCGCCGCCGACCGAATCATCGGCGAAGGTCTCGCGCGGCTTGCTCCGGAAATACCGGCGCTGTCCGAGGAGCGCGTCCATCTGGCGAAGCCGCCCTATCGCGGCAGCTTCTTTCTGATCGATCCGCTTGACGGCACCAAGGAATTTGTCGCCGGCCGCAACGAGTTTACGGTCAATCTCGCGCTGGTGACCAACGGAACCCCTCTGCTGGGCATCGTCGGCGCGCCGGCGCTCGGATTGATATGGCGGGGGCTGGTGGGGCAAGGCGCCGAGCGGCTGACAATAGGTGAAACATCCCTCGGGCGGCCGAGCCGATCCACACCCGCAAGCTTCCTGCGCGCGGCGAGCCCTGGATCGTGGCCGTAAGCCGCTCACACGGGGACAGCCGGACCGAAGCCTTTATTGCTGACAGGCCTAACGCCATCCGCGAGATGCTGGGATCGGCGGTGAAATTATGCCGGGTGGCGGAAGGCGGCGCCGACATCTATCCCCGCCTCGCCCCACCTGCGAGTGGGATATCGCGGCGGGACATGCCATCGTTACCGCAGCCGGCGGCAAGATCACGGATGGTCAGGGTGCAGAGCTGCAATTCGGCGGCGGGCGTGAAGGCTTTATCGTGCCGGAATTCATCGCCTGGGGGGATCCCGCGGCGGCCTGCTCGCGCGCCAGATTTTGCTCCAGCGCCGGCCAGCGCACCTTGGCGTCCTGCAGGATGCGCGCGGGATCGGCGGCGAAGGCATCCCGGCTTTCCTCCCGGCCAAACAAGTAAAGCCGTTGACCCACAACCAGCCAGAACCGGGGGTTGCCGGCATAAGTCACACCGCGGGCCAGATCGATCGGGTCATAACCGCCGAACTGAGGGCCGTAAATCTCGGGATGGGCGACAAACGAAGCGCGATTGCCCTCGTTGCGGAAACGCCAGACCGCCCCCGCCTCCGACGCCTCGAAATCCGGCCGGCCGAGCTCGGCGCAGGCGTCGGCGAAATAGGCGACCGGATCGTACCCCTCGATGGCAAGGCCGGTGTAACGGTTGACGATCACCCGCTCGGTGGTCTGGGCATGCGCCACAGGCCCGGGAAGAACCAGCGCGGCAAGGCCCACAAGGCTGGCCAGCAAGCCGATAAAGGCTATTCCGGGGCGGAAACCCATCCCGGAGCCGCCGCCATTTCTTTCCTGCCGTTGTGCCGTCATAGTTGGTGCCGATAACATCCGAGTCGGGGGACACTGGACGCAACCTAACGCCGGCCCTGTTGGCATCAGGTTAAGGCGGCGGCCAGACTTTCAATACCCAGGGGTTCTTTCATGACTTTCACCTCACGTCTTGCAGCGGTGACGCTCGCCGCGGTGATGTGCTGGACTGTGCCTGTTTCCGCGCAGCAGGCGCCACCGCCTTCCGTGCAGCAGGCGCCACCGCCGCAATTGCCGCCGCCGCAGCGCCAGCCCACCCCCAACACCTATGGGCCGGACGAACTGGTCAACGCCGGACACAAGTTTTTCGGCAACGTCTCGCGCGGCCTCGCTTCGGTGATCGAGCGCGCGGTCAGCCAGTGGGGCCTGCCGAACGGCTATGTCCTCGGCGAGGAAGGCTCCGGCGCCTTTGTCGCGGGCCTGCGGTACGGCGAAGGCACGCTCTACACCAAGAATGCCGGCGATCTCAGGGTCTACTGGCAGGGACCGTCGGTCGGCTTCGACTGGGGCGGCGACGGCGCGCGC
>JAHRYZ010000339.1:0-3190 GCA_020621905.1 Rhizobium sp.
CGCGCGCGCACCGTGCGCGGCTTCCTCGGGCGCACGGTGCGCGCCGGCGCTGAAAGCGGCAAGGAAGGCATCGCCTTCAGGATCTTCTTCTGTAGCTTTTTCTGCTGGCCGAGGATGAAGGACAACGGCATGGGAATCTTAAGGCGCATGAAAAAGGAATTCCTTCTCGAAAATTCGAAGTATCACTCCCCGTGTAAAGCCCCGCCGCGCGCTCCGGTTCCCATCCGGCGGGCTTCGTTCAAAATTTCATATAGTGCTGCGATGCAGCAATTATAGGGCAAAAGCTTCAAAGGACAAGAAAACCCCTGCAGGGCGGTCCTTTTTCCACTCTTGCTGTTCTCTTTGATGGAGCCGGTTTCCACCCTCGGCAGGCGTCAGCGCAAAAGTCCTACCCGCCCATGGGTCCCGCTGGGACCCATGGATGTCGGCGCCGCGCCGGGACGACGCTCAATGGCACCGCCTAGATGACGGAGAAGTCGGTGTAGGTGAGCGTCGCGAAGTTCGAGATCTCGGCGATCTTGATTGCGCTGTAAGCCGTTCCGGAACCATCGCGGTCATAATAGAGATCGCCGTGGTCCTGATCGTAGAGGATCCGGTCGCTGCTGTCGGCCGCCGCCAGGTCGAGGTTCTTGAAGGCGGCCGATGCGAGCACGCCCGTCGCCGTCAGCGCGGTGAATATGCTGTTTTCGAGCCAGATGGTATCGTTGTTGCCGCCGGGATTGGAATAGTCGGTGATGGTATCGATATTCGAGGCGCCGAGGGCCGAGTTGAACACGAAGATGTCGTTCGCCTGACCGCCGGTCAGCGTGTCGCTGCCGGTGCCGCCATTCAGCCGGTTCGCACCCGAGTTGCCGACAATCACGTTGGCAAGTGAGTTCCCGCCCGCGTTGAGGTTTGCAGTCCCCAGCAGGGTCATGCGCTCGACATTGGCGTCGAGATTGCGGCTGACCGCCGTCTGCACGGTGTCGATCCCCGAACCGGCGTTCTCGCGCACCACATCGCTGGCGTTGTCGACAATATAGGTGTCGTTGCCGCCATAGCCCGACATGCGGTCGGCGCCGGCCCGGCCGTTCAGGATGTTGGCGCCACCATTGCCGAGAATGGTGTTGGCCAGTTCATTGCCGATACCATTGATCGAGGCGCTGCCTTCGAGAGACAGGATCTCGACATTGGCCGAGAGCGTGTGGGTGACGTAGGCATTGACCAGATCGACGCCGTTCCCGGCGGTCTCGGTGACGGTGTCGCCCGCATTGTCGACGATGTAGGTATCATCGCCGCCAAAGCCGAACATGCGATCCGCGCCGGCCCGGCCGTTGAGGATGTTGGCGCCGGCATTGCCGACCAGCGTATTGGCCAGTTCGTTGCCGGTCAGATTGATCGATGCCGTGCCGTTGTCGTTCGAGGTCCTGAGGCCCTCGATATGTTCTCCGGCGGCAAGGGCGTAACTCACGCTGGTGTAGATCAGGTCATAGCCTTCGCCGGAATCTTCGAAGACCTTGTCCTGGGCGTTGTCGACGTAGAATGTGTCATTGCCGGTATCGCCCCACATGCCGTCGGCGCCCGTACCGCCGCGGATGAAATCGGCGCCCGATCCGCCCCGCAATTCGTCGACACCGGAACCGCCATCGAGCAGGTCGCTGCCGGCCCCACCCTCGGCGAAATCATTGCCCGAGCCGAGATAAATGTCGTCGTCATAACCACCGCCGAAGTAGATATCGGTGCCAGTCGTACCGACATAGTAGCGCCCGGCCCGCGCCAGCGTGTCGTTGACCAGTTCCGCGGTCCAGCGCAGGGCCTGGCCGGTCCACTCATTGTAGGCGGTGACGGAGATCGTGTGTGTCCCGCTCGACACGTAGTCATTGAAGGCAGTGAACGACATATAGCCGAACCCGTAACCTGAGCCGACATTATAGCCGTCGATCATGGAGGAGAAGCGCCAGTCGCTGAGATCCTCGCCCGTCGATGGATCGTAATAGGGGAAGTCGGCAGCCCCCTGCGCATAGAAGGTCTGACTGGAGCGATCGAAGGAAAAACTGTAGACGGAAAGGTAGGACATCGTGACCTCGTGACGGAACAGAAACCGATCATCGCCCATGAGTGATGTCAAAAGTAAGGCCTGATACAAGGAGCACGAAGGGAAGCGCCGAAATGCCATAACGGTCGGTGCACGGCCCCGGAAAAGCCGGTGCCTCAAACCGCTCGTTGCGCTTGGCTTCTCAGAGAGCAAGCCCAAAAACGCAGAAAGCCGCCAGAGGCGACATCCTGATTTCTGCTGGGATATCAAGAAATTATTGGTCGGGACGGCGTGATTCGAACACGCGACCCCTTGACCCCCAGTCAAGTGCGCTACCGGGCTGCGCTACGCCCCGACCTGCTTTTCGCAAAGCACGTTCTCCATAATGGCAAGGGCTTCGGCACGCAAGGGGTAAAAGCGACGAATTTGCCGAGGAGGCTGCCCCTCACCTCACCTGGTCGAGCAGGCGCTTGCATTCCAGCAGATCGAACAGGGCTTCCTGCAGCAGGGCCCGGTCTTCCTTGCCGACGGAACTTCCCTTGCCGACGGAAATTTCCGGCATGTCGTCGTCGCTGCCGCCGAAGCCGAAGAATCGTCCGCTGGCCTTGGCCTTGGGCCGGCCGACGATCTGGTCCTCCTCCGGGGGGCCGAGCTTGGGCTCGTCGCCCTTCGCCGCCCCGGCAGCCATGAGCGCTTCCATGGTGGCGACATCGCCGGTGGCGACCGCCATCACGAACTTGTTGCCGTTGGTCTTCAGGAGCTTCTGCACGCCCTTGATCGTATAACCCTGGTCGTAAAGCAGATGGCGGATGCCCTTCAGCAGTTCGACATCGTCCGGGCGATAGTAGCGACGGCCGCCGCCACGCTTCATCGGCTTGATCTGCGGAAAGCGTGTCTCCCAAAAGCGCAGAACGTGCTGGGGGAGATCGAGATCGTCGGCCACCTCGCTGATGGTGCGAAAAGCGTCCGGGCTCTTGTCCAATTGCATCTTACCGCTCCTGCACAGCCATTGCACGCAAACGCCGCGACTCGCAGCTATTTCGACGATTTACGCCGGAAGTCTCAAGCAACTCGACAGGCTGGCTGGACTGATCCACGACTTTCGCGGTCAGCTGGCCGGGTTCTGCGGCTTCTGCTTCGCCTTGCGCTGAAGATGCGAACGCAGAATGCGCTGCT
>JAHRYZ010000339.1:3200-3551 GCA_020621905.1 Rhizobium sp.
GCCTTGAAGGTCATCACCCGGCGCGGCGAAATCGGAACTTCCTCGCCCGTCTTCGGATTGCGGCCGATCCGCTCGTTCTTGCTGCGAACCTGGAAGGTCGCGAAGGAAGAAAGCTTGACCATTTCGCCGCGGACGATGGCGTTGCAGATCTCGTCGATCACGGTTTCGACCAGTTCGGCCGACTCTGTACGGGAGAGACCAACCTTGCGAAACACCGATTCCGCCAAGTCTGCTCGCGTCACTGTCTTACCGGCCATGGTTCTCGTCCGCTTAAATCAATGATCTTGTTGAAGTCGCCAGAGAGTATTGCCCTTGGGCGTGACGGTCAAGCGCTTGTTAAAAATCCTTTAT
>JAHRYZ010000001.1 GCA_020621905.1 Rhizobium sp.
CTTCTTGTCGGCGGCAAGGCTGCGGGTCAGCGACAGGCCGGATTCGCCCGGCATCATGACGTCGAGGACGAGCAGGTCGAAATGCAGTCCCTCCAGCTTGCGGCGGGCTTCGCTCGCATCGGCGGCGACCGTGACGCGAAAGCCCTGTTCGGTGAGATAGCGTTGCAACAGGTCACGGATGCGGGTGTCGTCGTCGACGACGAGGAGATGGGGCGCATCATCGGCAATGAAGATCTTGCGCGCCATGTCAGTCCACTCCGGCCGTGTCCGCGGGCTGCACTGTATCCGAGCGGCTCATGCCTTCCAGAAACTTGTGCACGCCCTCGCGCATGGCGGGGGTGAAGCCCTCCAACGCCTTGGCGATGCGGCGCGACTGCGGTTCGGACAGGGCAAGCGCCAGTTCGCGACCGGCCAGCGTCGGGTAGAGGCGGCGCTGGCGGCGGTCGGCCGGGCCGGCCATCTGGCGGATATAGCCCGAGTCGATCAGTTCCTTCAGCACGCGGGCGAGGCTCTGCTTGGTGATCTGCAGGATGTTGAGCAGGTCGGCGACCGTCATGCCGGGACGGCGGCTGACGAAATAGACGACGCGGTGATGCGCGCGGCCATAGCCGATCTTGGCGAGGATCGCGTCGGGATCCGAGACGAAATCGCGATAGGCGAAGAACAGGAGTTCGATCGTCTCGAAATCGATGGTCTTGTCGTCGACCACCGGCATTTCCGGCAGTTCTTTCCTGGCAGCCTTACCCGCAGACTGTCGAGCCACTTTGTCACTTCCTTGTTCTGGCGGCGCCTGTTGGGCGGCGGTCTTATCGACCTGCCGCGGCAATGGCTGCCGGTCATTCCCGATGAGTGCGATACGACCGTCAGGCCGGCACCCGTTTTGCCGCAAAACTAAGCGCAGACGGGGAAAAACTCCAACGAAATTACCGGGATCGCACAGTTTACCGGCAAGGTTGCGCGGATTTGAGTTTTGTCTGGGACGTGTTATGCGCTGCCTGCGCGAAAAGAAGGAACCGCCCCATGGGACAAATGCAGGCCGGGATCATTCCGGTGACACGCTTCCAGCAGAACTGCACGATCCTGTTCGACAGCGATACGCACGAGGGTGTGATCGTCGATCCCGGTGGCGATGTCGTCGTGATCCTCCAGACGCTCAAGGAAAACGGCATCACGCTCAAGGAGATCTGGCTGACCCATGGCCATATCGACCATGCCGGCGGGGCGCAGGAACTGAAAGAAGCCCTCGGCATCGAGATTGTCGGTCCGCACAAGGACGACCTGCCGCTGTTGCAGAAGCTCGAGCAGCAGGCGCTGATGTTCAACGTTCCGATGAAGGTGCGCAACACCGTGCCGGATCGTTGGCTGGAAGAGGGCGACAGGGTGTCGTTCGGCGCGCATGAATTCGAGGTCTTCCACTGCCCGGGTCATGCGCCGGGCCATGTCATCTTCTTCAACCGCGCACAGAATTTCGCACACGTCGGAGACGTGCTGTTTTCCGGTTCGATCGGCCGGACCGACCTGCCCGGCGGGGATCATCAGACGCTGCTCGCCTCGATCCGCGACAAGGTGCTGCCGCTCGGCGACGATGTCGGTTTCATCTGCGGCCACGGGCCGGGCGGACGGATCGGCGAGGAGCGTCGCACCAATCCCTTCCTGCGCGGGATCTGAGCGCGCATTTGCAAGGCTGAAACAAAAAATGCGCCGGCGGTGCGGCGCATTTCTCTTGGGTTCGAACGCTGCCGGCTCAGCCGGCGGTGCAGAAATGCGAGCGGCCGTCGTAGCCGACATAGGTGCCCGAGCGGGCATTGAAGCTGCGGTAGCGAGCCGAGCAGTAGTCATACCATTCCGGCGACCACGGCTCGACGGCTGCGCCATAGACCGGGCGCGGTGCCGGCGGGTAGTCGTCGACATAGACCGGCTCCGGCTCGACATAGACGCGACGCGGTGCCGGCTCCATATAGACGGGCTCAGGTTCGACATAGACGGTGCGCGGCTGGCTGGCGATCAATGATCCGGTGACGAGGCCGGCGGCCAGACCGATGGCACCGGCGGCGAGCGCGTCCTCATTGTGATGGCGCCGGTAATAGTCGCCCGCATTGGCCTGGGTCGATGCAGCCAGCGGCACGATGGCGATCGCAGCCGACAGCAGGGAATATTTCGCGAAGTTCATCATGGCTCTGCCTTCCTGTAACCTGCAATTGTCTTCGTCGCGTATAGCGAACAATGAAGTCAGGATAGGGGCGAAAGGCTGAATGCAGCCTGAACGAAAAAACCCGGCAAACCTGCCGGGCGGAAAAGCCAGTGCCGAAGCAAAATGTCAGTGTCAGCCGGCGATATGCAGGTTGACGGCCTTCGGCCCTTTGCCGCGACGATCCGGTTCAGTGTCGTAGCTGACCTTCTGGTTTTCAGAAAGTCCCTGCAGTCCGGAAGCCTGGACGGCGGAAATGTGTACGAAGATGTCCGCGCCGCCATTATCAGGCTTGATGAAGCCAAAGCCCTTGTCGGTGTTGAAGAATTTTACGATGCCAGTCTCGGCCATGCGTCAGGTCCTTTTCTCTCTGCCCTGTGTCGGCGGGGCAGCATTGCAATGTTACCCGTAACCGGGTGCTCGACAGGCATTTCTCGACATTTGAGGAAAGGGGCCCCTGTTACCGCAAGCCGGCGCCAAAAAAGCAAGTATACTCGCCTCTACAGTGCATAACCTGCCCGGAACTTTTGGCGTCTCCGGCGCGCATGTGTTATAAGGTCTTCCCGTGCTTGCAAAAATTGCCCGAACCCGCAAAGAGTGCTTGGTTTATTAAAAATTGGCAAGCGAAAGTTTTCCAACTTCCGGCGGTGGTTGGCGAGCCGAAAGCCCCTATTCTCAGGGCTTGAGGCCTCTTCGGCGAAATATTTTGCTCGCCCGACGCGGATTGCATCGCGAGCGATGCATTTTTTTTGGTCAAAACCTTCCTTCATTAGGAAAAGTTGGCGTGTTTTCGGATCGGGTGAAGTAGTCGCTAGGCGGCAAGGGCCCGCCGCCTGGTCAGCTCCGGCACGAGTTCCACCAGCAGCATGGCCGCAAAGATCAGGCCGCAGCCGACATAGCCGATGCCGGGAAGCGATTCCGCCAGCAGCACCGCACCGAACAGCGCGCCGAACAGCGCCTCCGACGACAGGAAGATCGCCGCCTGTGGGGCGGTTGTGTAGCGCTGGCCGATGATCTGCAGGACGAAGGCGAGGCCCGAGGAGAGCAATCCGCCATAGAGGATCTCGGGCAGGGCGGCGGCGATGGCGCCGGTGCTGATCGGCTCCAGCGCCGTGGCGGCGAGCCCGGCGCCGAGGCCACAGACGGCGAACTGCACCGTGGCGAGCGCCAAAGGCCGTTCGCTGATCCTGACCGCGATCGGTGTCAGGGTGATCTGCACGGCGAGGAAGACGGCGCACAGAATGACGAGGATGTCGCCGTCGCCGAGCGCCGAGAGCGATCCGCCGTTCAGCAGCAGGATGCCGAGCACGGTCAGCAATGCGGCGGGCCAGATGACCCAGTGCGGACGACGCCGCAGGGCGGCGACGGCGATCACCGGAACGAGAACGACATAGAGGCCGGTGAGGAAGCTGGCATTGGTGACGCTGGTCGACTGGATGCCGATCTGCTGAAGGGTCTGTGCGGCGAGCAGGGAGAGGCCGACCAGCAGGAACCAGCCATAGTCGCGAAGTGCCAGGGGCCGGCCGGCGCCTTTCCCCTCGCGGAGCGCGAAGGGCAATACGGCGAGCGTCGCCAGCGTGAAACGCAGCGCGTTGAACCAGTTGGGGCCAAGCCATTCCATCGCCTCCGACTGCGCGACAAAGCCCCCGCCCCAGATCGCGGCGGCGAGAAGGAGGAGGAGATTGGCCTGGATGCGAGACATGGGGTTCCGGATCGCGGATGGATGGTGGGAGGCGAGGCGTAACAGTTGATTTTGTGTTCGACAAGGTCGAACGTCGGGACGAACGTTCGGCGAGAGACATCCGGAAACGAACAGGAACATGACGGCAGCGCGAGTATTGACGAGGGGACTGCTGACGATCGCCAGCGCCGCGACGGCGGCTGCCGGTGCGACGTGTGCCACCGAACCAAGCGGCGTAATGCCGGCGACGGAACGATCTGTCGCGAAAGCGATCGACGGCTATGACGCGATACCGGCGCCCATTCTCCCGGCGTTCACGCAGGAAGCCTCCCCCTGTCATGTGGACGAGGCGAGGCTCCGGTTCGCGCCCGGCACGGACCTGGAGGACGCTGAGGGCAATCGTCTGGTTCTCATGCCCTGCGGCACGCCCGGTGCCTACAACGAACCGTACGCCCTCTATTTCGGCATCGACGAAGCCAGCCTCCACCGCATCGTGTTTCCGGACATGACAAAGGAGGGGCCGTCAATCCTGATGATCGCCTACAATCTGACCTACGAACCCTCGACGAAGACACTGACGTCCTTTCACCGTGGCCGGGGCTCCGGCGATTGCGGTTCGTGGTACCGGTGGCATGTCGACCTGACGCGCAACAACCATGGGCTCGTGCTGATGGACCAGCGGGTCAAAGGCGCCTGCGACGCCAATGACCTTGGCGGGCCGCAGAACTGGACGCCGGTCTGGGCAGGTCCGCCTCGATCAGCGGACTAGGGGGAGACGGCGCGGCTGACGCGCAGCAACTGGCCGTCTTCCTCGTCTGTCACCAGCAGGACGGAGCCGTCCGGGGCGACCTTTACGTCGCGCAGGCGCCCGTATTCGCCAGCGATCAGGCGTTCCTCGCCGATGATCGCGCCGCTCTCGTCGCGTTCGATGCGGGCCAGGAGTTCGTATTTGAGGGCGGCGACGAGAAAGTCGCCATCCCATTCCGGAAACATGGCGCCGCGGTAGACATCGATGGCACCCGGTGCGATCGACGGATCCCAATAGTGGACGGGCAGTTCATAGCCCTCGGCCGACTGGCCTATGCCGATTTCCGCGCCGGAATAATGCTTGCCGTAGGAGACGACCGGCCAGCCGTAATTGCTGCCGGCTTTCGGCGCGTTGATCTCGTCGCCGCCGCGCGCACCATGCTCGACGGTGAAGAGCGTGCCGTCGGCGGGATCGATGACGATGCCTTGCGGATTGCGGTGGCCGATCGACCAGATCTCGGGGAGGCCCTTGCCGCCATCGGCGAAGGGGTTGCCGGCAGCAGGCTTGCCGTCCGTGCCGACATGCAGGATCGAGCCGGCATGATCCTGCGGGTCCTGCGCCCGATCCATGTCGCCACGCTCGCCGATGCCGAAGAACAGGCTGCCGTCCCTGGCGATCGCGATGCGCGAGCCGAAATGCTGGGTGGTGTCGGTGAAGCGGTTCATGGCGAAGAGTTTTTCGACGTCTTCCAGCTTCGCCTCGTCGTCGGACAGGCGGGCGGCGAAGAGCGCCGTTCCCTGGCCTCCGGCCCCGGGTATGGAGGCGGTGAAATAGAGCTTCCGGCTTTCGGGGAAGTCGGGAGAGAGGGCCATGTCGAGCAGGCCGCCCTGGCCGCCGACGAAGAGTTCGGGCAGGCCGGCGATCGGTTCGCCGAGCTTCATGTCCCGCACGATCCGCAGCCGTCCGGGCCGCTCGGTGACGATATAGGCGCCGTCCGGCAGCACTTCGACCGACCACGGATGTTCGAGGCCGGTCGCAAGCACGGTGACTTCCAGCTCTGCCTTCTTCGAGGAAAAGCGATCGGCTGCCATGGCCGGAGCTGCCGCCAGCACAAGGGCGAGCGCGGCATAGGCCGTTGATCGCACGCAATAGCCCGGGCTTTGTCTTGCGGTGGTCCTGAACATCTGGCGGCCTTCCTGTGATCCAGAGTTCTATCTGGGGAGTGAAGCTGCGTTGGCAAGGGGCGAGCCCAAGAACGGGACCGCTGGGCGCACCGGGCCTGAGGCGCGCCTCCGGTCGTCAAGCACTTGCGGAACGGAGGGTCCGAGGGACGTTGCACCCGAAGAAGGGAGGAAATCCGCCGCCTTGGCCTTGATGTAGAGCCCGTCGGCGATCAGCAACAGGCCGCCGATCGCGACGATGACAAGGCAGAGGGCCACGGCACGCTCGGCCGGGCCGAGACGGCGCCACAGGGGCGGGCGGTCGCGGGCGCCATGTTCAGACACGACGGCGGCCCGTCTCCGCCCGGAACAGTTCCTTCAGGCTGCGGCGCCAGAGCGCCAGGCTGCCCGCCGCCATCGCGGCGAAGCAGACCATCATCAGGCCGAGAAGGATGTACCTGTCGGAGAGCGTCTCGGCCCGCGGCAGCGCGAGGCCGGTGGGGGTGGTGACCAGCCGCGGGGCGACGATCGGAGTCGAGGCGGTCGGCATCGGATCAACGGTGACCGCGGTCGCCAGTTGCGACGGCTGTGCCTGATCGCTGGCATCCGGGGCGGCGGCGAGGGAAAGGACGATGGCGGCGTTGCCCGGCGGCTGCGCCTGCACGGTCTCGGCACGGGCAGTGGCGGCCAGACCGATCAACATGGCGGCGCAGGCGAACAGGCCGACAAACGCCACGCGGCCGCGCTCAAAGAACCGTTGGAACCAGGGACGCGCTTCGGAACTCTCGTCTTCCAGAAACATTCGTCAGTCCTCGCAATTGAATTCGTGCAATGCGAGCGAGAAGAACCCCGTTTGAGGGCTTCACGGGGACCGAATTGCGGCGTCATCCGGTATTTGTCGTGGCGATATCGTGGCGAAATCGATGCCTGCCTCACGGTTGAGCACGATGCCTGCGGGAGAGGCCTGCTAGCGCCTCTTGCCGAACACGCGGGGCGGGCGCAGCCCGGGCTCGCGACGCTGTGCCGCCGGCGAAGGGGGCTGCGGCTGGGCTTGCGACTGCGCTGCCGGGGCGGTTGCCGGCTCTGACGGCGGCAGCAGCATTTCCGGAAACTCGTCGTTGAACGCCGTGGGGGCGATCTGCGGCCGTGCCAGCGCGTAGCCCTGCAGCAAGGTCACGCCGAGGTCGAGGCAGAGATCGACCTGCCAGGTCTCCTCCAGGCGCTCGAAGATCGGCTCAATGCCCTCGTCCTGCAACTGCCGGACGATGACGCGAAGCAGGGCGAAGCCCGCGGAATTGTGCAGATATTCCCGAACCCAGTCCCCGTCGAAGCGGACGAAGTCGGGTCGCAGCGCCAGCACATCCTGGATGTCATGCTCGCTCGCCTCGTAGTTCGACATCGAGATGCGCAGGCCGGCGCGGCGCAACTGCTCGATCGTCCGGGCCAAGACCTTGCCGTTAGAGCTGCCGGCCGACACGTCGCACACGATGCGTTCGGGCGCCAGTCTGGCCTCATGGGCGGCGAGGCGGATGCGGTCGAGTTCGTGGCGCAGCTCGACGCCGTCGGTGAAAAGCTGCGGCTGGAAGCTCACCAGCACCAGTGTCCGTTCCCGCTGCATCAGGCCGGCATTGAGGATGTGGATGCTGCGCAGCAGGCTGTCGACGGCAGGCAGATCCTCAGGGGCGACCAGAGAGAAGAATTGCGACGGCGGATAGGCCTCTCCGTTGCGCTCGGCCCGCACCAGTCCCTGGAAGGCATGAATGTCGAAGACACCGTCGGCCACCCTCTTGAAAATCGGCTGCAGGGCGGAGCGCAGCACGAAGGGGCCATAGGCCGCCGACCATGCGTCTCCTGTCTTGACGAGCTGAGCGTAGATGCTGTTCGTGGTCATCGGCTTCGCGTCATGATTGTTTGGAATCGAAATTGCACGCAAGTCTATCGCCGAAGACTTACCGGCGCGTTAAGAAAGACTTAAAAATGAAAACTTTGGCGATTGCCCGCGCCGTGCCGCTTTCCGCTTGAAACGCGGGAGCGATTTCGCCATAGAACTTGAACCTGGGGCCTTGGCCGATCGAGGTTCCGCCGATCAACAGCTTCAGGACAATCACAATGGCCTTCATTGCCGACGCTCTTTCCCGTGTAAAGCCCTCCGCAACCATCGCAGTCTCGCAGAAAGCCCGCGAGCTGAAGGCCAAGGGCCGCGACGTGATCGGCCTTGGCGCCGGCGAGCCGGACTTCGATACGCCCGACAACATCAAGAAGGCGGCGATCGACGCGATCAACCGCGGCGAGACGAAGTACACGCCGGTTTCGGGCATTCCGGAACTGCGCAAGGCGATCGCCGAGAAGTTCAAGCGCGAGAACGGCCTCGACTACAAGCCTGAGCAGACCATCGTCGGCACCGGCGGAAAGCAGATTCTTTTCAACGCCTTGATGGCGACCCTCAACCCGGGTGATGAAGTCATCGTGCCTGCACCCTACTGGGTTTCCTACCCGGAAATGGTGGCGCTGTGCGGCGGTACGCCGGTGTTCGTCTCGACCAAGCAGGAAAACAACTTCAAGCTGACGGCGGCTGCACTCGAAAGCGTCATCACGCCGAAGACCAAGTGGTTCATCTTCAACTCGCCGTCCAACCCGTCGGGTGCCGCCTATAGCCATGACGAGCTGAAGGCGCTGACCGACGTGCTGGTCAAGCACCCGCATGTCTGGATCATGACCGACGACATGTACGAGCACCTGACCTATGGCGACTTCAAGTTCGTCACCCCGGTCGAGGTCGAGCCGAAGCTCTACGACCGCACGCTGACGATGAACGGCGTGTCGAAGGCCTATGCCATGACCGGCTGGCGCATCGGCTATGCGGCCGGTCCGCTCGAGCTGATCAAGGCCATGGACATGATCCAGGGCCAGCAAACCTCGGGCGCCTGCTCGATCGCCCAGTGGGCCGCCGTTGAGGCGCTCAACGGTCCGCAGGACTTCATCCCGGCCAACAAGAAGATCTTCGAAGGCCGCCGCGACCTCGTGGTCTCGATGCTGAACCAGGCCAAGGGCATCGTCTGCCCGTCGCCGGAAGGTGCCTTCTACGTCTATCCGTCCTGCGCCGGGCTGATGGGCAAGACCGCTCCGTCGGGCAAGGTCATGGAAACGGACGAGGATTTCGTCAGCGAACTGCTGGAATCGGAAGGCGTGGCCGTCGTGCACGGTTCGGCCTTCGGCCTCGGCCCGAACTTCCGCATCTCCTACGCGACGTCGGAAGAACAGCTGGAAGAAGCCTGCAAGCGCATCCAGCGTTTCTGCGCGGCCTGCAAATAGGTGCTGCAATAGACGGACTGGGAAAGGGCGGGGCCTCGCGGTCCCGCCCTTTTCTTTGGTTGGTGATATGACTGCCGTCAGGTGGCGATCTTCATGGTCGCCGGCAATTTGGCCGGCGCGGGTGCCGGAGTGGCGGGCGTGCGGTCGCGCTCGCGCCACAGCGCGGGCAGGCTGAGCAGTGCCAGAGAGCCGAAGGTGATCACGGTCTTGGTCGCGTCGGAGAAGGCGCCGAAACGACCGTCGAGATAGAAGACGCCGTAGACGATCAGCACGTGCCAGACATAGATCTGCAACGAATGCCGGCCGAGCAGCTGCAAATAGCTCAGCGAGAACAGGCCAGTGAGCGTCGAGGCGATCTTGCGGATCGTCGCGTTCTCGTGGCGCGGGCCGGCGATCAGCAGCCAGGCGAGGCCATAGGCGACGGCGGCGAAGTTCAGGAGATAGACCGGACCGAAGTCGGCGCGCACTTCCATGAGGCCGAATTTTTCCAGCACGATACCCGGCATCATGCCGTGGGCAGTGAGGATGCGCAGCGGCAGGAAGAAGGCGCAGACGGCCAGCGCCGCCTTGGCGATGAAATCCTTGCGGGGATCGAAGATGCGGGTCCACTCAACCTTCTTCATCGAGGTCAGCGTTCCGGCGAGCAGGCCGGCAAAGAAGACGATCTGCCAGCCGAGCAGGTTGAACGAGGCGCGAATGCCCTCCTTTTCCGACGCTGCACCGCCGGACAGCCAGTCGCTGACCGGATAGGTGACGATGCGTTGCAGTCCGAGCTGCGCTGCCATCCACGCCAGCACGGAGATGATGGCCACGGTCTTCCACCGCCCCTGGATGCACAGCCAGATGATGGCGGGCGCGAAGAACATGTAGACGATGTATTGCGGGAGGATGTCCATGAAGGTCGGCTGGAACAGGAAGCCGGCAATGGCTGCGAGACGCAGCGGATCGTCCACTCGGGTTGCGCCGAGCCAGTTGGTCCAGATCTCCGCGGCACCGGGCAGCATGAGCTGCAGGGCGAGAATCACCAGCACGATCCCCATGGCGTAGCGGTAGAGTTCGAAGACCCGCGACCAGATCCGGTCCCGGGCGACGGCATAGCCATCCTTCATCATCTTGCGGGCATAGACCATCCCTGTCAGCAGGCCGGACAGGAAGACGAAGCCCTGCGCATCCTCGACGAAGGCCAGGTTGCGGTGGTTGATCTGGACGAGCCAGAGGCCGCCGGTGAAGACCAGATGGTTGATCAGCATGAAGACCAGAAAATAGCCGCGCATGCCGTCGATGATGTCGAGTCTCTTCAAGATTCGGCTCCCGAGTTTGCCCCCCGCGACCGCGGGAGGTTTCTGGCCCGCCATCTTGGTGAGAATGGGGCGAACCACTCACCAAGTTGGGTTCCATGTCCGGGGAAAGCGGCAAGGGTGGGAAAAGTTCCGCCCTTCCGGGTGAGGAAAAGCCGTCAAAGGCCGAGGACGGACAGCATGATGAAGGTGGCGAACAGGATGAAATGGGTCATGCCTTCGATTGCGTCGGTTTCGCCGTCGTTGAGGTTGATCGCCGCCGCGATCAGCGTGATGGCGACCATCACGGTTTGCACCGGCTTCATCGCCATGATGAAGGGCTGGCCGGTGTAGAGCGCGATCGCCTCGATGACGGCTACGGTCAGGATGACGGTGGAGAGCGAGGCGCCCATGGCGATGCTGACCGTCGCCTGCATGCGGTCGGCAAGGGCGGCGTGAAGTGCGGTCAGGATCTCTGGCCCGGCGGAAATGCCGGCGACGAGGGGGTGGTGAGCGCGATCGGCGCGCCGATCTCCTTGAGGCCGGTGTTCATGAAGGTCGACATGAGCTCGGCGAGCACGCCGATCAGAACGACGCCGAACAGGATGACGCCGATCGAGCGGGCCGTCGGCGCATCCGCGTCGGCGGGATCGTGTTCGCGCCTTTGTTTGTGGCTGTGATCTGCAGCCGGGGCCGCAGATCCGCAGTGTTTTCGGGCTTCACTGCCGATCATCAATCGGCATGGGACCTTTCGCATCACGGCATCTGACCTTGTTCTTCTGATCCTCCGCATCACGCCGAAACACAGTTTGGCCTCGACCATTTCCATGCCGCCATACCGCGAACCCCACCTGTAACAGGTCGCGTCGCTGACACCATACTTGCGGCACAGCTCAACAGCCGAAAGCCCGACCTGATGTTCCTTCAATTTACCGATGACCTGCTCGTCGCTGAAACGGGAACGCATCATTCTCCGTCTCCTTCTCCGGAGAATAGACGAACCTCAAACCGGGGACATTTCCGGGGGGGGGCACGTTCAGCTCGTCGAACATGCTTAGGGAGAGGACGTAACGGCCAAGCGGGCCGGCGCGCAGCATTGCCACCATGATTTGTCCCGTCAGCTTGCTGCCAGCACTGCTCTGATCGGGCGGTGTAAACGCAGTGCTCTGACTTTTATTGGTTAAAATAGCACTAACACGGCTCTACGGAAATTCACCCCTAGAATTTTAAGGTATTCTAACATATCAATATAACTAGGTAAGGGGCGTAAGCCCAAATGCATTGAGTTCAAGCGTTCGGGGGGCATCCGGAAATGACAGTCAGCGTTTCAAGAGTATCTCTCGTTACCGGCGGTGCAGGCTTTATTGGATTCAATCTCTGCAAGAGACTGTTGCTGCAGGGCGACCATGTCATCTGCGTCGACGACATGACCTCAGGAATGCCGCAGCATGTGGACGAACTCCGGCGCCACGAGAACTTCCGTTTCCTGCATCACGACATCTGCGAGCCGTTGTCGCTGAAGGTCGATCGCATCTTTAACCTCGCGTGTCCGGCCTCGCCGCCCGCCTATCAGGCCGATCCCATCAAGACGGCGCTCACCAGCGTGCTCGGCGTGCGCAACATGCTTGAGCTGGCCCTGGCAAACGATGCCCGATTGCTGCACACCTCGACCTCCGAGGTCTACGGGGTCCCGCTCGAGCATCCTCAGCGGGAGAGCTACAACGGCAACGTGAAGACGATGGGACCGCGCGCCTGCTACGATGAGGGTAAGCGCTGTGCCGAGACCCTGCTCCACGACTATCACCGGGTCCGCGGCGCCGACGTGCGGGTCGTGCGCATCTTCAACCCCTACGGGCCCGGCATGCGTGCCGATGATGGCCGGGTGGTCTCGAATTTCGTCGTCCAGGCGCTGGCAGGTGAGGACCTGACGGTCTACGGCGATGGAAGCTATACCCGGTCCTTCTGCTACGTCGATGATCTGGTCGACGGTATCTTGCTGCTGATGGAACTCGACGGCGAGCATCCACAGCCGGTCAACCTCGGCAACCCCCACGAGATCGCCATCAACGAACTGGCCGAACTCGTGCTGGCCATGACAGGATCCCGTTCGCGCATCGTGCATCTGGCGAATGCCGTCGATGACCCCAAGGTCCGTTGTCCCGACATCTCGAGGGCGACGACCCTGCTCGGCTGGCGGCCGAGAGTCGATATCGCGGACGGGCTGCGCCCAACCATCGACCATTTCGGCCGCGCCATGACGGCGGCGGTCGAGACCGTTCCGGAGTTCGCGTGACGCCATGCAATCTCAGGGACAGTGGTTTCCACGTGCCGATTTCCCGCCGCAGCCGAAAGGCGGGCGGCGATGAGCGCGATCCCGCATATCGGAGACGGCACCTTCCAGTCGAAGGTTCGAGTCGCGGACGGGCAGCTTCTGCAGCCGGTGTTTTCCGGTTGGCGAAAGGCGGTCAACTGGATCGGAATCCTCGTCTGGCTCGGCTGCGTCGGCTATCTCGGCGAATGGTGGTTCGACAGCGCGCATGTCAAAAGCTATCCGCGCTACATCGCGGTGACCATCGCGCTCGCCTGGATCACGCTGATCCCGGCCTATTTCATCTTCATCTTCGCCTTCGCCACGGTGCCTGTGGACAACGTGGACGTGCCGTCCGACTGGCGGATCGCGGCCGTCGTGACCAAGGCTCCGTCCGAACCGCTGGCCGTCGTGCAGAAGACGCTGCTCGGGGCGCTGCATCAGGAGGGCGTGCGGCACGACGTCTGGCTCGCGGACGAGGCACCGAGCGTCGAAACACTCGCATGGTGTCACGAAAATGGCGTTCGGGTCTCGACCCGGCGCGGTGCCGAGGACTACCAGCGGGCCGACTGGCCCCGGCGGGCACGCTGCAAGGAAGGCAATCTCGCCTATTTCTACGATCATTACGGCTACAGCCGCTATGACATCGTCTCCCAGTTCGACGCCGACCACGTGCCGTCTCCCGGATATCTGAAGCGCGCCGTGGCGCCCTTCATCGACCCGAAGGTCGGCTACGTGTCAGCACCGAGCATCTGCGACACCAATGCCGAGCAAAACTGGGCGGCGCGGGGACGGCTCTATGTCGAGGCCAGCCTGCATGGGGCATTGCAAGTCGGATACAATTCGGGGTGGGGCCCGCTCTGCATCGGCTCGCATTACACGGTTCGCACAGCTGCGTTGAAGCAGATCGGCGGCCTTGGTCCGGAACTCGCAGAGGACCACTCCACCACCCTGCTGTTCAATGCCGGCGGCTGGCGCGGGGTCCATGCCGTCAACGCGATCGCGCACGGCGCGGGGCCGGAAACCTTCACCGACCTCGTCGTGCAGGAGTTTCAGTGGTCGCGCAGCCTGATGACGATCCTTCTGAAATACTCGCCGACCTACATGCCGAGGCTCCATGGGCGCATTCGGTTCCAGTTCCTGTTCTCGCAGTTCTGGTATCCGCTGTTTTCGGTCATGATGGCGATGATGTACGTGATGCCGCTCTACTCGCTGCTGAGCGGCGCGCCGATGGTCAACGCGACCTATTTCGATTTCTTCACGCATATGCTTCCGGTCTCGACGGTGGTTCTCATCCTGGCCTACTGGTGGCGCTCGACAGGAATGTTCCGTCCCGCGGATGCGAAGATCCTCTCCTGGGAAGGCATCGCCTTTCTCTTCTTGCGCTGGCCCTGGTCTCTTATCGGCACGGTGGCGGCGATCATCGACCATCTGGGCGGCCGGGTCGCGGATTTCCGCGTTACCCCTAAAGGTCAAAAGAGCACGGCGCCGCTGCCCTTCCGGGTGATCGCTCCTTATCTCTTCCTTGCGCTCGTTTCTGCCGCCACGGCTTGGCTGGTGCGCGACCCCGGCACGGCTGCCGGCTTCTACGTGTTCAATATCATGAATGCCGTCATTTATGGCGGTCTCACGCTCCTCGTACTGATCCGGCACAGTCTGGAGAATGGGTCAGACTTCCTGCCGCGAACCGCGCAGGGCCTGCTGGTCGCAGTCCTGTTCGCGACGTTGAGCGGCGGTATCAGCCTCGCCGTTCACGATAACGGACTGAAGGGGTTAGCGGCCTGGAACGAGGGCATTACCGCTTTCTCCTTGACGCGACGGATCTACTCCTACTCCGGCGCCGGCCAATCGATGTCGGGCGAGCCAGAACTGAGATTCGAGCCGCGCTGGAATCCCCGCGCTGAAGAGTATTGAAACCGGAGTGAAAAAAATGGTTGGAAAGAAGCTTGCAGTCGTCGGCACCGGCTATGTGGGCTTGGTCGCGGGCGCGTGTTTTGCCAAAATGGGCCACGATGTGATTTGCGTCGACATCGACGCGGAACGGATCGTCATGCTGCAGAGGGGCGGCATTCCGATCTATGAGCCTGGCCTCGAGACGCTCGTCCACGAGGGTGTGGCCGCCGGACGGCTGACCTTCTCGACGAAGATCGCCGACGCGGCGCCCTGCGATGCGGCGTTCATCGCGGTTGGCACTCCACCCCGCAAGACCGACGGCGAGGCCGACCTCTCCTTTGTCTACGAATGCGCGCGTGAGCTCGCCGCCGTGCTGAAACCCGGCGCGGTGATCGTCGACAAGTCCACCGTTCCCGTCGGCACAGGCGACGCCGTCGAGCGGATCGTCAGGAAGACTCGTCCCGGCATCACGATCCATGTCGCATCCAATCCCGAATTCTTGCGCGAGGGATCCGCGATCGGAGATTTCATGGAGCCGGATCGTATCGTTATCGGGTGCAACGACAAGGCGTCCGAAGATACGTTGAGCGCCATTTACGCGCCTTTGCAGGCGAAGGGCTATCGCCTGATCAAGACCAAGCGCCGCAGCGCCGAACTCATCAAGTACGCCGCGAACGCGTTCCTGGCGACCAAGATCACCTTCATCAACGAGATGGCCGATCTGTGCGAGGCCGTGGATGCCGACATTGCCGACGTGGCGCTTGGCATGGGAACGGACAGCCGCATCGGCCCGCAATTCCTCCAGGCGGGTCCCGGCTATGGCGGCTCATGCTTCCCCAAGGATACGCTGGCGCTGGTGCGCACCTCGCAGGAGTTCGGCGTCCACCTGAGGATCGTCGAGGAAACCGTCGCGGCTAACAGCGCCCGCAAGCGCCGGATGGCGCTGAAGGTGCGTCACATTATGCACGGCAAAGTGGAGGGAAAGAAGATCTCGGTGCTCGGACTGACGTTCAAGGCCGACACCGACGACATGCGCGATTCTCCGTCCATTCCGTTGATCGAGCTCCTGCAGAGAGCAGGCGCAGACGTGCACGCCTATGACCCTGAAGGCATCGAGCAGGCGAAGAAGATCTTGAAGGATGTCACCTACCATCTTGACCCATATCAATGTTCGCAGGGTGCCGACGCGGTAGTTATAATGACGGATTGGGAGAGTATAAGACATATTGATCTGGCGATGCTATCGTCGGTGATGCGGTCGCATTTGCTGATCGACCTGCGTCGGGTCTATCCGCCGGAGGAGGCGGCAAAATATGGATTTACGGTCGAAACCATTGGACGAACCGGCCTTGAACCGCATCCGATCGCGCAATTCGAGCCGCAGTTCATGAGCCCCGACATCAACGCCTTCACACGGAAAGCGGAAGAAGAGTTCGCGTAGTTCGAATTCGCAGGCAAGGGAATGGAAATGGGATTGGTTCCGGCAAGATACAGGGCCCAGCTCGTCAAGGCACGCAGACGGACAGAGGCCGTTGTCGCGCTCGCCGCGGCCATCGCGCTCGGTGTCGGGCCAGTCCTTGCGCAGGAGCCGTTGCCCGCCGATGGCCGGCCGCTGACTGCGGTCGAAATCTTCATGCTGATCAAGGATCGCTCGTGGCGATGGAGCGAGGGCGCCGGGCGCTTCTTCGACAAGGAGAGACGGTTCCTCGCCTTTACGCGTGGGAAGGATGGTCCCAAGTATGGCGGGGCCGTTTCCTCGTCACCGACGGCGGCGCCTGTCTCGTTTCCCTTGGCATGAGCCGCGTCTACAAGCGATGCAGAACCTGCTTCCTCCACAAGCAGGCCGACGGCATCATCTACCAGCGCCGCGAGGTCGGCGGAGATGGTATGCATTCAAGCACACGCCGCTGCTCGAGGACAAACGAGTACGCCAAGTTCACGAAGAGGGACCTTGTATCTGAGGGGTAGCGAAGATCAAAGCCGAGATAGGCGCCAAGGATTCAAATCAGAAAGGCAACTAACGATGAGCGAGAAGAACATGAGTATGTCCCGACGTGGAATGTTCCGGACCGCAGCCGCGCTCGCGGGCGGCGCCACGTTCGTGTTTGCCGCCGGGCGGACACAAGCGCAGGACGCGGCACCTTTCAGGGATGTGATGAAGGACAAGCGTCCGATCATTCATCCTGACGGATCCCGGTTCGGCGCCTATGACCCCTATGGCGATTTTAAGGACGAGAAGGGCGACGTCACCGAGCACCTGTTCCTGCCCTGGGAGGACGTCGACCTGTCCGGCCTGGGCATGGCAGACGCCTATGCCTTCGAACGCGGCCGCAAAATCCTCATCACCGTCGAGCCTTGGTCCTGGGACCTAGACTGGAACGTCTCGTCGAACCAATTGCGCCAGCGCGTCCTTTCCGGCTACTACGACGCAAACATGCAAGCCATCTGCGACGCGGTCTCCGGCTTCAAGTGCCCGATCATTATCCGCTGGGCGCATGAGATGGAGAACCCCTACGGCCGCTTCACCTGGTCGCTGTGGCCGCCGGCGGACTATATCAAGGCCTTCAAGCGGATGCATGCGATCGTCAAGAAGACGCTGCCGAATGCCACCATGATGTGGTCGCCGCGCGGCGAAAAGGGTCTGCAGGACTACTATCCCGGTGACGAGTTCGTCGACATCATCGGTCTCAGCGTGTTCGGCTACGAGGATTTCGACAAGATCGAATTCGGCGGGCCGCGCTCCTTCGCGGAGAGCGTGAAGCAGGGATACGAACAGTCGTCCGGGTTCGGCAAGCCGATCTGGGTCGCCGAACTGGCGTATGAAGGCAGCAAGGAATACATCACCAAGTGGGTCGAGGAAGCGACGCTCGGCTATCCCGAGTACCCGGCGCTCGAGGAAGTCGTCTACTTCAACGACAAGGAAGTCTGGCCCTGGCCGCACGGGCTCGGAACGCCGAACTGGCGGGTCGTGCGCGACGCTCCGTCCTACCCGCAGCGTCCGAAGCGCGGCTGACGCCTTCGGCCGAGCACATGGTGAAAGACGAAGGGCCGGCAATGAGCCGGCCCTTTTGCCATTGAGGGTTTCGGTCCAGGGATATCGCTCAGGGCGTGTTCTGGGCCACGGCCGTCGACAGGCGTCGGGCATTCGCGAACCAACCACTCTTGATGCGCCAGTCCGGGGCACCGTAACCAAGCGGCCACTGGTGCGGTTCCTTGTCGTTGAAATAGACCACGCCCTGCAGCAGGCCGAACTCGCCGCGCCGGGAAACGGTGTCATAGAGACTGCCAAACCAGTCGCGCCGGTAGGCCGCATCGCCCGACACACCCAGCTCGGCGATCAGGACCGGCTTGCCGAAGCCGGCGACGCGGTCGTATTTTTCCCTGAAGGTCTGCCGGAAATCGCGCCAGCCTCCGAAATAGTCCCGATCCATGGCCTGAAGGCCCCAGACTGCCAGGCCGACATAGTCGACATGGGCATCTCCCGGATAGTATCGCGCGAGATTCTTCTCGCCCTTCGGGGACCAGACGAAGGCTGCGTCCGGCACGTGGCGACGGCAGGCATCCACGAAATATCGATAGGCCGACTTGTAGCCTTCACTGTCCTTTCGCGCCCAGGGATAGCGGCCCGTGGCGTCTTCCATCTCGTGGCCCCAGCGGACCAGCAGCCGGCCGCCAAAATCGCCCATTGCGCCACAGACGGTATCGATCTGCTTGTCGAATCTGCCGGCGGTGATGTCGCCGAACAGCCGTTCACCGCCGTCACGCCAGTTGGCGGCCTTGGTATAGGGTTCCACGGTGACGATCATCGCGCGGTCGCGCTTTCGCGCATAGGCGAGCCGGCCCTTCAGATCCTGGACGTCCAGCGCCTGCCAGTAGACGAAGATGTGCTCGATATCCACGTCGCTTTCGCCGGCGAATTCGCGATGAGGATCGTAGACGCCGAGGGCGACCCGCGCGTTCTCCTCCGTCACGCCCTTCGGGGCCGTCGCCGGGATCGCCGCCACGCCGCCCAGCGCGAGAACGGCTATCGACACCAAGCCCATCACAATGCCCTTCATCACCATCGTTCCTAGGTGAACCAATCGTCATTCTCCCATCACGTGATTTCGGAAATGCTAAAGCGATCCGTTGTCTTCTAACGAGTTCTCGCATTTGGGGACCGCAGTTGATGCAGCGATGTCGCTCACCGCAGCGAACTCAATTCGCGTCCAGGCCCCGGCAGGCCCTACGGCGTGATTCGGCCGAAAGTTTGGTAGCTTTGTGGCCGGCTTTTATCGTAACGCTGAGAGAAGAAGAAACACTTGGACCGGTACAGCAAGATGAAGACCATTCTCGTCACCGGCGGAGCCGGATATATCGGCTCCCACGTCTGCAAGGAGCTGGCCGCGCGCGGCTATCGGCCAATTACCTACGACAGCCTGGTTAACGGCCATCGCGAGGCCGTGCGCTGGGGGCCTTTCGAGCATGGCGACGTGCGCGACCGTCGACGGCTCGACGAGGTCATCTCGCGTTATCGACCGGAGGCGGCGATCATTTATGAGCTTCGCCTTCTGGGCCAATCCGTTGCCGGCGGAAGTATTACAGCAATAACGTCGGCGGCAGCCTCGCTTTGCTCGAGGCGATGATCGCTCAGGGCGTGAAGCGTCTCATATTCTCAAGCAGTTGCGCGACCTATGGCATTCCCGACAGGGTGCCGATAGCCGAGACCGATGCACAGCGGCCGATCAATCCCTACGGGATGTCGAAGCTGATGTTCGAACGGATGCTGCCGGATTTCGAAATCGCGCACGGCCTGCAATGGATCGCGCTGCGCTATTTCAATGCCGCGGGCGCCGATCCGGACGGCGAGATTGGCGAGGACCACGATCCGGAAACCCGCATCATTCCGCTCGTGCTGGCGGCCGCGGATCAGCAGGGCGAGGACGTAACCGTCTACGGCTCGGACTACGACACTCCCGACGGGACCTGCATTCGGGACTATTCCGTCACCGATCGCCGATGCCATGTAAGGCCCTCGACGCGCCGCCGGGGAGGCGTCGCAGGCGCTCAATCTTGGCACCGGCGCCGGCTGTTCGGTCATGCAGGTCATCGAGCCGTCCGGACGTCACGGGTCTTGAGGTTCCCCATCGACAGGCGCGCGGCGAGACGGAGACCCGGCGGTGCTGGTCGCGGATGCCTCAGGGCGCGCGCCGTCCTCGGCTGGCAGCCGACACACAGTTCCATCGGCGAGATCGTGGAGACGGCGCGGTGGCACCTCAAGAAGAAGGCCCGGCACCCTGCTGGCTGAATTCCGTGTCCTCCAAACGAAAAAAATCGGTCATCACCCGCGATTCCTTAGAATTGCCGGGATCAGTGTTAGTGGACGTTAATATTCGTCTTTTAGACTGATTCCAAAGCCGGGAGTGCCGGCGGTGCCAACCCAAGAGGATACGATTCCATGCCAGACAGCCCATCCGTCGATCGCGCCCCGAAGCGACGCCTCCCGAACGTGATCGCCAGGATCATGCTGGCGACGGCCTGCCTGTCGTTCACGGCTGCGCCGAGTTTCGCCGAAAAGAGGGGAGCTCCGATGGTGAAGGCGGTTGCCCAGACGACGCCGCTGTGGCCCCAGATGCGCAAAAAGGTACGCGTGTCGGGCTCGGCCTATGTCTGCATGCCGAGCGGCTTCGGCCAGAAGGGTCGATGCGTCCAGCGCGCGAGCATGCTCTGATACCATGGGAGGTGCGGTGCTGCCCCACCTCCCATGAGTTTCCACCCGGTCCACCACCCCGACTCGTCGATCCGGGTTGGGAGCTGACGGGTGGCAATGTGCGAACGACGCAGGTTGCGCGACGTCGTTAATCACGCCACGGCAAGCGGTGGGCGTTCGTCCCTCGCTATCGAGAAAGAGCCAGCTTGTTACGCTCGTAGCTGGCGGCTACGCGATTGCCGGTCTTCAGCTTGAGGATCTCGTCGCCGGTCTGGCGGGGAAGGTGGCTGAACACATACCACCCACCGTCTGGCAGCCGACGTTGCGAGATCGTTCTGCCGTCCGTTTTGTGTTCGAAGCAGGTCAGGGCCTCGGCATTCCCATCCGCGGCAGACCAGGTCGCGCGAAAACAGGCGCGTCCCGGATTCGTCAGGAACCATCGACCCTCGGCATAGCTTCCGTTACGTCCGCTCTTTGTGAAGGCCGTGAAGCGGCGGGCGGCGACCTCGAAATAGCCCGCGCCGTCCTCCCAGATCCAGGTGCGGTTTGCGTAGATGTCGTAGAGTTCGCCAGTCGTCAGAGGGCGTGCCTCCACCGCCTGCTCAGGCGCCTGGTCAATGACATCCGCCGAATTGACGTTGGTCGTTGCCAGGAGGGTTAGCATGAATGCTGTCACTCTAACGGTGTGGGAATGGAAGGGGTTTTTCATCGGCCTCTCGATACTACCTAAGTCTCTATTATTTCTATCATTGTTCTTTCTACCATGCTCTTGGACCAAACGACAGTGCGGATTTTCTCCATGTGGCGCTATAGGCATCAGCTTGCCCTGCGCTGCGCGCGATGGGTCTGACCGACTGCGCTTGAGCCGCCGCGTCGCCTTAATCTCGGGCGACTCATCCTGAGATCAGCAGATCCCGAGCGGCACGAAACGCGTTCTGCAGGGCCGTATGGTCATCGAGCCCCTCAAGGGCGTAGCTGTTGAGGAACTGACGCCCGGCGAACAGCTTGCGGTCGACGTGGCTCAGGTCGGCTTCGTCGCAGACCTCTTGCCAGTGTTCGGCGATCGCCGTGATCTGGCGCTCGATCAGCGCTGCGGCTTCCACCTCTTTCAGGTGAAAATCAGGCGCGGCCGCAAGGCAGGTTTTCAGGGTGCTGGCGCGGCCGCCGCCCTTGATCAACATAGCCTGCGTGGCTTCGTTGCGCGTGCGGTTCTGCGGGCAGATGTCATAGGCTGGCGTCAGGGTCAGCATCTTGCCGTCCCAAAAGGCGGCATGGTTGCGCGCATGGTCGTCGGTTTTGCTGCACAGCACGTTGAAACAGATCCGGCCGTAAAGCTCCTTGAACGTGTCCTTGGGATCGCTGAAACGATGGCGGATCAGTTCCGCCAGATCCTCGTTGGAGGCATAGCGCGCCAGCATCTCGTCAAGGCCAAGCATGGTCAGCGCCGAGACCATCGCGCGCCGTGCCTAGCCAGCCTGTGTGCGCGTGCGGTCGAATCGCTCGATCAGTAGCGCGTCCTTGCGAGCGGCATGGGTCATCGAAACTGAAGCTGCGTTGAGCCCACAGGCGCTTGCCAGCTTCATCGCGATGAATTCGGCCTTCACGACGCTATACGTGTCGTTGCTTGCGGAGAATTTGGCGATGAATTTCTTCGTGCCGTCATTGATCAGCGCCTTGGGGCGCGCGCCGCCGACCGAGGCGCCGTGATTGAGGACCTGGTCGAGCGCGGGCGTAAGAGGGGAGCCCTTTTCGATGAGTTCCGCCGCTTCCAGGAGTTCGTCCAGCGAGGCTTGCGCGGCAAGGCGGGGGACATCCTCTGTTTCCAGGGCGACGATCACTGGACAATATAGTGGATATAGTCCACTATCTCCCGCGCACGGTAAGTGCTGACCAAGCGAACATAGTTGACAAAAAACAAGGGGAACTTATGTCGCAAACCTCCACGTCGGCCGACGTGGTGCTGTCCGTTCGCAATCTCACGGTGGATCTGCCGCCGGGAATGGAGCGCACCCATGCGGTCAAGAACATTTCATTCGATCTCCGTGCAGGAGAAATCCTCTGCATCATCGGTGAGTCCGGATCGGGAAAATCCGTGACCGCCAACGCGATCATGGGGCTCCTCTCGCCCGTGATCAAAGTCAGCACCGGCGAAATCCACTTCAAGGGAATGGACATTCTCGCCGCCCGCGAGGAGACGCTCAGGCCGCTTCGCGGCCAGGCGGTATCGATCATCTTCCAGGACCCCCTGTCTGCCCTCAATCCGCTGATGACCGTCGGCGACCAGATCGCCGAGGTGCTGGAGGCGCACCGCTATGGTACGGCGGAGAGCCGCAGGCAAAAGGTTCTCGACCTGCTCGAAGAGGTCGGGCTGCCCGATCCGCCGCTGATGCGTCTGCAATATCCGTTCCGCTTGTCCGGCGGCCAGCGCCAGCGCGTCATGATCGCCATGGCCCTTGCGCTCGATCCGGACGTGCTGATCGCCGACGAGCCGACGACCGCTCTCGACGTCACCACCCAGGCGCAGATCCTCGATCTCATCCGCAAGATCCAGAAGCGCAAGGGCATGAGCGTGATGTTCATCACCCACGACTTCGGCGTGGTCGCCGAGATCGCCGACCGGGTCGTGGTGATGGAAAAGGGCTTCGTGGTGGAGCAGGGCAGGGCGGACCAGGTTCTCGTCCATCCCGCGCATCCCTACACGCAACGCCTCGTCGCCGCCGTACCGCGCATGCGGGCGAACGCCGGAGCCGTCAGCGAGGAGCCTCCGGTGGTGCTCACGGTCGAAAACCTCGAAAAGGAGTATCGCAGCACCGGGTCATTCTTCCGCAAGGGACGGGTGGTCAAGGCGGTGGATCGCATCAGCTTCAGCCTGCGCAAGGGCCAGACGCTCGGGGTTGTCGGCGAAAGCGGATCGGGAAAGTCCTCGCTCGGCCGGGTGCTTCTCAAGCTCCTGGAGCCGGACGGCGGCGCGATCCATTTTGACGGGCGCGACATTGCCCAAATGACGGAAGAGAGTTTCCGGCCGCTTCGGCCCTATATCCAGATGATCTTCCAGGATCCCTTCGCCTCGCTCAATCCGCGCCATACGATCGGCAGGATCCTGACGGTCGGGCCGGTGGCGCACGGCACCACGGTTCAGGAGGCGCGCGCCAAGGCGCTCAGGCTCCTCGCAGTGGTGGGGCTCGACGAGCAGTCCTATGACCGCTTTCCCCACGAGTTCTCCGGCGGCCAGCGCCAGCGCATCGGGATTGCCCGGGCGCTGATGTTCGATCCGCTGGTCCTGGTGGCTGACGAGGCGGTCTCGGCCCTCGATGTGTCGATCCAGGCGCAGATCCTTGAGCTTCTGGCCCGGGTGCAGAGGGAGACGAAGGTCGCGATGATCTTCATCACCCACGATCTGCGGGTCGCGAGCCAGATCTGCGACGAGGTGCTGGTCATGCACAAGGGCGTGGTGGTCGAGCAGGGCCCGCCGACGCGGATCTTCCGCGATCCGCAGCACGACTATACCCGCAAGCTCGTCGCCGCGATCCCCGGCGCCGACTGGGAACCGGCCGCAGTGGCTGTCTGATCACGAACGGCGACCAATGGCGGGGGGTGGCCCCCTCCCACCAGTCCCGTTCCGGCCTTTGCGGCCCTCTTTCCGCTGGCTTTTCGCAGGGCCGGCGTTGACGCTTCTTTTTGTTAAATCATTGATATTAAAGTGAAAATAATCAAAATTATGCCAAGAAAATAGTTGATATTATCCACTAATTGCCCTTTCATATGGGCACGAAATTGCACTACGACATGGCCGGAAGACCCTGACGACGGCGCGCTGGAGAGCGCGTTGCCGGACGGGAGCCCTTTTGTCCATTCGAACGGAACCCCCATGAGCAAACCGCCTGCCAAACCGCCGACCATGCCGCAGGACATCAACATCGATGTCCTGGAAGATACGCTGAGCTTCTACATCCGCACCGTCAACATCGCCGTTTCCCGTGATCTCGACGAAAGGCTCGAGGGGCTGGACGTGGCGAAGGGAACCGGAAAGATCACGACATTGCTGCTGGTCGACGACTATCCGGGCATCCGCCCGTCCGTGATCGCCCATCTGATCCTGAGGGACCGTTCGGCCATGGGCGGCTCATCGACCAGATGGTCGACCACGGTCTGATCGGCGCGAAGTCTCGCCCGAAGACAGCCGCGCGCAGGAACTCTACATCACCGAGACGGGGCGGCCCTTGCGGTCAAGGTTCGCGAGATCGTGCCCAAGCAGTCCCGCGACTTCTTCTCCTTCATTCCGGAAGACGAGCAGAAGCTGCTCATCGACATTCTTCGGCGCGCCTATCGGCGGATTGTGGGGCTTTCATGAACGGTCATCCCAAAGGTTCCGTCGCGCTCATTTCCGGCGCCAGTCGCGGCATCGGCAGCCATGTCGCCGCCGAACTGCTGCAGCAGGGCTGGTCGGTCTCGCTCGGCATGCGTACGCCGGTCATGCCGGGCTGGGCCGCGGGCCATGAGGACCGGGTTCAGCTTGCGGCCTATGATGCGGGCGACGTGGGCGGCGAAGCGCGCTGGGTGCGCCAGGCACTCGACCGCTTCGGCCGGATCGACGCGCTGGTCGCCAATGCCGGCATCATGATCCCGAAGACGGTCATCGAAGCCGATGACGACGACATCGAGGCCATGATGTCGGTCAACGTCAAGACGCCGCGGCGGCTGGCGAAGGCGGCCTGGGAGGCGCTGTGCGCAACGGGCCGGGGCCGAGTCATCATCCTCGCCTCGCTCTCCGGCAAGCGGGTCAAGTCGGCCGCTGCAGGAAGCTACTCGCTGTCGAAATTTGCGGCCGTCGCGCTTGCGCACGCCATCCGCCAGACCGGTTTCGACAAGGGCGTGCGCGCCACCGCGGTGTGCCCCGGCTTCGTCGCCACCGACATGGCGGCCGCACTCACCGATCGCGCCAGCGATCAGCTGACGCAGCCGGACGATCTCGCCCGCATCATCGCCATGCTGCTTTCCCTTCCGAACGAAGCGTCCGTCGCCGAATTCGCCGTCAACTGCCAGCTTGAGGAATTTTTCTGACATGCCCGGTCCTTATGTCGTTCCCGTCCATGGCGATGTCGACCTGCCCAAAGAGGTGGATGTCGTCGTCATCGGTGGCGGGATCATCGGAACTTCGACTGCCCTGGAACTTGCGGACAGCGGCCTGAGGGTCGCGCTCTGCGAAAAGGGCGGCATCGGCCACGAGCAATCCAGCCGCAACTGGGGCTGGGTGCGCATCTCCCGGCGGGACCCGCGCGAGGTGCCGCTGATGGCTGAATCGCTGCGGATCTGGGCTGATCTCAATCGGCGCACGGGTCGCGAGACGGGTTTCACGCGATCGGGAATCGTTTTCACCTGCGCGGACGACAAGCAGTTCGATGAGCATGAACGCTGGAACCGGAACCTCGAAGGCTACCAGATCGAATCCCGCATGCTGAGTGCCGCTGAGTTCAACGCGAAATATCCCGGCAATACGATGAAGATCGCGGGCGCGCTCTACACGGCCGGCGATTGCCGCGCCGAGCCGCAGAAGGCAGCGCCCGCCATTGCCGAAGCTGCACGCGATCGCGGTGCTCATATCCTCACCGAATGCGCCGTTCGCGGCCTTCAGCTGTCCGGCGGCCGCGTGTCGGGCGTCGTGACCGAACGGGGGGAGATCGCCTGCAAGTCGGTCGTGCTCGCCGGCGGTGCCTGGTCCAGCCTCTTCCTCGGCAATAACGGCCTCGACCTGCCGCAGCTGAAGGTCCTGAACTCGGTCCTTCGCACGAAGCCGCTGGAGGGAGGACCGGAGGAGGCCCTGTGGGCGAGCGGCTTTGCGCTGCGCAAGCGCCAGGACGGCGGCTACACGATCGCCGACGGTTTTCAGAACATCGTCGACATCGTGCCGGATTCCTTCCGCCATGCGCTGAAATTCCGCCGGCCCTGTCGCATGAATGGCGCTCACTTCGGCTCCGGCTCGGCGGCCGATTCTTCGACGAGGCCCGATTCCGCGGCGCTGGGCGCTGATGAGGCGTCGCCTCGAATACAACCGCGTGCTCGATCCCATCCCCCAAGGCCATGGCCGACGCGGCCCTGAAACGCCTGTCGCAGGCCTTCCCGGTGTTCAAGAAGGCCGAGATCGCCCAGCGCTGGGGCGGCATGATCGACGTGACGCCGGACGCTGTTCCGGTCATCGACGCCATCGACGCGATCCCCGGCTTCCACGTCGCCACCGGTTTTTCCGGCCATGGCTTCGGCATCGGTCCGGCGGCGGGCCGGCTGATGGCGGATATCGTCACCGGCCGCACACCGCTCGTCGATCGCCGCGATTTCCGTTTCAGCCGCTTTTCCGATGGTTCGAAGATCGAACTGATCAGCGGCTTCTAAAGGTGAGGGGGCAGGCGGCCTGGCCGCCTGTCTCCGATGCATGCGGCAGGCAACTGCCGAGGGGAGGCCTACCGCCCGAAGAGGCGGACGCAACGACATGAGATCAAAGCAATCCATCGGATGAAGGGGAACTAAAATGTCCGAACAGAAAAAGCCGTTCATGCATACGACACGCCGTCAGGTTCTCGGCCTGCTGGCGCTCGGCACTTCCGGGGTGGTCCTCTCCGGCCTGCCGGGACTGACCCGCGCCCTGGCGCAGGAATCCAAGACGCCGAAGGGCCAGCTGACCGTCGGCTTCTCGCAGGAGCCCACCGTCTTCAACCCGCACATGCCGCATATCGAGGTCGATGAAGGCATTCATTTCAGCATCTTCGACCCGCTCTTCTACGTCGATGAGACGGGCAAGTTCGTCGCCGCGCTCGCCGCCGAGGTTCCGACCGTCGAGAATGGCGGCATTTCCGCCGATGGTCTGTCGTGGAAGGTGAAGCTGCGCGACGACGTGAAATGGCATGACGGGACGCCGTTCACCGCCGAAGACGTGAAGTTCACCCTCGAACTTCTGGTCGATCCCAACTTCCGTTCCTGGCGCAAGACGGGTCATGAACTGGTCCGCGAGCTGACGGTCGTTTCGCCGACCGAGCTCACCTGGAAGATGGAAAGGCCCTTCGCGCCCTATCCGTCGATCCTCGCGTCCACCTTCATCACCCCGAAGCACATTCTCGGCGCGGAAGCCGACAAGAACACCGCCGCCTACAACAATGCGCCAATCGGCACCGGGCCGTTCAAGTGGAAGGAGCGCGTCGCGGGCGACTATATCCTGCTCGAGGCCAACGCCGACTATTTTGCCGACGGCCCCCATGTCGAGCGGGTGATCTACAAATACATTCCAGATCTCAACGTCATGTACACGCAGTTCAAGACCGGCGACATCGACGTGGTCGGCCTGCAGTGGATCACGCCCGACCACTATGACGAAGCCAAGGCGCTCGAAGGCAAGGTCGTGACCGTCGATCCGGCCTCCACCGTCGAGTCCTTCACCTTCAACATGGAACGTCCGCAGTTCAAGGATCCGGCGGTGCGCGAGGCGCTCTACCATGCGATCGACAAGCAATCGATCATCGATGCGCTCTACTACGGCCTGCCGACGCCGACCGAAAGCTACATGCCGCAGCAGTCGATCTACTACAATCCGGACCTGCCGAAGCACGAATATTCGATGGACAAGGCCAAGCAACTGCTCGACGACGCCGGCTGGGCGCCGGGCGCCGACGGAATCCGCGCCAAGGACGGCGTGAAGCTCGCCTTCACCTGCTCGACCACGGCGGGCAACCACATCCGCGAACAGGTGCAGCAGTACATGCAGCAGTCGTTCAAGGATCTCGGCGTGGAGATGACCATCTCCAACCTGCCGCCGGCCGTCATGTGGGGCGACTACTGGATGCTCTCGCAGTTCGACACGGTCATCGTCGGCCTCGACTTCCTGACCGGGCCTGATCCGGACACCTCCGACTTCTTCCGCTCCACCTCCAGCCCGGCCAAGGGCGGCTCCGGCCAGAACACCTGGCAGTACGCCAACCAGGAAGTGGACGACCTGCTGGCCAAGGGCGGCAGCCTCTTCGTGCCGGAGGACCGCAAGGTCGCCTATCTGAAGATCCAGGAGATCATGCGCAAGGAACTGCCGTTCCTGCCGCTCTTCCAGTACGCCAAGGTGCGTGGCCACCGGCAGGGTATCGAGAACGTCAAGTTCAACATCAACACCCGCATCGACACCTGGAACGTCGGAAGCTGGAGCCTGAGCTGATCGTTGCAATGCCGGGCTCTTCGGAGCCCGGCCATCCACCGCGGCCGGCCCTAACGCGCCGGCGCGCCGTCCATTGCCGCTGACGATCCTCTGTCGTGTCCGCTCGACTGACCCGGAGTTACGCCCATGCTGACCTATCTACTGAACCGGCTCTCGCAGAGCCTCGTGCTGCTCGTGCTGGTCTCGATCATCGGCTTTGCCGTCCTGAACCTCGCGCCCGGCGGGCCGCTGTCGCAGTTTGCCTTGACGCCCGGCATGACGCGTGAGGCGCTCGACCGCATCGCCCAGCAGATGGGCCTCGACCGCCCGCTGCCGATCCAATATTTCGACTGGGCCTGGCGCCTCCTGCAGGGGGACTGGGGCAAGTCCTATCGCGATCAAAGACCCGTCCTGGAGATCATCTCCGGCCATCTGTTCGCAACTCTGCTGCTGATGGTCTCGTCGACGCTGATCTCGATCCTGATCGGCACGTGGATCGGCATCAAGGGAGCGACGAAGCGCTATTCGCTCTTCGACTACACCGCCACCGTCGGCGCCATGGTCGCACTCTCGATCCCGACCTTCTGGTTCGGCCTCGTCGCCATCTACGTCTTCGCGCTGAAGCTCAAGTGGCTGCCGGCCGGCAACATGTACACGATCGGCGACCAGTCGCTCTACGACTACGCCATCCATTTGATAATGCCGAGCCTCGTGCTCGCCCTCGTCAACATCGCGGTGTGGAGCCGCTACATGCGGACGGCGACGCTCGACGTCATCAACCAGGACTTCGTGCGCACGGCACGGGCGAAGGGGCTGACGCCGCGCCGGGTGCTGATGAAACACGTGGTCGGCAATGCGCTGCTGCCGATGATCACGCTTGCCGGGCTGCAGCTTCCGACCATTCTCGGCGGTGCGCTCGTCACGGAAACGGTCTTCACCTGGCCGGGCATGGGGCGCCTTTTCCTCGATAGCCTCGGCTACCATGACTATCCGGTGGTGATGGGCCTGCTGATGTTTTCCGCCATTCTCGTGCTGTTCGGCAGTCTGCTCGCCGACCTGCTGGTCGCCCTCGTCGATCCTCGCATCCGGCTCGGATGAAGCCTGTTCCGCGACAGCTGCCGTCACACATAGGAGAGATCATGTCCGCCGCAACGCTCCCTTCCTCCGCTGCCGCAGCCAGTTCCCGCTGGTGGCAGGGCCGCACGGTCCGCCGGTTTGCCCGTCACAAGCTCGCCGTGGTCGGCCTCGTCATGATCAGCATGATGATCCTTGCTTGCGTGTTCGGGCCGCACATCCTGCCCTATGACGAACTCTATATCGACCTGCGCGCCCGGTTCGCTCCGCCGCTGACCGGCTATCACATCTTCGGCACGGATCCGCTGGGCCGCGATATCGCCGCCCGCCTGTTCAACGCCGGCCGCATCTCGCTGCTGGTCGGCTTTTTCGCCATGATCCTGTCGACGCTGATCGGCACGGTGATCGGTGTCGTCGCCGGCTATTACGGCGGCCGGGTCGGCGCCGTGCTGATGCGTTTCGTCGACGCCTTCCTGTCCTTCCCCAGCATCTTCCTGCTGCTGGCGCTGGCGGCCTTCGTCAAGCCCAGCCCCTTCACGATCACCGTGATCATCGCCGTCACGAGCTGGATGGAGATCGCCCGGCTGGTCGAGGCGGAGGTGCGTTCGCTGCGGGAACGCGATTTCGTTCTGGCGGCGCGCATGGTGGGGCTGCCCAACGGCTGGATCATGTTCCGCGAGCTTCTGCCGAACGCGGTCGGGCCGATCATCGTCGCGGCCACGCTGACGGTCGCCCGCGCCATCCTGCTCGAAGCCTATATCAGCTTCCTCGGCTACGGCATCCAGCCGCCCCTGCCGAGCTGGGGCAACATGCTCAACGGTGCGCAGCAATATCTCGACAAGGCGCCCTGGCTTGCCATCGTTCCCGGTGTGGCGATCACGCTCGCGGTCACCAGCTTCAACTTCATCGGCGACGGCCTGCGCGACGCGCTCGACGCCCGCAGCGATCTGAACTGAGGGAGCGGACCATGGCGGCCTTTTCGCCCTTCGACGTCACGCTCTGGTATGCGACGGCAAGACCCGCACCCCGGACCGAGCCTCTGGCCGCTGCGGCGAAGGCCGATGTCTGCATCGTCGGTGCCGGCTATGCGGGACTGACGACGGCGCTCGAACTCGCCAAGGCCGGCGTCAGCGTCGTGGTGCTGGAGCGCGAAGAGGCGGGCTTTGGCGGTTCGGGTCGCAATGCCGGCCATTGCACGCCGACCTTCACCCACTACAGCCTGCCCGAACTGAGGGACATGCTGGGCGAGCCTTGGGCGGAGCGGCTGATCGAGCGACAGACCCGGGCAAATGACCGCGTCTCGGCGATGATCCGCGACTACCAGATCAACTGCGAATGGGTGCAGAACGGCTATGTCATGGGCGCGCCGCACAGGGGCGCGCTCGACGAGATCAGGCACAAGGTCGAGACCTACAATGCGGTGGGGGCACGGACCCGCCTGATCGGCCGGGACGAGGTCGCGGCGATCACCGGCAGCCCGCGTTTTCACGGCGGATGGCTGCACGAGGAGGCGGGCCATCTCAATCCGCTGAGCTATGCCCGGGGCCTTGCCGGTGCCGTCCTGCAGGAGGGCGGCAGGATCTTCACCGGATCGGCGGCGCTTTCCTGCGACCGCCATGCCGGCGGCGGCTGGGAGGTGAGGACGGAGCAGGGCCATGCGATCGCCGACAAGGTCATCTTCACCACCGGCGCCTACACGGTCGGCGGCTGGCCGAAGCTCGACCGCACGTTCAAGATCCAGCGCGTCTTCGTCGCCGCGACCCAGGTGCTCTCTGAGGAGACGCACCGGACCGTCCTGCCGCGCAACACGACGATCCACGACGGGCGCGGCGACATCTACGTCTACAAGTACAATGCCGAAGGCCGGATCGTCGCCTCGATGTTCCCGATGGGAAGGCGCGGCCGCGATATTGCCTATACGCGCCAGGTGATGAGCGATCGGCTGAAGTGGCTGCATCCGCAGATCCACGAAGAGATCCGCTGGGAGTATTTCTGGTTCGGCGAGCTCGACATGCAGTACCGCACGGTGCCGCGTTTCTACGACCTGGCGCCCGGCGTCGTGGCGCTCACGGGTCTGTCGGGCCGCGGCGTGCCGACCGGTTCGATGCTCGGCTCGATCCTGTCGGAATGGGCGCTCGGCAAGCCGCAGAACGAACTCGCGCTGAAGCTCGAGCCGCTGGCCGCAGCACCCTTCTACATGAATTTCGGCCCCGCGCTGACGCTTCGCTACTACCGACTGCGCGACAACCTCCAGACCCGGCTTTCCGGAGCGGACCTGCCGCCGCACGCCTGACCCTTCACCTCGAGAAGCCCGCCGCCGCGCGGGCCGACACCACGGACAACCAAGGAGACTGCCATGAGCATGCCGATCTACAACATTGCCGACGACATCGACCTGACCCCCGCCATGCCGGCCGAGGGGCGCGAGGGCGGTTCCTATCGCCGGGCGATCTGGCAGGATCCGATGGAGAACGGCACGATCGTCGCGGTGTGGAAGGCCGAGCCCGGCATCTACAACTATCCGGGCCGTGATCTCGAAGAGACGTTCGTCGTCGTCGAAGGCGAGGCGATGTATGCGCAGGCGGAGGAGGAGCCGGTGAAGATCGGCCCCGGTTCGATCGTCAGCATCGCCAAAGGCGTGCCGAGCCGTCTGGAGATCCTGTCGCCCTTCCGCAAGCTCGCAACCGTCGTTCCGAAGCCCTAAAAGGCTCCGCTCGCCGACGCGCCTGGCGGAACGTCTATGCGGGTGCGTCGGCGACGGAGGCGCGTTCCACCAGGTCCGTCTGCAGCACGATGCGCGTCGCCGGCGCTTCGTCTCCGTTCATGCGCTCGACCAGCAGCCTGGCCGCCGTCTCGCCCAGCTTATAGACCGGCTGACGCACGACGGTGACCGGCGGCGTCGTGACCGAGGTCCAGTCGGCGTCGTGGAACGACACCAGCGACAGATCGTGCGGGATGCGGATGCCAAGCTCGCGGCAGAGTTTGAAGACTTCGAGACCGATCACGCTGTCGGAGGCGATGATCGCCGTCGGACGCTGTGCCGAGGTGAGCATGGCCTCGACGATGCGATGGGTATGCTCCGGCGTCGTCGCGCCGACATGCACCCAGTCTTCGATCCCTTTGAGGCCGGCCTCCCGGCAGACACCGAGAAAGCCCTCGATGCGGCGGCGCACCGAGCCCGTATTGATGTCGGCCGGCGTATGAAAGCGGTGGTCCGGGGTGTCGCAGGCGGTGAGATAGGCGATGTGCTTGTGCCCGCGCGCGATCAGCCGGCGCGTGATGCCTTCCGCCGCATGCCGATCGTCGGCGACCACCGTGTCGACGCCGAGCATCTCGCTGCCGCGGTCGAGCAGCACCATCGGCCGGCCGGAGCGCGTCGCTTCCCTCAGATGGTCGATATCGCTCTCGCGGGCCGGAGAGACGATCAGGCCGTCCACGCGCTTGGCGAGCAGCGTGCGGATCGCGGCCTTTTCCGTTTCCGCGTCCTCGCCGGAATTGATCAGGATGACGGTGAAACCCGCCTGCCGGGCAATGTCGGTAATGCCCCTGACCGCGAGGCTGAAGAACGGGTTCTCGATGTCGCCCACCACCACGCCGATCGTGCCCGAGCGTCCCGTGGTCATGCTGCGGGCCAGTTCGTTCGGCCGGTAGTTGAGGGCGCGGGCGGCGGCGGTCACGGCTTCGCGCACCCGTTCGCTGACGGTTCCGTATCCGCCCAGCACACGGGCGGCCGTCGCCTTCGAGACGCCCGCCATGCGTGCGACATCGGCCACTGTGACGGACGTATTTCGGGGCGGGCTCTGTTCCATGAGCGGTAGCCTTACAAGAGATATTGACGATTGGCAAATGCGTCTATAACAATTGGCAAAAGTCAAAGAGACCGGTCTCTTTCAATTTGAGACCGGTCTCTGAGGTAAGAAAAACAAGTGCCGACATGCGAACTGCACGGGCCGGACGGGCGGGTTTTGCCGCCTTTCGGATGGGACCCGTGCGCCCTGAAGACCTCGCAGACAAGATCACCAGAGGAGACGAAACCAATGCAATTCATCGAAGCCTTCAATGCCCCCTTTGCCCGGATGCGTGCGACCGCCGTCGCGCTTGCCTTCGGCGTGCTGGCCGGTGCCGCAATCCCGGCGCTTGCCCAGGACAATCCGCTCGGCCTCATCGACCCCGCCGTCATCAGCGTCGGCACGATGGGGGACGCCAAGCCCTATGCCTTCACCACCGCCGACGGCAATTTTTCCGGATTTGACATCGAGCTCTTCCTCAACATCGCCGAGCGCCTCGGCTTCAAGAAGGACCAGGTGATCTTCACCGGGCAGGAATTCTCCGCGCTCATGCCCTCGGTCGCCAACGGCCGCTTCGATGTTGCGGCGGCCGCCATCGGCACGACCGACAAGCGCAAGGAGACCGTCGACTTCTCCGATGGCTATCTCGCGGGCTTCCTCACCGTGCTGACGCCGGATGCCGGCATCACCGACGCCGCGAGCCTCAAGGGCAAGCGTCTCGGCGTCGTGCAGGGCACGCTGCAGGAAATCTATGCCGAGAAGAATTTCACCGGCGCCGATCTGGTGAAGTTCCCGGACAACAACTCCGCCATCTCCGGGCTCAACAACGGCACGGTCGACGCCCACTTCCTCGACTACGAGGCCGCCAAGGACTATTCCGCCCGCTATGCCGACCTGAAGGTCGGGGTCAACATTCCGAGCTTCGACGCGCCGGCCGGCTTCGTCATCTGCAAGGGCAATGACGCGCTGCGCGAAGCGATCAACAAGGCCCTGCATGAAGCCATGCAGGACGGCACCTGGAAGACCCTGCACGAAAAATGGTTCCCCGGCACGCCGATGCCGGATTCGTATCTTCCCAAGCAGTGATGCCGCCTTGCCGGTCCGACCCTGTCGTCGGACCGGTCTTTCCTCAGGGATTTCTGATGAACTGGCTCGAAAACCTGCGCCGCAGTTTCCGGCTGGAACGCGATGGCCGAAGTGCTGCCGACCATGATCACCGTCGGCCTGAAGAACACGCTGATCCTTGCGGCCGCCTCGACGGTGCTGGGCGTCGTCATCGGCATGGTGCTCGCCATCATGGGCATTTCCCGCTCGGCCTGGCTGCGCATTCCCGCGCGCCTCTATACCGATATCTTCCGTGGCCTGCCGGCCATCGTCACCATTCTGCTGATCGGGCAGGGATTTGCCCGCATCGGCCGCGAACTGTTCGGCCCCTCGCCCTATCCGCTCGGCATCCTGGCGCTCAGCCTGATCGCCGGCGCCTATATCGGCGAGATCTTCCGTTCCGGCATCCAGAGCGTCGACCGCGGCCAGATGGAGGCCTGCCGGGCGCTGTCGATGAGCTACGGCCAGGGCATGCGGCTGATCGTCGTGCCGCAGGGCGTGCGCCGCGTGCTGCCGGCGCTGGTCAACCAGTTCATCGGCAACGTCAAGGATTCCAGCCTCGTCTACTTCCTCGGCCTGCTGGCCTCCGAGCGCGAGATCTTTCGTGTCGGGCAGGACCAGGCGGTCGTGACGGGCAATCTTTCGCCGCTGCTTCTGGCCGGCGTGTTCTACCTCTTCGTCACCGTGCCGCTCACCCATGTCGTCAACGCCATCGACAATCGCCTGAGACTGGGCAAGCAGCGTCCTTCGGCCGTAACCAGCGGGCTGGAGGAGGTCAGCGAACTCGACGCCGCCGCCCGCGCCTCCGGGACCGCCTTCAAGGGCGGCAGCCTCGACGTGCGCAATCTCGGCATGGCTTATGGCGACCTCGATGTGCTCAAGGGCGTCGATCTTTCGGTGAAGCCGGGCAGCGTCACCTGCATCATCGGTCCGTCCGGCTCCGGCAAGTCGACGCTGCTGCGCGGCCTCAACCGTCTCGTCGAGCCGAAGAGCGGCGACATCCAGATCGACGGCGAAAGCATCCTGTCGATGAAGCCCGAAACGCTGCGCCGACGGGTCGGCATGGTCTTCCAGCACTTCAACCTCTTTCCCGACCATACGGCGCTCGAAAACGTCATGCTGTCGCTGACCAAGATCAAGGGCTTGCCTATGGCCGAAGCCGAGCGCATCGCCAAGGCGCGGTTGGCCGATGTCGGGCTGGAGAGCCGGCAGCATCACCGCCCCGGCGGCCTTTCGGGCGGCCAGCAGCAGCGGGTGGCGATCGCCCGGGCGCTCGCCATGGAACCGGAGGTCATCCTGTTCGACGAGGTGACGAGCGCGCTCGATCCGGAACTGGTCAAGGGTGTCCTTAACCTGATGGCCGACCTTGGCGGACGCGGCATGACCATGGTCGTCGTCACCCATGAAATGGGCTTTGCCCGCCGGGTCGCCGATCAGGTCGTGTTCATGGACGAGGGGCGTGTGGTGGAAGCCGGCACGCCCGGGGCGATCTTCGACAACCCGCAGAGCCCGCGTCTGCAGCGCTTCCTTGCGGAAGTGCTTTGATGGCGCAGAGGAGAGCCAGATGACAGCAACGATCAGATGGGGCGTGCTGGGCTGCGCCGGCATTGCCGCCAAGGCGGCCATTCCCGCCATCCAGTCCAGCCGCCTCGGCCGGGTGACGGCCATCGCCTCGCGCGATGCCGGCAAGGCAAGCGACATGGCGGCCCGGTTCGGCATCGCCAAGGCCTATGGCCGGTACGAGGACCTGCTGGCCGATCCCGAGATCGACGCGATCTACAATCCGCTGCCCAATCATCTGCATGTGCCCTGGACGATAAAGGCACTGGAGCAGGGCAAGCCGGCGCTCTGCGAGAAACCGATCGCGCTCGACGCAGCAGAGGCCATGACGCTGGCCGACGCGCAGAAGGCCACCGGCCTGCCGGTCGCCGAAGCCTTCATGGTGCGTCATCACCCAATAATGGAAGAAGCGCAGGCGCTGGTGGCGGAAGGGCGGATCGGCGAGGCGAGGGCGATCAGACGATCTTCCTACTATCTCGACGATCCTGAACGTGCAACCGCGCGGATATCGGTGGCGGCGGCCTGTTCGACGTCGGCTGCTACGCCATCAATACCGCCCGTTTCCTGTTCGGCGCCGAACCGCTGCGGGCGATCGCCCTGGTGGAGCGCGATCCGGTCGGAACGGATAGGCTGACCAGCGGTCTGCTGGCGTTTCCGCAGGGCAGGCAGTCACCTTCACCTGTTCCTGGCTGCCCTGACGCAGATGGTCACGGTGCTCGGCACGCGCGGACGCTCGAAATCCCCATTCCGCCAACGCGCCGGCCGATCAGCCTAGCCGGCTGATCCTCGACGACGGCCGCGATCTTGCCGGCGGCGGGCGCGAGGAGATCGCCATCGCGGCGGTCGACCAGTACCGCGAACAGGCCGACGCCCTCTGCGAAGCCATTCTCTCGGGCAAGCCGCTCGACACGGGACTGGGAGATGCGATCGCCAACATGAAGGTGATCGACGCGCTCTTCCGCTCCGCCGTCTCCGGCCGCTGGGAGCAGCCCTGAGACGTCCCGACCATTTCCATGACCCACCGATCGAAAGACATCCCATGACAGACAACAGCATCTCTTCGGCCGTCATCATCGGCGCCGGCATTTTCGGCGTTTCCACCGGCGTTCAGCTTGCCCGCCGCGGCATCAGGGTCACCATCCTCAATGATGGCCCTCCGGCCAACGGCGCGTCCGGCCGCTCGCTCTCCTGGCTGAACTCGGCGCGCATGCGCTCGGAGCCCTATCACCGCCTGCGCATGGCCGGCATCGATCGCTACCGCACCCTTTTCGCCAAGCACCCCGATACGGACTGGCTTCGGTTCGACGGCGGCCTGACCTGGGACGCCGACGACGAGCGCAACGAGATCGACGCCGCCTACCGCCACGAGGTTTCGCTTGCCTATGACGCACGGCGCGTCTGCGCAGCCGATGTCGCCGAGGTCACGCCCGGTCTCGACGCAAGGGCGATCACCCGCCAGGGCGCGATCTTCAATCCCGGCGAGGGCTGGGTCGACCTTCCGGTCCTGATCGGCATGCTTCTCGAAGAGTTTTCCGCTCTCGGGGGCGTGGTGGTGACGGATCAGGGCGCGGCCAAGGTTCTGGTCGAGGCCGGCCGGGCCGTCGGTGCGAAAACCGCCACCGGCCGACACTTCCTCAGCGACGCCGTCGTGGTCGCAACGGGGCCGGCGGTGCCGCGCATGGCGGCGGACAGCGGCCAGGTGATCGGCGATGACACCCCGATCGCCCTGCTGGTGCAGACCAAGCCGTTCTCCCACCCGCTGCGCGCCGTCCTCAACACCCCGCGCGTGGCCGTGCGGCCTGCGCCCGGCGGCACCTTCTCGCTCGATGCCGACTGGGCCGCGGACGAAGGCGTGAAAGCGCGTCCCGACGGCGGCTACGACATCGACGAAGCCGTGGTTGAGGCGCTGCTGGCGGAGGCGGCCAGGGTGATGAAGGGCAATCCGAGGCTCGAGGTCGCCTCCGTCGGCGTTGGCGGCAAACCGATCCCCGGCGACGGCGAACCCGTGGTCGGTGCGCTCAAGGCCATCCCCGGCTACTACGTCGCCTTCAGCCACAGCGGCGCGACGCTCGGCCTGATCGTCGGCGAACTGCTCGCCTACGAGGTTGCGACCGGCAAGGAACATACCATGCTTGCGACCTTCAGGCCCGAGCGTTTCGCGTCACTATAGACTGTCCCGCCAGGCCTGGGCGAGCGAAACTCGAACTGCTGCAGGCCCGATTGATTGGCGCGACGTAGCCATCCTGCTGTAAGCATCCGGCGTAGGCCACGGATGGGCCGGCTTCCCGTCAGTGGCGTTTGTTCTGGCTTTTTGCGTAGCCAGCTTCTCCGAGGGTTCGGCGGCGCGCGAGTTTGGCTATCCGATCATTGATCGTATCGACGTCAATATCTTCCGGCTCGAAGCGACCGCCGTACCAGTCCACGACTTCGCGGTGTTGCGCATGTCGAGGCTTTGCCATTGCTTCGAGGAAGTCCTCGAAGCCGGGCAAGCCGCCGACATCTTCCGGCCGCGGCGCCGGTCGCCGCCGCGCCATTGCTGGGCCATCCATTCGGCCGTCACGCGCGTGGGCATGGACTTGACGGACAGAATGAGGCGACGCGTGCCGCGCCCGTTGCCATCGGGGAGGTTTTCCTGCCTCCCGGTCTTCTCGACCCGCTTGAAGGCCTGTCGGATGGCTGTGTCGGAAAGGCTTGCCATAACGATTTCTCCGATCCCAGTTCGCCAGAGCGCGGGTCGCTGAAAATTGCGAAAAAACGTTATTATTCAATGCGTTCGCGCGTGAAAATCGGTGACGGAAGAGGGCTGAGTGGGACGGTTGTTCATCATGATGGCGAGGATCAGCACCTCGACCGCCACCGCCGACAGCGTCAGGATCATCGTGCCGTAGGGATCGCCGACCTTGACGGCGAGCACTTCCGCATGGTGGGCGACGCGCAGCGATGCCGCGACGATGGCGGCAATCGGCGCAGCAGCCGCGGCGAGCGACACGACCGTGCCCATGGCGAGGATCTCGTGTTCCAAACTGAATCCGAAAACTGCCATAAGGATCGGAAAGAGAAGGATCTTCTCCTGTCTCAGCATGGACGGCTCCTGTGCATTGCGTACCGCCCCTTACGGGCGATGGGCGGGAACGGTCGGGCGGATGGAACTGTTCCGCCCCGCTTCGGGTTTGCGGATTGGTGCGCTTGATGCGATACTAAGCCCAAGCATAAGAAAGGAGGACAGAATGACCAAGGTTGCCTACGAGATCGTTCCCCATGACGGGGGATGGGCCTACAAGCTCGGCGACGTTTTCTCCGAAAGCTTTGCCAGCCACGACGAGGCCCTGGAGGCAGCACGTATCGTCATGCAGGAACAGCAGGTCGGCGACGAGCCCGTCAAGATCAGCTATCAGGACGAGAAGGGCAAGTGGCACTACGAGGTCAGTGACGGCGGCGACCGGCCGGAAGTCGAGATCGTCGATCGCTACCAGTCCGGTGAAACGCCGGCCTAGCGGATGCTGCGGAGGCCGATCGACTGGGCGAACCGGATCAGATAGCCGTCAGGGTCCTGCACGAGGAACTCCCGTGAACCGGTTTCCTCTGTCTCGCCAACGCGATACCAGCTTTCGCTCGGTTCTTCGAAGGGCGGCCAATCCAGTTTGCGAAGGGCTTCAAGTATGGATTCGAGGTCGTCGGTGGCGATCTGGAAGTTGATGCCGCGGCCGTACGGCCGTTCGAGCGGTGCCGTCCGCCAATTGCCGTTGATTTCACACAGCATGACCTGCGCACCTTGGCGCTCGAGGTAGGCAAACTTCGCCTGCCGCCGTTCGTAGGCCACGCGAAAGCCGAGCCCGTCGCACCAGAAGGCGAGGCTCGCCGCGATGCTGGTGACGTCGAGTTCGGGCACCAGCGGTGCAAAGCCGCCGGTAGGGCCGCTGCCGGTTCCCGCTGACGCGTCGCGCTCGGCACGTGAAAGCTCGGTCATCCAATTCTCCTCATCGGGAAACGTAGTCGAGCAGCCCGGCGACCAAGGCGTCGAAGGTGACGCGACAGCGGGCCGCCGTCTTCAAGTTCTCATGCATGACGACATAGGTTTCCAGCGACAGCTCGATCGCCTCTGCCAGGACCGGAACCAGGTTGGGATCGCGCCGGGCAAGCGTGTTCTGGCACATGCCGATGCCGCCGGCTGCCCGGATCATGGCCATCTGGGCGAGGTTGCTGTCGGTGCGCATCGTGAAATGGATGTCGGCGAGCTTGGGCTTGTCCTTGAGAATCGCCCGGATATAGGCGAGCTGCCGGTCGAAGCCGATCAGCCGGTGGGAGGAGAGCTGATCGAGCCCTGTCGGCGTGCCGTGGCGCTCGAGATAGCGGTGGTGCGCGTGCAGTCCGAGGGGGATCGCGCCGATCCGGCGGCTCACCAGTGCCCCCTGCGACGGCGGCACCATGCGCACCGCGATATCGGCCTCCTGGCGCAGCAGATCCTCCACGGCGTCCGAGACCGAGAGTTCCACATTGAGAGCGGGATGCCGTTCCTGAAGTTCGGCTATGATGGGCGGCAGGACTTCAATGCCGATCACCTCGCTGGCGCTGATGCGTACCGTACCGGTGACGCTGCCGGGCTGGCCGCTTGCAGCACGCGCCAGGCTGGCTGCGGTGGCCGCCATGGTCTCGGCATAGGGTTTCATCTGCTGCGCGGTTTCCGTCGGCAGCAGGCCCTGCTGCGAGCGCAGGAAGAGCGGCGCGCCGGAGAGCGCTTCCAACGCATCAATGTGCCGGCCGACGGTTGGCTGCGTCAGGCCCAGGTCCCGGGCGGCGGCCGACAGCGACCCCTCGCGCAACACGGCGAGGAAGGTGCGGTAGTAATCCCAGTTTGCGTTCAGCTCACCCATTCAAATATGTATAGCAAGTCAAGATAAATAGGCAATTCCGTATGGAGCGTCTGCAAGCGATATTCCGGTCATCGCAACATGCCGGACACAGGAGATACGTCATGACCCAGGAATTGATGCAATTGCCGCTTGCCCTCGTTCTCGGCGCCACCGGCGGGATCGGCGGCGCCATGGCCCACAAGCTTGCCGCCCGCGGCTACCGCGTGCGCGCCATGCACAGGAATGCCAGGGAGATGGCGCTGCGCCATCCGCAGTTCGAATGGGTGCCGGGGGACGCCATGCGCCGCGAGGACATCGTCAAGGCTGCCCAGGGCGCCAGCCTGATCGTCCATGCCGTCAATCCGCCGGGCTATCGCAACTGGGGCGAACTGGTCCTGCCGATGATCGACAATACGATCGCTGCCGCCGGCGCAGTCGGCGCGCGGATCGTCATGCCCGGGACGGTCTACAATTTCGGGCCCGATGCCTTTCCGCTGATCGACGAGGACAGCCCTCAGAACCCGCAGACCGCCAAGGGCAGGATCCGTGTTGCCCTCGAGCAGCGTCTCGAGGCGGCAGCCGGGCGCGGTACACCGGTGCTGATCGTGCGGGCCGGCGACTTCTTCGGCCCCGGTGCCGGCAACAACTGGTTTGCGCAGGGGCTGATCAGGCCGGGAAAGCCGGTTACCTTCGTCACCAATCCCGGCAAGCGCGGCGTTGGGCATCAATGGGCCTATCTTCCGGATGTCGCCGAAACCATGATGCAGTTGATCGAGCGGGCCGACAAGCTTCCGCCGTTCGCGCGGTTCCACATGGACGGCTTCTTCGATGCCGACGGAACCGAAATGGCGGCGGCGATCGGCCGGGCGACCGGCAAGCCGGATCTGAAGATCAAACGCTTTCCGTGGATGGTGGTCCGGCTGGCTTCGCCGTTCGTGCCGTTGTTCCGGGAACTGGCTGAAATGCGCTATCTGTGGCGCCAGCCGATCCGCATGCGCAACGCCCGGCTGGTGGCGATGCTCGGAAGCGAGCCGCAGACGCCGATCGACGAGGCTGTGCGGGCGACGCTGTCATCTCTGGGGTGTCTCGACAAGCCCGCCGCGGCCTCGTCGGTCGCGCCGAGCCTCGCTCGTGGGAGGGCGGCATGAGTTCCGTTTCGACCATCCAGCCGGCCCGCGTCAGCGCCGGCGTCCGCCTCATGTCCGCCGCGTTGGTGGTCGGGATCTGCGGGCAGTTCTTCCTGGCGGGGCTGTCGATCTTCTCCGATGCGGCCCTGTGGTCGCTCCACGGTGCAATCGGCGGCGGCCTGTCGCTGCCGGTCATCGGTTTGCTGGCGCTGTCGCTGGCGAGCCCTTCGGCGCACCGCTATCGCCGCCACACGGTTCTGCTGTTCTGCCTCTATTGCCTGCAGGTCCTGCTGGTCGCCCTCGGACGCGAGCTTGGCCTTGCATTTGTCTCCGCGCTGCATCCGGTCAACGGGCTCTTCATGATGGGGGCGGCTGTCGGACTGGTGAACGAGGCGTTCGGCGGGCAGGGCGACCGCAGGGCCTGAAAGGAGAAACCCCGGCGATGGGCCGGGGTTCCTGCTGTCAGACTCAGGCCATTTTCGGATAGTTCGTGTAGCCGTCGGCTCCGCCGCCGTAGAAGGTCGCGCGGTCCGCCTCGTTGAGCGGCGCGTTTTCCTTCAGGCGCTGCACAAGGTCCGGATTGGCGATGAAGGCCTTGCCGAAGGAGACCATGTCGGCCCGGCCGGAGGCGACCGCATTAATCGCCATGGCACGGTCATAGCCGTTGTTGACCATCCAGGCCGCCTTGCCGCCCTTGGCGCGATAGGCCGCCTTGAAGCCTGCCCAGTCGAAGGGAAGGTTGTCGCGCGGTCCGCCGGTGGCGCCTTCGATGACGTGGATGAAGGCGAGATCATAGGCCGCAAGCTTTTCGGCCAGATGATTGAACAGGGGCTGCGGTTCGGGGTCCGAGACGTCGTTGGCGGGGGTGACTGGCGAGAGCCGGATGCCGGTGCGCTCCGCGCCGATTTCCTTGACGATCGCATCCACGACTTGGAGGGCGAAGCGCGTGCGGTTCTCGATCGAGCCGCCATAGGCGTCGGTGCGGGTATTGGAGTTCGAGCGCAGGAACTGGTCGATCAGGTAGCCGTTGGCGGCGTGGATCTCTATCGCGTCGAAACCGGCGTCGATCGCGGCGCGGGCGGCGCGGCGATAGTCCTCGACAATGCCCGGTATCTCGTCGAGCGTGAGGGCCCGCGGCTCGGAAGTCTCGACGAAGCCGCCGGTGCCGTCCTCGTGGACGATATAGGTCTTGGACTTGGCGCGGATGGCCGACGGGGCGACGGGCTGGCCGCCATTCGGCTGGAGCGAGGTATGCGACACGCGGCCGACATGCCAGATCTGGGCGGCGATGTGGCCGCCGGCAGCATGCACGGCGGACGTCACGCGCTTCCAGCCTTCGATCGACTCCGGGAGGTACAGGCCGGGCACCTGGGCATAGCCCTGGCCCTGATGGCTGATTGGCGTCCCCTCCGAGATCAGCAGGCCGGCCGTGGCGCGCTGTTCGTAATAGGTGACGTTGAGATCGTTGGGGACGGCACCCGGCGAGCGATTGCGGGTCAGCGGTGCCATGGCAATGCGGTTTGAAAGGGAAATGTTTCCGATCTCGATCGGATCAAAGAGACTGGTCATGAAGATCTCCAGAAAGGCCGGTGAATTGGGAGGAGGGCACCGGCTGGTCGAATCTGGGGCTTCAGAGCATCTTCTTCAAGGCTTCGAGGAAGGCGCTGATCGTGTCTTCGTTGCGGCGGTACAGAACCCATTGGCCGACGCGGGTCGAGGAGATCAGGCCCGCGCGCTGCAGGGTCGCGAGATGGGCGGAGACGGTCGACTGCGACAGGCCGCAGCGTTCGAACTGGCCGGCGCTCACGCCCAGCGCCAGGGGCTGGAGCTGCGCGGAGAAATGGCGTTCCGGCTCCTTGAGCCAGTTCAGCATTTCGATGCGAGCAGGGTGTGCAAGCGCTTTGAGGGTATCATCGAGATTCATCAGCAGTCGTCCGTATCGGTGTATGCCGTTTCACATATGGTAGGATTGGGGACCGTCAACTCACGGTCGCGTGAAAGAGCATGCAAAGATGTCCAATTTTGGGACATTCTGACGCGCAGGATTTCGCGGTGCTGCATCGGGCGGAAAGCGACCATCCGTCATGTGCGCAAAAAAAGAGGGCCGCCGGATTGCTCCAGGGCCCTTTAATTATGAAGGTCAAAAACCTCCAGAGGGGAACAGCTGATGCGGTGGAACTGGGAGGAAAAAGCCACCATGTGCATCAACTGAGTGCGATATGGTGGTTTTTTGTGCAGTGAACAATGCTTTTTTATGCATTGCTGGCATGCGCTGACCGCAGGCCTTAACCTTTGGCTCCGCAATCGGCCCCTAGAAGTTCCAATTGCGGGCCTTTGCCACGATGAAATCGCGGAAAGCCTTCAGTTTTGCTGCGTTCTTCATTTCGTCCGGGTAGCAGAAATAGGTGTCGAACGACGGCACGTCGGCACTGGTCACCAGCTGCAACAGACCCGGATCGCGGCCGACGATGTAGTCGGGCAGCATGGCGATGCCGATTCCCAGCAGAGCGGCGCGCTTGATCGAGGTCAGGCTGTTGATCTGCAGATGCGGCTGGCGCGGATTGTCCGACGTACGCCCGGCCACTTCCAGCCAGTTTACGTCGAGCAGGTAGCCCGGTGCCGGTTCACCGAAGGTGATGATGCGATGGTTGTCGAGATCTTCGATCGACTGCGGCTCGCCGTAACGGTTGATGTAGGAGGGGGCCGCGTAGACGTGCATGTGCACGGTGAACAGCTTGCGCTGGATGAGGTCCGACTGCTGCGGCTGGCGAAGGCGGATGGCGCAGTCGGCATGGCGCATGTTGACGTCCAGCTCCTCGTTGTCGAGGATCAGCTGGATCGACATGTCGGGATAGAGCTGGAGGAATTCCTGGATCTTGTCGGTGAGCCAGCCCTGGCCGAGGCCGACGGTCGTCGTGACGCGCAGCTTGCCGCTCGGCTTTTCCGTCGTCTCGGTCAGCTGCATCTTGACCGTTTCGAGCTTTAGCAGCACGTCATGGGCGGTGCGGTAGAGCAGCTCGCCCTGTTCGGTCAGGATCAGGCCGCGCGCATGGCGGTGGAACAGCTTGACGCCGATCTCCTGCTCCAGCGCGCTGACCTGACGGCTGATGGCCGACTGGGACAAATGCAACCTGTCGGCCGCGTGGGTGAACGACCCCGCTTCCGCCGCCGCGTGAAAAATGCGCAGCTTGTCCCAATCCAAAGGCATGCCGCCCCCTCTCTTTATCGTTATTCCGCGGCTTCGGCCCGGACCGGCGCGGCTGACAGGAAGCGTTCGGCCTCGAGAGCTGCCATGCAGCCCATGCCGGCGGCGGTGATCGCCTGGCGATAGATGTCGTCGGTCACGTCACCCGCGGCAAAGACGCCCTCGATGTCGGTGGCGGTCGAATCCGGTGCGGTCCACAGATAGCCGTTGGCCTTGAGCTTCAACTTGCCCTTGAACAGTTCGACGGCCGGCGCATGGCCGATGGCGACGAAGACGCCGTCGATCGGCATTTCGGTGACGGTACCGTTCTGGGTGTCGCGCAGCTTCACGCCGCTGACGGACGGCGGCATCGGCGGCTTGGCCGGGGCGCCGGTGATTTCGGCGACCTCGGTGTTCCACATCACGCGAATATTGTCCTTGGCGAACAGGCGTTCCTGCAGGATCTTTTCCGAGCGGAACGAATCGCGGCGGTGCACGACGGTCACCGACTTGGCGATGTGCGAGAGATAGAGCGCCTCTTCGACTGCTGAATTGCCCCCGCCGACGACGATGACGTCCTTGTTGCGATAGAAGAAGCCGTCGCAGGTGGCGCAGGCCGAGACGCCGAAGCCCTGGAAGTGCTGTTCGCTCTCGATGCCAAGCCACTTGGCCTTGGCGCCGGTGGCGATGATCAGCGTGTCGGCGCTCCAGACTTGGCCGGAATCGGTCCTGGCGGTGAAGGGACGGTGCGACAGGTCGACCTCGGTCACCAGGTCGTTGACGATCTCGGCGCCGACATGCGTCGCCTGCTTCAGCATCTGTTCCATCAGCCATGGCCCCTGGATCGGATCGGCGAAGCCCGGATAGTTTTCCACGTCGGTGGTGATCATCAGCTGGCCGCCCTGTTCCATGCCGGCAATCAGGACGGGCTTCAGCATTGCGCGGGCGGCGTATATCGCTGCGGTATATCCGGCCGGGCCGGAACCGATGATCAGCACCTTGGTATGGCGGGCAGTCATGGCTAGTCCTTTCAAAGCGTAGCAGAGGGAGGGGCGATATAAGGCCGCGCGACGCTTGTTTGTAGCCTCATTTATGAATGGTCCATGCATTTATTCAAGGTCAGCTTTGCAATACCAACAAGGCAGTGGCGAAGCGCGGCAATTTTTGTGCTCGTCTCCGACAGATTCTTGCTTATTGGCGCGATTCAGCTAGATATCGGGATCATCATCCCATGAAAGGTCGATCCCTGGTGAGAGCCGAGCTGGACGCAATTGATCTGAAGATCCTGCGGGAACTGCAGCGCGACGGTCGAATGACCAATGTCGAGCTGTCCGAGCGCGTGGGCATTTCGGCGCCGCCCTGCCTCAGGCGCGTGCGCAAGCTGGAAGAGGCGGGCATCATCGAAGGCTATCACGCGATGCTCAATGCCCCGAAGCTGGGCTTTGACCTCGTCGCTTTCTGCATGATCGGCCTCAAGCATCAGTCGGAAAGCAATCTCAAGGCCTTTGCCGCGGCCACCGACGGCTGGCCGATGGTGCGCCAGGCCTGGATGGTGTCGGGCGACAGCGATTTCCTGCTGCATTGCGTGGCGGAGAACCTGACCAAGTTCCAGGACTTCGTCATCGAGGTGCTAACCGCCAACGAGCACGTCCACACGGTGCGCACCATGCTGACCATCCGCCAGGTCAAGAAGGCCGGTCTGGTGGAGATCTGAGCGTCAGGCGCGCTGCGGGACCTACTCAGCGGTGCAAGGAAAAGCGGTTGTCCATTTCGAGCAGTTGCTGGACCCAGACCTCTTCGGAGCCGAAGTCGTGGGGGTGTCGTCTCGCGCGTGTGCACGCCCGAAAGCGACAGGCCGCTGAAGAAATCGAAGCCATAGAGTTCGACGCTGCGGCAGTTGGATCGCACCAGAAGATCGATCACCATGGCACCGGTCGAGGGACGGCTGCCTAGTCGTTCGGCGAGCCGCTGGTTGCCGGCCTTGGTGTTCATGAACACCTGCGGCCAGCGGAACAACCAGGATGGCAGGCGTTTCAATTTCGGTGACATCCAGAGAATGAGCCGGGCGCCGCGCTCGCGGGCCACGTCTTCCGGAATGTCGATGCTGGTGGCGATCCAGTCGGTACGCGTTCCATGCGAGCGGGTGGTGATGATCGGCGCGCGGTTGCAGCGGATGACGATGTCGTTTGCGTCGATCGCCATGCCATAGGTCTTTTCCCGAAGGCTGACCGCATTGCCGACCAGCGCGACGGACTTGCCGTTGAGCAGGTGCGACAGCAGTCGCTCGGACATGAAGCCGGCGCGCTTGACGCGAAAATGCTGCAGCAGCCGACCGGGCAGGGAGCGGATGCGGCTGGCGAGCTTCATCATCTTCAAGGCCTTGCCCAGGCGCTTTCGCACGGCCGGCCCGGGCGCCCAACTGAGGAATATCACCTCATGCGTCTCCACCTCCGGCAATCGGCTGACGTCTGGAAAATGCGCCGCCAGACGGTCGCGCCACCATTCCGGCCGTTCGATGATGCGGTTGACGTTGACCCCGGCCTCATCGAGTTTCAACGAGAAGATGGTCGATACGACGAAGATCTGGTGCGTACCGCCACGCTTCCGGCTCTCGATCAGGGCGTTGAGCACGGCTGGTTCCGCCTTTTCCAGCTCGTTTACCGAAACCACCAGAGTGGCTTCGGTCGGTGCGGGGCCGGCCGCAGGGTGCGCGATCGGTAGTGCTGCGATCTGCCGGGCGGCGATGCCTTCGCCGTGAAGCGTCAGGCGGGCGGCACCGAGTGAGTGGGCAAGGATGCCGGCAATCCTGGCATAGGCATTCTTCATGGCTTTGCGGCTCCGGCGGTCTTGGACCTGGCAAGGGCGAGCAGGCTGTCGAACAGGTCGTCGGCCCCCTTGCGTGCTGCGGCAAGGCCGGTCGCGACGGTCTCGCGCTCCTGCGGGGTGAAGTCGAAGCGCTCGTTCGCTTCGATCCGGCGCCGGGCCTCATCGAGCGTGACGATGCGCTCGGCGCCGAGGCCGAAATCATGGAGCAGGGCGGCGATCTTCCAGGAATTCGATTCGAGCGCCAGGAAGGGCGTGCCGGTCGCAAGGCAGAGACAGACGGCGTGGAAGCGGCCACTAAGATGCAGGTAGCCGGACTGCAGGCTCTTGAGGAATCCGGCCTCGGAGGTGTTGAACTCGGTGTGCCGGTGGCGCCAGCCGAAGAGCGTGGCGTGCAGGTCGATATAGGCCTGGCGCAGCGCCCGCAGGGGCGGCGGATAGTGGGGCTTGGGCGGCTTGATCGAGGTGAGGATCGGCAGATAGCGCGCATCGTCTCGCTGGTCGGCAAAGGCCAGCAGCTGCCGGCCGACATCCCGATTGACGGAATCGCCGACCAGCAGCCGATCGCGCCGCGCCGTTCCGGGCGTCGCGATCGCTCCCTCGGTCAGCGAGAGATCGGGCACGAAGCCGACCTTCCGGCCAATCGCCTTTTCCACTTCGGCCGCACTCCACGAATCGCGCGTCGAGATGAGGTCGATACGGGCAAGGCGCTCGTTCCAGGCCGGTGGATTGTCCTGATAGACCGCATTGATCAGCGCCACCGGCGTCGCGCCGCGGGCCGGGTGGGCGACCACGTCGAGCAGTCTCACACCCTGCTTGCTGCCGTGGTGCAGCGTGCCCTCGCCATTGATGACGATGGGTCGGCGGCGCGCATGGCGTTCGGGAAGCCTCGTCGCTTCAGTCGTTGCACCAGACTGGTCGCGGCGATCTCGATCCGCGGGCCTCGGTTCTGCTCGATGATCCGCATCACCCGCATGCAGCCGAAGTGATTGTCGCCGCGGGTGTCGTTCAATATGACGGCTTTGAGTGGCAAGGGATCGATCTTTCGCGTATGCCGGAATGGCCGTCTCTGGCAGGCCATGCTTGGATTGGCGAGCATTTAGGCCGAGAGGCGCGGCACAATCAAGTTTCTTGGCAGGGCGCTGATGCGTGACTGTCCGGTGCGGTCCGGGAAGGAGAGAACGGCGTTGAAACTGAAATCGGAGCGCCCGCTCAAGCGTTCGATCGTCAAGCTCGCTGCGACCGTCTTCCTCGGCAAGGCCTGGGCGCATGCGCAAAACTGGCTTCCGGGGCTGGAACTACGCCTCCCCACGACGCCGCTGGGCGAGGGGGCAATCCTGTACAAGGGCGAGCGGTTCGCTGCGCTTCATCATGCCGATCTGCTGCGCAAGACTGCGCATGAGACCATTCATATCGTCGGTTCGGGACCTTCGATCGCGGGCGTCGATTTTTCGAGGGTTGCACCCCATGAGGTGATCCTGCTCAACGGCGCCATCAACCTGATCGGGACGCGCATCGGTGCGCCCCTGGCGGTCGCCATCGAGGACGAGCGCTTCATCTGGCGGCATTTTCCGCTGATGCGCGAGAAGATCAATGCCGGGACGACCTGCCTCCTGTCAGTGGGTGTCATTCGGGCAATCTGCGAGACGGATCGGGGCTGGCTCGCCGACAAACGGGTCATTCTGATCGACGATGTCCGCAAGCCCTATCGGGTGCGGCGGCGTTCGGACGAAGACCTCAAGCGCCTGGACTTTGCCGTACTCGCGGACAATGGCGCCGGGTTTTCGCGCGATCCGTCGCGGGGCGTGTTCCAGGGCGGCTCGGTCGCCGTGTCGGCGCTGCAGTTCGCCGCCTTTTGCCGGCCGGCCATCATCGGCCTGTTCGGCATCGACATTTCGAATGCCGGCGAGCCGCGTTTCTACGAGAAGGCCGGCGATACGGCAGGGTCGGGCATTGCCGGAGCGGCGGGGCGCATCGTCGCGCATTTCGCGCTCGCACGCCGGGTCTGCGCCGCGGATCGCATTGAGATCCTGAATTTCTCGCCGGTCTCCGCCCTGATCGGCGCGGGTTTCCCTTATGATCCGCGCTTCGCCTCAGCAAAGGCCGCGACCGCCTGACCGTGCCGATCCGTGCCGGCCAGGCGGGCGGCGATCATGCCAGGCAAGCGGGGATCGGGGTTCTTCAGCTCGCCCTGGAGCAGGAAGACGTTCTGGATATAGCGGATGACCCGTTCACGCAGGTCCGCGTCGGGTGACCAGCTGTCGAGCAAGCGGAAGGCGGTGAGCAGGTCCGCGGCATTGCCGGCCTTCAGCACCAGTCCCTCGATGTCATAGGGCGCGAGGCCGAGGGTGATGACCTTCTTCTCCAGCAGCACCGATTCGAGACCGACGGTCGAGTTGACCGTGATCACCGCGTCGGCGCCCTCGATCAGCGCCTGCGTGTCGTGGTGGTTGGCGAAGTGGATGCGCGGATGCGGCGTGACCTCGGCGCGGATCGACAGCGGAAAGCTCGGATGCTCCTTGATGACGAATTGGCTTTGGCCTTCCGCCTCGGCGAGCCGGAAAATCTCGTCATAGAGGTGGCGCATGTCGCGGATCCACGGCGACAGCGCCAGGATCTGCATGTCGCTCGGAACCTGGAAGGGAACGAAGACATAGCGGCCGGGCAGGGCGGCCGGGCCGTCGTCCTTCAGCTTGGACGCACGCTTGACCAGTGCGGTCGGTTTGTCGCCCAGTTCCGCGGGGCTGAAGGCACGATAGAAGTCGGGATCGCGCGGCAGCGAACTCTGGTGGTTGATGCCGTGCGGGTCGCATTGCAGCGTGGCGGGAAAGAATCCCTTCTCCAGGAAGACCATGCGACGTTTCTCGCGGGTTGCCACGGCGGCCAGGATCGAGTCCGGCATCAGATAACCGTTGAACACGACGACGCTGGCCTGCGGGTCTTCCTCGAGCCGCGCCTCGAAGGCGGCGGCGATCAGGCGGCACTGAATGCGCGTTCCCTTGCGATAGATCCAGGCGACCAGCGGATTGGAAAACACCGCGCGGAAACGGATCTGCCGGCGCTTCAGGTTGCGCTCGGCCAGTTCGTCGAGCACCGGCCCGCCATTGACGAGGACCGTGCGCAGCAGGCCGGAAAAGCCCTTGCGTTTCAGGACGATCTTGACGGCGCTCTTGAGGTCGGACGGCAATGCGGCGACACGGTCCTGGAAGCGCGCGACGAAGCCGCGTACGTGGCTGGTCCGGCAGACGATGAAATCCCTGTTGCCCATGGCGCGGTCCGTCAGTTCTCGAGGAGAAGCCGGTTATAGACCATCTCCAGCGCCGTCGCTTCCCGCACCAGGGCGAAATTCTCGACCACATGGGCGCGTCCGCGCCGGCCGGCCTCAATCGCCTCGTTCGGGTCGGCGAGATAGCCGGCGATCGCGTCGCGCAGGCGCTCGTATTCGCCGGCGGGCACGACCTTGCCCGTTTCACCTTCGGCGATCAGTTCGGCATAGGCGCCGGCATCGCTGGCGACGGACGCGGTGGAGGATGCCATCGCTTCGAGCGGGGTGAGGCCGAAGCCTTCGTTGCGCGAGGGTGCGACATAGAGGGTGAGCCGCCGGTACCAGGGCCTGATGTCATCCACCTCGCCGAGAAAGACGATGCGCGACGACAGGCCGGCAGCCGCGATCTCGGCCTTCAGCTGGTCGGCGAAAGCCTTGTTGTCCGGCGTCACGCGTCCGCTGATCACGGCCGTCCAGTCGGGATAGCGCGGCAGGAGCTCGATCATGGCGTGCACGAAGAGGTCCGTGCCCTTCTGGTGGCGCACGCGGCCGAAACAGCCGACCAGATATAGTCCGGGAAGGCCGGTTGCGGCGATCGTGTCGTCGGCACCGTCTCCCGGATGGAAGCGGTCGATGTCGACGCCGTGCCGGATCACCGTATGCGGCACTTCGAGGAACGAGCCTGAGCGGGCGCTCGTGGCGACCACGGCATCCATCTTCGCGATCAGCCAGCGGGTATAGGCGGTGTGGCGACGCTGGGCGGCCGAGGTGAACAGCAGCTTCAGCGGCATGCGCAGGACGTCGCGCAGCAAAAGGCCGAACAACATCTCGTTGTTGCGGCGGGCGTGCCAGACGCGGTGGCGGGCGGATTTCGGCCGGGGCCAGAGCGCCGGCAATTGCCACCACGCCATGCGCGGCAGGTCGTCCGGCAGGCCGGGGCCGAGCGTGACGATGCCACGCCCGAGCCGTCGCTGTTCGGGGATGAGCTGGACGACGGTCGAAGTCACGCCGGAGAGGCGCCGCTTGAAATGCGGCGCGATCACCGTGATGTCGTGGAGGGGAGGCAAGGGGGAAGCCTTCCGGGCGGGATCAGCCCCAGTGGATCGCGAGGATCTCGTAGGCCTTGGAGCCGCCGGGTGCGACGACTTCGATGTTGTCACCGACTTCCTTGCCGATCAGGGCACGGGCGATCGGCGAGGAGATCGAGATGCGGCCGGCCTTCACGTCGGCTTCCTGGTCGCCGACGATCTGGTAGGTCTTGTGCTCTTCGGTGTCCTCGTCGATGAGCTTGACGGTCGCACCGAACTTGATCGTGGAGCCGGACATCTTCGACAGGTCGATGACTTCGGCGCGGGCAATCAGGTCTTCAAGCTCGCCGATACGACCTTCGTTATGGCTCTGGGCTTCCTTGGCGGCGTGATACTCGGCGTTTTCGGAAAGGTCGCCATGGGCGCGCGCTTCGGCGATCGCCTCGATGATGCGGGGGCGTTCTTCCTGTTGGCGCCAACGCAGTTCCTCGTTCAGCTTCGTGAAGCCGGACTGCGTCATCGGTACCTTTTCTACCATGTCATTTTCCTTCGCATTTCATGCCCGCTTGGCGCTGGACATAAAAGAAAACAGGTCCCGAAGCGAAGCCACGGAACCAGTTCAAATCAACGATCAAAGAACTATAGCAGATAGGATCGCGCAATTTCCAGAGGTTTAATTTTTCCTTTCGCAGGAACCTCGAGCGGGCAGCGCCGCGCGGTGGCCGGTCACGGCTCGATCCGGTAGTTCTTCGGCAGGTTGCGGGGGCGATAGGGACCGTCGGATGGCATTCCGTTCAGCCGATCGACCACGGATCGGTGGATCAGGGCATCTTCCGGAATGAAGCGCGGATCCGAGAGCGGCAGATATACCCCACCGCCCTTGCCGCCGTGGCGCCAGGACGAGGAGGGGATGCGACGCGGCAGATATTCGACCAGTCGCCAGACGAGGTTCATGGAGTCGTGTGCTCTGGCCATCGAATCGGGCTCGACATAGGCCTTCTTCGGATTCTTGCCGAGCACGACCTCGTTGACGGTGAGTGTCGCATAGTCGAGTCCCATGGCCTTCGTCTCCTCGATCATCCAGGCGAGCGGAAGCTTGATAAGTGCGCTCTCTTTTTCGGGGTAGCCGCCGCCGACATCGCCGTGCACGCCGGTGAACCACACCTCCTTGACGTCCTGCGGCACCACGGGCTTGTCCTTGGGCGGCCGGAAGGGGCTGCCCCAGAAGGGCTGGTCGGGAACCCAGGGTTCGGCGCGGTACATGGTCCGCTTCTCGTCGATGGCGACGGCATGGCGCACCCGCCGGACGCTCGGATTGCGGTGGGTGAAGGGGTGGGTCTTGAGTTTCAGGCCGACCCTGCCGGATTCGATCACCGAGGCGACGGTGTCGAACAGGCCGAGCAGCTCAATCGCAGGGCGGTAGCCCTTGAGCGTGCGCTCGTAGAGCCGCATGTCAGCAAAGGCGGAATTGCCTGCCTCGTCCTCTCCATCGGCCGTCGTCTTGTGCTCGGAAATGCCCTTGTAGGTGCGGTAGGCATAGTCGACCAGGTTCAGCTGCTGCGGCCGGATCAGGCCGAGACTGTGGATGAAGCCGGCGAGAACCCTTGCCGTATAGGCGCCACGGCTGAAGCCGAAAAGATAGATCCGGTCGTCCTCGCCGATTCTCTTACCGTCCTTGTCGCGCGGGGCTGCCTGGTAGTTCTCGACGATGAAGCGATAGGCCTGCTTGACGTTGGCGTCGATGCCCCAGCCGGTGGCAAGGCCCCAGATCTCGACCGCCTTGCGCCACCAGCGCGACCAGGCATTGTCGGCGCCGAAGGTGCCGACGCCGGGATCGTAGTAGACGATCTGTTCTTCGGTACGGCGCAGCGTGCCGAACAGGCGCAGGATATTGGTGCGGTCGGCGGCGATCTCGTTCGAGGTTCCGTCGAACAGAAGAACGATGTTCTTGCCCATGGTCTGCCCCCGTCATCGTAGCGCATCGAAGCTATCACAGCCGTGTCATGTTTACAATTTTAAGTGGATGCCGCAGTCTTGCGACATCCTGTCGAGGATTGCGGGCAAGGGGAGGACGAGCATGCCTGATCTGAGAGTGGCCACCTTCAATCTCTACCATTTTGCTGCGCCGGGCATCTTCTGGCACGAGCGCAAGGCGAATGCGACCTACACGCCGGAGCAATGGGCGGCGAAGCTCGCATGGATTTCGGGCATGCTGGCAAAGATGAACGCCGATGTGGTCGGTTTCCAGGAAGTGGTTTCCGACGAGGCCCTGAGGGTTCTCACCCAGGCGGCCGGCTATCCCTACTTCTTCAAGGCGGCGCGCGCGATCTTCGATCCGGACGACCCGGAGGTTTATGTCAACGCTACGGTGGCGATCGCCTCGCGGCTGCCTTTCACCACGGTGAACGACCTAGCCGGTGTCGCCGGCATCCCGGCCGACACGGTGATCGACCAGAGCTTCGGCTTCTCGCGCGTTCCGGTCGAGGCCGTCGTGCAGGTGCCGGGCATCGGTGAGGTCATGGTCTATGTCTGCCATCTGAAATCGCAGGGCGCCTTCGTCGATCCGGACGAGATCGACGCGATCGGCGACTGGGCGGACAAGGTGAAGCGCTACTATGCGCTGAGGGCCATGGCCGGCGTCGACCAGGTGGCCAAGCGGGCCGCCGAGGCGGCTGCGCTCTACCGCACCTTCCGGCGCACGATTGACGTCGATCCCGACGCGGCCGTGATCCTGCTCGGCGACATGAACGAGGATCCCGAATCCCACACGCTCGGCATCCTGACGCAGGGCGAACGGGTGTTTTCCTGGGGCAGCGTGGCCGGGGATGCGATCCCGGAGGAATTCGCCCATCTGAAGCACGTCTTCAAGCTCTACGACGCCTGGAATCTCGTGCCGAACCAGCAGAACACCCGCCCGGTTACCCACGTCAGCGCCAGCCACAGCTCGGTTCTCGACTACGTGATCCTGTCGAACGGCCTCAATCCGAAAAATCCGCGGCGACACGGTACGGTGAGCAAGGTCGAGGTGTTTGATGCGCATCTCTTCGACGACTCGGTGCGCGGCGTCGTGTCGGACCATGCTCCGGTCGTGGCCACGATTACCGGTCCCGCCGTCTGAGGGGAGGCTGGGCGAGGCGCTTATCATAGCGCTTCGCCCAGCACCCACCCGCGCATCGGCAATGCGGCGTGGTCCGGTGCTTTCTTCGGCCGCTGTCTCAGTGGGCAGCCGTTGCGGCTGCCGGCGGGTTCGTGCCATAGACCCTGCGCGCGAGCAGGGCGAGCGCCACCAGCGTGATCGCGGCAACGGCGCAGGAGACGGCAAAGCCGAGCGAGAAGCTGTCGCGCGCCACGCCGAGCCAGGGCGTCTCTTCGCCCTTCATGCTGCCCGCGACCTCGACGGCGGCGGCAAGCGTCGAACGGCTGGCCTCAGCCAGAGGCGGCGGCAAGGCGCCGAGGTCGGTGGTGGCCATGGCCAGCCGGTAGATGACACTGGCGAGGCTGCCGAGCAGGGCAACACCCATGGCGCCGCCGAATTCCGCACTGGTCTCGGAGATCGCCGAGGCAGCACCAGCGCGCTCGGGCGGGGCGGAGCCGACGATGAGGCCGGTCGTGGTCAAGACGACCGGTACGAAGCCGAGGCCGATCAGCATACTGGCGAACAGCACCCCGTAGAGGCTCTGGCCATACGCCGCCATCGCCATGACGGCCGCACCGATCGCATTGACGGCAAGCCCGAGCAGCACGGTACGGACCGGGCCCAGCCGGTTGATGATCCGGTAGGCCTGGAGCGACATGACGGTAAAGACAAGGCTGGGCGCAATCGACCAGAGCGCGGCCTGCAGCGGCGAAAGCCCGAGCACCAGCTGCATGAACTGGTTCTTTAACAGGAAGATGCCGAAGACGAAGAAGACGCCGAACAGGTTGACCATAAGCGAAGCGGTAAAGGAGGGGATGGCGAACAGCGACAGGTCGATCAGCGGGTCTTCCAGGCGCATCTGGCGGCGGAGAAACAGGACGCCCAGACCGAGGCCAATCGCGATCGGCAACAGCTGGACCGGCTCGAAGCCGTCAGTGGCGATGTGCTTGAGACCGTAGATGACGGGCAGGACGGTCGCCAGCGACAGAAGCACGCTCGCAACATCGATCCGGCCGGACTCTTCGCTGCGGAATTCCGGCAGCAGGAAGGGGGAGGCGACGACCTGCGCCAGCATGACCGGGACATTGATCAGGAACACCGATCCCCAGTGGAAGAATTCCAGCAGGACGCCACCGAGCAGCGGTCCGATCAGGCCGCCAAGGGCAAAGGCCGTGCCCCAGATGCCGATGGCCCGGTTTCGCTCGGACTCGTCGGAGAACAGGTTGACGACCAGCGAGAGGGTGGAGGGGGCGATGGTGGCCCCGGCGATGCCGAGCAGGGCGCGGGCAAAGATGAGCATCGACGCGGTCGTGGCGAAGGCGGCGAAGAGCGAGGCCAGACCGAAGGCGGCAGCGCCGATCATCAGGATCCTGCGGCGGCCGACCCGGTCGCCAAGAGTGCCCATCGTCACCAGGAAGCCGGCGACCATGAACCCGTAGATGTCGTTGATCCAGAGCAGTTCGGCGGCCGACGGCGCCAGATCGGCGGTGATCGCGGGCATGGCGAGAAACAGGACGGAGAGGTCCATGGAATAGACCAGGCAGGCGATGGAAAGGACGAACAGTCCGATCCATTCGCGGCCGGTCGCCCGCGCTGCAATGGGCAAAGATTCGGTCATGACCTCGTGTCCGCGAAAAATCCGGCGGAGAATTTCGCGTTCCCCGCCTTGGCAAGTGTCAATTTTGTTCGGCCGCAACTCCCGGTGGTTCAGCCGGTCTGCGTCCTGAGATAAGCGTCGAGCTTGGCGAGCGTCTGGTTGCCGCCATCGACTGCACCGAACTTCAGCGTCGCGTTGCGCGCCTCGGGCGTGGGAAAGACGAGGGTCAGCGTCACGCGGGTCTTGTTTCCTTCCGCCTCGAAGCGGATCTCGCCCTCGAAATGGGCGGGCTCGTCGATCTCGCCGCCGTGATCATAGAAGAGGCGTGTCGGCGGGTTGATCTCACGGTAGCGGATCCAGTTCGGCCAGGCCTTGCCGTCCGGGCCATGCATCGTGTAGCGCCACAGGCCGCCGACCGAGAAATCCATTTCATGGGTCTCGTTGGTGAAGCCGTCCGGCCCCCACCAGGCGTCGAGATGCCGGGCCTCGGAGAACATCCTGAAGACGAGTTCGGGAGGAGCGCCGACGAGGCGCGAGACGGAGAGGATTCTGTTCGGATCTGCGTGGACTGTCATGGTCAAGCCTTCCCGGTCTGGTTTTGAAGGTGGTCTTCCAGGCGGTCGAAATTCTGCTCGTTGGCCGCCGCCAGGAATTTCTCGAGCTGCAGGTTTTCCTCGGTGGCATCGAATAGCATGCGCCAGGTGAGCCGCGTGCCATCCGCCTCCTCGTCGAAAGTCATGGTCATCGTGAAGACGTGCATGGGCAGGTGGTGGACATAGCTGATCCGCTCCGGCTCGACGTTCTCCTCGAACGTGGCGTGGTTGTCGAAATCGGTGCCGTTGGAGGCGGTCATGACGATCCGCCACTTGCCGCCCGGCCTGAAATCGAATTCGGGGACGGTATTGGTGAAGCCGTGGGGACCCCACCAGTGCTTCAGTTGGTCGGGCTCGGCGAAGGCATCGAACACCGCCTGGCGGCTCGCCGCAAAGAGACGCGTGTTCAGGATTTCAAGCTTGTCACTCATGATCGTCGCCTTTCTTGTCAGCGTCGTGCTTGATGGTTTCGAGATAGGTTTCCAGCCGGTCGAAGCGGTGCTCCCAAAGATCGCGGTATTCCTCGAGCCAGCTGTCCAGCTTCTGCAGCGGCTCCGGCTCCAGCCGGCAGGGGCGCCACTGGGCGGTGCGGCTTCGCGAGATCAGCTTGGCCCGCTCCAACACCTTCAGGTGCTTGGAGACCGCCGGAAGGCTCATGGCGAAGGGCTCGGCCAGTTCGTTGACCGTCGCCTCGCCGCGCGCCAGTCGCGCCAGGATCGCCCGGCGGGTGGGGTCGGCGAGCGCGGAGAGCGTATCGGAGAGGGGGTCGAGAGACATATTTAGCTCATTGGTTAATTAACCTAATGGCTAAATACATGACATGACAAACACGGTCAATCCCAGTTCCGCGCTAAGGCGTTCGCAACACGGCAATGGGCGGAGAAGTTGATATCAGGCCGCGCGGGGCGTGATGGCGGCCAATTCGTCGGCGATGACGCGCCGCCGCTGCAACAGGTCGAAATCCGCCTGGAGCCCAAGGAAATACCCCTCGCTGACGCCGAAGTACCGCGCCAGGCGAAGATCGGTATCCGCCGAAACCGATCTCTTTCCAAGGACGATTTCGTTGATGCGGCGAGGCGGCAAACCGATCGCGCGGGCGAGGCCGTTCTGGCTGAGCTGAATTGGCTTCATGAACTCCTCGGCCAAGATTTCACCCGGCGAGGGATTTGGGAGGTGTTCCGCTTCAGTCATGATAGTCGACGATTTCGACATCCTCTGCTCCTCCATCCTTCCAAACGAAACAAAGCCGCCATTGGTCGTTCACGCGGATGCTGTGCTGCCCCTGGCGATTGCCTTTCAATGCTTCGAGCAGGTTTCCTGGCGGCACGCGCGAATCTGTGATCGAGCGCGACTGATTGAGCATGCGCAATTTCCGCAACGCGACTGCTTGTATGTCGGGCGGAAGCTTCCGGCTTCGCAGACCGGACCAAACCAGGCTCGTTGCTTCGTCTGCAAAGCTTCGGATCATTTCCCGAATATAACAAAGAACGACCATAACGCGACGCGTTATGGTCGTTCTTTTTTGCGGCACGCTGTCGTTCGAGCTGTCAGAAATAGCTCTGCAGCGGGCGAACTTCGAGCTGGCCCTTCTTCAGGGCCTGGATGGCTTCCGCGGCGGCGAGCGCGCCGGCCATGGTGGTGTAGTAGGGCACCTTCTGCATCAAGGCGGCGCGGCGCAGCGACTTGGAGTCCGAGATCGCCTTGTTGCTGTCGGTGGTGTTGACCACCAGCTGGACCTGCCGGTTGCGGATGGCGTCCTCGATATGCGGGCGGCCCTCCAGAACCTTGTTGATCTTGATCGCCTCGATGCCCTGTTCGGCGAGGAAGCGCTGGGTGCCGCCGGTCGCCATGACCTTGAAGCCGATCTCCGTCAGAAGCTTGATGGCCGGCAGGACGCGGACCTTGTCCTCGTCGCGGACCGAGACGAAGACCGTGCCGTCACGCGGCAGTTCGACGCCGGCGCCGAGCTGGCTCTTGGCGAAGGCCAGGGCGAAATCGGTGTCGAGGCCGATGACTTCTCCGGTCGAGCGCATTTCCGGACCGAGCAGCGTATCGACGCCGGGGAAGCGGGCAAACGGGAAGACGGCTTCCTTGACGGCGATGTGCTTGAGGTTGCGCGGGTCGGGCTTGGCGCCATAGGCGGCGATCGCCGCGTCGAGCTTCTCGCCGGTCATGATGCGGGCGGCGATCTTGGCGATCGGCGCACCGATGGTCTTGGCGACGAAGGGCACCGTGCGCGAGGCACGCGGGTTGACTTCCAGAACGTAGATCACGCCGTCCTTGATGGCGTACTGCACGTTCATCAGGCCGCCGACGTTGAGCGCCTTGGCCATGGCCTTGGTCTGGCGCTCCAGTTCGTCGAGGGTTTCCTTGCTGAGCGAGCGCGACGGCAGCGAGCAGGCGCTGTCGCCCGAATGGATGCCTGCTTCCTCGATATGCTCCATGATGCCGGAGACGAAGACGTCCGTGCCGTCGCACAGTGCATCGACGTCGACTTCGATGGCATTGGTCAGATAGCTGTCGAACAGAAGCGGGTTCTTGCCGAGCAGGGTGTTGATCTGGCCGGTCTTGTCGTTCGGGTAGCGCTGCTTGATGTCTTCCGGAACAAGACCCGGAACCGTGTCGAGCAGGTAGGACTGCAGCATGCTCTCGTTGTGGATGATCTGCATGGCGCGGCCGCCGAGTACGTAGGACGGGCGCACGACCAGCGGGAAGCCGATTTCGGAGGCGACGAGGCGGGCCTGCTCGACCGAGTAGGCGATGCCGTTGTTCGGCTGGTTGAGGTCGAGCTTCATCAGCAGCTTCTGGAAGCGGTCGCGGTCTTCGGCAAGATCGATCATGTCGGGGGCGGTGCCGAGGATCGGGATGCCGTTCTTTTCCAGCGCTTCCGCGAGCTTCAGCGGGGTCTGGCCGCCGAACTGGACGATGACGCCCACCAGTTCACCCTTCTCCTGCTCGGCGCGCAGGATCTCGATCACGTCTTCCGCCGTCAGCGGTTCGAAATAGAGACGGTCCGAGGTGTCGTAGTCGGTCGAGACGGTTTCCGGGTTGCAGTTGACCATGATGGCTTCGAAGCCGGCGTCCTTCAGCGCGAAGGCGGCATGGCAGCAGCAGTAGTCGAACTCGATGCCCTGGCCGATGCGGTTCGGACCGCCGCCGAGGATGACCACCTTCTTGCGGTCGGAAACCTCCGCTTCGGAGCGGGTCTGCCCGACAAAGGGCGTCTCGTAGGTCGAGTACATGTAGGCGGTCGGCGAGGCGAATTGGCGGCGCAGGTGTCGATGCGCTTGAAGACCGGACGGACGTTGAGCGCGTTACGGATCTCGGCCACCTCCTTCGGACGCTTGCCGGTGAGGCTGGCGAGGCGGGCATCGGAGAAGCCCATGGCTTTCAGCATGCGCAGGTTCTCGGCGTCTTCCGGCAGGCCGTGCTCGCGGATGCGGGCCTCCATGTCGACGATGCCCTTGAGCTGGGCGATGAACCACGGATCGATCTTGCAGCCTTCGTGCACCTCTTCCGCCGACATGCCAAGCCGCAGCGCCTGGGCGACCATGCGCAGGCGGTCGGGTGTCGGCGTGCCGATGGCGGCGCGGATGGCGTTCTTGTCGTCGCTCTGGCCAAGGCCGGGAATCTCGATCTCGTCGAGACCGGTCAGACCCGTTTCGAGACCGCGCAGCGCCTTCTGCAAGGATTCGGCGAAGGTGCGGCCGATGGCCATCACTTCACCGACCGACTTCATCGCGGTGGTGAGCGTCGGCTCGGCGCCGGGGAATTTCTCGAAGGCGAAACGCGGGATCTTAGTGACGACATAGTCGATCGACGGTTCAAACGAGGCCGGGGTCGCGCCGCCGGTGATGTCGTTTTCCAATTCGTCGAGCGTATAGCCGACGGCGAGCTTGGCGGCGACCCGGGCGATCGGGAAGCCGGTGGCCTTCGACGCGAGCGCCGAGGAGCGCGACACGCGCGGGTTCATTTCGATGACGACGAGGCGGCCGTCCTT
>JAHRYZ010000340.1 GCA_020621905.1 Rhizobium sp.
CGACCGTCAAGGCAAGTTCCTCCAGGGTGCAAGCGACCCTGGTTTCGCGACTTCAGCGGCAGGGCGATCGCAGTATCGATGATCGGCGGCGAGGCTCCTCCCGCCCGTCCGGAGCCCTATCAGTGCGCAAGCGAGCCTACGCGGTCAAGCAAAAGTCATCATACGACTGATGTTTTTTTGTATGTTGACATGACGTCTAATTGATTTTACCCCTTTGTCGACCGAAGGAGGAGCGGTCTATCTCATGAGCCTTGTCGCCCCGGATTTGCTGTTTCCCGCCGACCCGGCGTCCCGCGCCATTGCGGCTGACCTCTATGCCGCGGTGAAGGATCTGCCGATCGTCAGCCCGCACGGCCACACCGATCCGCGCTGGTATGCCGAGAATGAGAACTTTCCAGACCCGGCCCAGCTGCTGATCGTTCCCGACCACTATATTTTCCGCATGCTGTTCAGCCAGGGGATCCGTCTGGAAGACCTCGGGGTGCCCACACTGGACGGCTCGCCGGTCGAGACCGACGGCCGCAGGATCTGGCGGTTGTTCGCCGAGAGCTACTACCTGTTTCGCGGCACGCCGACCCGGCTCTGGCTGGACTATACGCTGGAGAACCTGTTCGGCATCACTACGCCGCTGACCGCCGACAATGCCGACGCCTGTTACGATGCGATCGCCGCCCAACTGGTGACCGACGCCTTCCGGCCGCGCGCCTTGTTCGAGCGCTTCAATATCGAAGTCATCTCGACCACGGACGGTGCCCTCGATCTCTTGCCCTGGCATGCAAAGATCCGCGACAGCGGCTGGAAGGGCCGTGTCGTCCCGGCCTACCGGCCGGATTCGGTGATCGATCCGGACTTCGAGGGCTTCCTCGATGGTCTCGACACGCTCGGCGATATCAGCGGCTGCGATACCGGCCGCTGGCAGGGCTATCTGGACGCGCATCGCAATCGCCGCGCCTATTTCAAATCCTTTGGCGCGACCGCCACCGACCACGGTTTTGCCTCGGCCCAGACCGCCAATCTTGGTACCGGCGAAGCCGAGATCCTTTTCGGCAGGGTGCGGACCGGAAAGGCGGATGAGAACGAGCGCGCGCTGTTTCGGGCGCAGATGCTAACCGAAATGGCCAGGATGAGCATCGAGGATGGGCTCGTCATGCAGATCCATCCCGGCTCATGGCGCAACCATTCCCCTGCCATCTTCCGCAAATTCGGTCGTGACAAGGGCTTCGACATTCCCACCCGCACGGACTATGTGCGCGGGCTGAAGCCGCTGCTCGACGCCGTCGGCACCGATTCCCGCGCCTCGATCATCCTGTTTACGCTCGACGAGACGAGCTATGCGCGCGAGCTGGCGCCGCTCGCCGGCGTCTATCCGGCGCTCAAGCTCGGGCCGGCCTGGTGGTTCCATGACAGCCCGGAAGGCATGCGCCGGTTCCGCGAGATGACCACCGAGACCGCCGGCTTCTACAACACGGTCGGCTTCAACGACGATACCCGCGCCTTTCCGTCGATCCCGGCGCGCCACGACGTCGCCCGCCGTGTCGACTGCGCCTTCCTCGGGCGTCTCGTCGCGGAGCATCGGCTGAGGGAGGACGAGGCGCACGAGTTGGCGCTCGACCTGGCCTACGGCCTGGCGAAGAGGGCGTACAAAATCTGACTTTATGACTGCAACAGCGGGCACAATGCCCGCCAACTGGGAGGAGAAAATGTTGCAAATGACCAAACTGTGGGCCGGTGTCGCGCTTGTCTCGATGCTTTTCGCCAGCGCCGTCTCGGCCGAGACCGTGCTGAAATCGTCCGATACCCATCCGGACGGCTACCCGACCGTCGAGGGCGTCAAATATTTCGGCGAACTCGTCAAGGAGCGCACGCAGGGACGCTATGCCGTGGAGGTCTATCACTCGGCCCAGCTCGGCGAGGAAAAGGACACGATCGAGCAGGTCCGCTCCGGCGTCATCGAACTCAACCGCGTGTCCATGGCGCCGTTCAACGGCACCGTGAAGGAGACGATCGTTCCGGCTCTGCCTTACATCTTCCGCTCGGAAGATCACATGCACAAGGTGATGGACGGCGCCGTCGGCGACCAGATCAAGGCGGCTTTCGAGCCAGCCGGTCTCGTGGTGCTTGCCTTCTATGATGCGGGCGCGCGCTCGTTCTACAACTCGAAGAAGCCGATCAAGACGGTCGACGACATCAAGGGTATGAAGTTCCGCGTCATTCAGTCGGACATCTTCGTCGACATGACCGCCGCACTCGGCGCGAACGCCACGCCGATGCCCTATGGCGAGGTCTATTCCTCGCTCGAGACCGGCGTCATCGAGGGTGCCGAGAACAACTTCCCGAGCTACGACACCGCCAAGCATTTCGAAGTCGCCAAATACTACTCGATGGACGAGCACACGATCCTTCCGGAAGTGTTCGTCATGAACAAGGCGGCCTTCGACAAGCTGACGCCCGAGGATCAGGAGATCTTCAAGCAGGCGGCCAAGGACAGCGTCGCCAAGCAGCGCGAATTGTGGGCGGCGAAGACCGCGGAATCGCGCGCGCTGGTCGAAAAGGCCGGTGCCCAGATCAACGAGGTCGAAAAGCAGGGCTTCATCGATGCCATGAAGCCCGTCTACGAAAAGCACATCACCGACGAGGTTCTGAAGAAGCTCGTCTCCGACGTGCAGGCGGTGCAGTAAACGTAGCGCCCAAGCCCCTCCGTCTGGCCACGGCCACGGAGGGGCAAGCGCTGTTTTCGACAGATTAGTTCGCGGACCCATGGTCCGGCCCTTCCGACAGTCGAAGGGTCAGGAGGCACCAAACCCCATGTCCACCCAACTCCGACTAGGCCTGCCCATCCTGTCCAGGCTCAATACCGTCGCCCTCTATTGTGCCGGCACCGGGCTCGTGGTCATGACGGCCATCGTCGCCTGGCAGGTCTTCTGCCGCTATGTGCTCAACGATTCGCCGAGCTGGACCGAACCTGGCGCGGTCATCCTGATGAGCTGGTTCATCTTCCTCGGCGCCGCCGTCGGCGTGCGGGAAAACAATCATATGGGCTTCGACGTGCTGCTCTATGCGCTGCCGCCGGCCGCGAAGAAGTGGCTGCGGATGATCTCCGACATCGTCATCTTCGCCTTCGGCCTCGGCATGGTCTGGTACGGCAGCAATCTGGTCACGCTGACCTGGGGCACGACGCTGCCGGCTCTCGGTATCTCGGGTGCCTGGGACTACATACCGCTGATGGGCGGCGGAGTCCTGATCGCGCTCTTTTCCCTCGAGCGCATGGCCATGCGCGTGCTTGGCGCGCCAATCGACGACATTCTCGACGGGATCGCTCCGACGGAAGTGGCCGTCGAGCTCGAAAACATTCCTGACGTTCAGAAAGACGCGGCCGACTTCGTTCAAGGCGTCGCCGAGCATGCAGGCAAGAAGGGTTAAGCGATGGAACTCTGGATCCTCTTTGGAACGTTTACCTTCCTGATGCTGATCGGCACGCCGA
>JAHRYZ010000341.1 GCA_020621905.1 Rhizobium sp.
GGGTTGCTTCCGGCAGCGCCTTGGCCGCAGCAAGGGCGTAGGCGCCACCGCGGTAGCTGGCGACAATATTGATCTGCTGCTGATCCGAAAGCCAGGCCTGAGCGGTTGCGGGCTCTCGGTCCGGCAGAAGTGCGATAGTTTTGCGCCGTTCGAGATCGCAGATGATCGTTCCGTAACGCTGGTTGCGTCGCCACGCCCAGTCGTCGATGCCGATCACCGTCGGCGGAACGAAACGCGGTGTGCCGCGCCGTCGGACGACACGCAGCAAGGTGTCGTTGCTGACCGGCAACATCAGTCTGCGGGCGATACTCGCCGCCGATCGCCCACCCAAAGCAAGCCCGAGATGATGGACGATATGGTCAAGCCGCGCCCACGGCACCAGGACATCTGCCTCGAACCGCTCGGCAAAGATCCTTCGGCCACACAGCACTGCGTCGCAGTGAAACCGGCGTGCGGCAATAGCCAATCGCACAGACTTTCCCGCGATGGGAAGATCCGACAGGCGTCGATGATAACGACTGTGTATACGCTCCGATCTTGTTCCGCAGCTTGAACAACGGCTAGACATATCCGTCGAGCGGACAGCGAGTATTATCGTGTCGCCAGCAGAAGCTGTCTCATCGATGACAAAGCCACGAGGCACAAGTGCGGAGGGGCGAAGCGAATGAACCATGGCGCTGATTCCTTTTGCAAAACCAACGCCAGCCGACGCCCGCAATTCATCAAAAGTGAGTCAGAGCCAGTTTTATGCGCCGATTGACAGGCCGAGGGGTCGGTGGCAGTCTATTTCGACTCCGACGCCGTCATTACCGTCCCGGTTCTGCTCGGACAGGTTCTTGAGTTGAGGGCGCGCGAACAGACGGGCGGCGCTATCCGGGCGCTTCTCGATCTGGTACCGAAGACTGCCCGCCGCGTCCGGCCCGATGGCACCGGTGGGTGACAGTTCCGCGTCCGACCGGGCGAGAAGGTTCCCGTCGACGGCACCCTGCTCGAAGGCCGTAGCTCGGTAGACGGGTCCATGATCACGGGCGAATCCCTGCCCGTAACGAAGGAGATCGGCTCAAGGCTGATCCGGGGCACCATGAACCAGACCGGGGCTTTCGTGATGGAGACTGGCAAGGTCGGCCGCGACACGATGCTTTCGCAGATCGTGCGGATGGTTGCCGACGCCCAGCGCTCCCGCGCACCGATCCAGCGACTGGCGGACGAGGTCTCTGGCTGGTTCGTTCCTGTGGTTATCTTCGTCGCACTCGTCGCGTTCGCGACTTGGATGATCTACGGGCTCGAGCCTCGGTTCGCCCACGGGTTGGCCGCGGCAGTGGCCGTTCTCATTATCGCCTGCCCCTGCGCCTTGGGACTGGCGACGCCAATGTCGATCATGGTCGGCGTCGGACGCGGGGCAAGTCTCGGCGTGCTGATCAACAACGCTGAAGCGCTGGAGCGGTTCGAGAAGGTTGATACTCTCGTTGTCGACAAGACAGGAACTCTGACTGAGGGGCGGCCCAAGGTTACCGCCATCGCACCAACCGAGGACATGTCCGAAGCCGAGTTGGTTCGGCTGGCCGCCACAGTCGAACGATCAAGTGAGCATCCTCCGGCGCTTGCGATTATGAACGCCGCCGCGGAGCGCGGCATCGCATTGGGTGATGCCACTGATTTCGACAGTCCTGTCGGCAAGGGCGTGACTGGCACAGTCGAAGGCAAACGATTGATCCTCGGCAGCCATCGAATCATGGAAGAAGAAGGCGTGGACGTCACTGCCATGACCGGGAAAGCCGAGTCGCTTCGCGACGAAGGGGCTACCGTCATCTTCACGGCCATAGACGGGAAGCAGGCGGGTCTATTCGCCATCGCCGATCCCATCAAGCCTACGACGCCGGATGCCATGAAAGCGCTTGTGGAAGACGGCGTAAGGGTCGTCATGCCGACGGGAGACAACAAGACGACTGCATATGCCGTCGCACGCCGCCTCGGGATTACGGAGGTGGAGGAGGAAGTCCTGCCCGAGGACAAGAGCAAGATCGTTTCGCGCCTCCGCAGCGAAGGCAGAATCGTCGCCATGGCCGATGATGGTGTGAACGATGTCCCGGCACTTGCAGCAGCCGATGTCGGTGTTGCCATGGGCACGGGAACCGACGTTGCCATTGAAAGCGCAGGCGTCACGCTCCTGAAGGGCGATCTGCAGGGTATCGTCCGCGCCCGCCAGATGAGCCGCGCGACGATGAGCAACACCCGACAGAACCTCTTCTTCGCATTCATCGACAACGCGGCGGGTGTACCCGTGGCTGCGGGTGTACTGTACCCCGTCTTTGGACTGTTGCTGTCGCCGATCATCGCGGCAGCGGCAATGGCGCTGTCCTCGGTCAGCGTGATCGCGAATTCTCTCAGATTGAGGAGTCTGAAGATATGACCACGAACCGAACTCTACTGCTGATGGGCATTTCTCTCCTCCTTATCGCGGTCTTCTACTTCCTCCGTGAACATTGGGGCCATGCCCTGGGGCTTGCTCCTTATGTGATCCTGCTGGTCTGCCCGCTCATGCACCTTTTTCATCGGCATGGGGGGCACCACCACAAGGATCACCGGCCGTGACCTACCAGCGATCGGCATCAAGCGCGGCGGTTGTGTTGGCATCACCTGAACAGGTCTTCGAATTGCTGGATAATCCGGAGGTCCTCGGTGCCCACATGCAAAGGCCCTCGTTCATGATGCTGGGCACGTCCATGAAATACGGTCTGGACGAAGCGAAAGGACGCGCCATCGGTTCTGTCATCAGGATGACGGGGGCGATCCTGGGCCTTTCGCTTTTCCTGGAGCAAGTCGTGATAGAACGGCGTCCTCCAACGTCAAAGACGTGGGAGACGCGCGGAAAGGTGCGTCTTCTCGTGATCGGTCGGTACAGAATGGGATTCAGCATCGATCCCACCCCGGCAGGATGCGTCCTGAACGTCAGGATCGATTATGACCTGCCTGATCGCCTGCCGGATAGGCTGCTGGGCCACCTTCTCGGCGGGTTCTACGCCAATTGGTGTGTAAGGAAGATGGCCGATGACGCTTGTTTGCATTTCGGCCCGGTGTCACGGAAGCCTTAGTCGTCGACGGGCTCCTCAAAGCGATCACGAAGACGCGAGCAGGGCTCCTATTTGCGATAACACAAGGATGAGACAGCGGGGGTGGCCTCCAATGGCGTCTGATCAAGCACTCTTCCTCAGGATCACCTGATGACGAACCATACTCTATTGCTCACGGCCCTTGCACTTGCTCTCTTGTCGGCAATCACAATGCCGTGTTGGCTGACGCTACCCACAATCATCCGGCAGCGAACGGGACCGCAGAGGTCCGGTAATCCTCCCCGCGAATAAGGGGCTTCAAAAGTAGAATTTTCTCGGCAAGATGCTCGAGGAGATTTTGATGAAGAAGAGCCGATTTACCGAAGCCCAGATCATGGCCGTGTTGCGCCAGGCGGAAGGCGGCGT
>JAHRYZ010000342.1:0-1305 GCA_020621905.1 Rhizobium sp.
TAAGGCTTTCTTCGGCGCCGTATCGTTCCTTCGTTAAAAAGCCTCCGGTCAGAAATGACCGGAGGCTTTTTCGTTGCATCAAGGTCTCGAGTGACTGATCGCCAATCGCCTAGCTGCCGCAGCCCTATCGGGCTGCAGCGAGCACGTATCCGGCCTCGGGGTCGGCGATCTTCTGGCCATTGACCGTCACGCCGTAGCCGGCGTCACCGGCAAGGCGTTCGACGGCGATGGCGAGGGTCTTGCCGTCGATCGTCAGGTCGGCCGTGAAGGCGTTCCATTCCGGCGGCAGCACGGGCTGGACGAGCAAGCGATCGCCCTTGCGGGCAACGCCGAGCAGGCCTTCGACCGCGAAGCGGTAGAGCCAGCCGGCCGATCCGGTATACCAGGTCCAGCCCCCGCGTCCGAGATAGGCCTCGCCGCCATAGATGTCGGCCGCGACGACGTAGGGCTCGACGCGGTAGCGTTCCGCTGCATCGGCATCGAGCGCGTGGTTGACCGGGTTCAGCATCTCGAAGCAGCGCCAGGCATCGGCCGGTCTGCCGGCCTTGGCGAGCGCCATGCCGAGCCAGATGGCGGCATGGGTGTACTGCCCGCCATTCTCGCGCACGCCCGGCGGATAGGCCTTGATATAGCCGGGATCGAGCTTGGTCTTTTCGAACGGTGGCGTGAAGAGCCGGATGATGCCGGCCTCCTGGTCGATGAGTTCGGCAAGGGCGGCATCGAGCGCCTTTGCGCTCTGCTGCGGCGTGCCTTCGCCCGACAGGACGCTCCAGGACTGGGCGATCGAATCGATCCGGCATTCTTCCGACTGGGCGGAGCCGAGCGGCGTGCCGTCGTCGAAATAACCCCGGCGATAGTAATCGCCGTCCCAGGCTGCGGTCTCCAGCGCCTGCCGCAGAGTGGCAAGATGCGTCGTCCAGCGGGTGATCCGTGCCTCGTCGCCTCGGGCCTCTGCGTGGCCGATGAAGGACTTGAGCGTCGCGGCGAGGAACCAACCGAGCCAGACGCTCTCGCCTTCGCCCTTTTCGCCGACGCGGTTCATCCCGTCGTTCCAGTCGCCACCGAGGATGAGCGGCAGGCCGTGAACTCCGGTTCGGGCGACGGCAAGATCCAGCGCGCGCGCGGCGTGCTCATAGAGGCTTGCCACCTCGTCTGACGTCGTCGGCTGGAAGAAGCTGTCGTGCTGACCCTCGGCCAGTTGCGGCCCTTCGATGAAGGCGAGGTTTTCGTCCAGGAAGGTCTTGTCGCCGGTGGCCGTCACGTACTGGTCGACCGCATGGGCCAGCCATACGACGTCGTCCGATA
>JAHRYZ010000342.1:1315-3467 GCA_020621905.1 Rhizobium sp.
GTATTGGGAAGCCACCAATGCTGCACGTCGCCTTCGACGAACTGGCGCGACGCAGCGTTGAGGATCTGGCGCCGTGCCAGGCTCGGTTCGTACAGCAAGAAGGCGAGCGTATCCTGCAGTTGGTCGCGGAAGCCATAGGCGCCGCTGGCCTGGTAGAAGCCGGCCCGCGCGAAGATGCGGCAGGCAAGTGCCTGGTAGGGCAGCCACCGGTTGACGAGCGTGTCGAAGGCGGCGTCGGGGGTCTTGACCTGCAGCTGGCCGGTGAAGCCGGTCCAGAAGGCCCTGCTGGCCGTGAGGATGGCCTCGAAGCTTTCCTTGCGCAGCGTCCCGATCAGGTCGCGGGCGGCGTCCTCGGTGTCGGTCTCGCCGAGCAGGAAGGTAATGTCTCGTTCGGCGCCTGCCGGAACCTCGATGTCGAAGGCGAGGGCCGCGCAGGGATCGCTCTCGGTATCGGCGGAGCCGGACAGGTGGGACTGGCGGGCCAGCGCCTGCGGCATGCGGATCGATCCATGCCGGCCGATGAACTCGCGCCGGCTGGCGGTATAGCCGAGCGGCTTGTCGAGGCCGGCGAGGAAGGCCGTACGACCCGGATAATTGATGTCATAGGGGTTGGTGGCGAACAGCGCGCCGGTGGCTTCGTCGAAGGACGACAGCACGAAGGGCGCGCTCTTCTGCGCATTGTTGCCCAGAACCCACTCCGCATAGCCGTAGACGCGGAAGCTGCGCGCTTCCCGGCCCCTGTTGCGCAGGACGAGGCGAGACAGCTTGGCAGGACGGTTGCGGTCGACGGTCTGGGTCAGTTCGAGGTCAAGCCCGTCATGGCGGCTGGAGAACACCGCATAGCCGAGGCCATGGCGGGTTTCGAATTCCGCTCCATCATTGAGATTGAGCGCGCTGAACGGAACGAAGGTCCGACCGCTCTCGAGATCGGCGACGTAGAAGGCCTCGCCCGGACGATTGACGACCGGGTCGTTGGTCCATGGCGTCAACTGGTGGTCGCGCGAATTGGCGCTCCAGGTGAAGCCAGCACCTTCGGCGGACACATGGAAGCCGAACTGCTCGTTGGCGATGACGTTGATCCACGGCTGGGGCGTCGACTGGTGGGCCCCGAGGCGGATGACATATTCCTTGCCGTCCTCGGCAAAGCCGCCGAAACCGTTCCAGAATTCGAGGCCCTTGCCGTCGCTTGCCGGCACGACCGCAGCCGAAGCGGCCGGTGTGGCGGGCAGCAGGCCCGGCCATTCCATCTCCGCGCCGTCGGGGCTGCGCGGGCTGGCAAACAGCGAGACCGCACGGTTGATCTGGTCGACGATCTTTCCGTTCCTGGCGTGCAGCACGACGCGGGCTGCGGCGATCAGGGCCTGCGAGGCGCTCTCGTCCATCAGATCGTGGCGCACGACGAAGACATGCGGCTTGCCGCCGCTGCCGTCGGGCAGGCGATGCCTCAAATTGTCGGCCAGCTGGTCGAGGGCGTGCTGCATGTCCTGCGCGTAGGACGTGGCGCGTTCGTTGACGATCGCCAGATCGGCGACGATGCCGCGACGGCGCAGGTATTCGAGCGCGCTCATCGCTTCCTTGGCGATCTCGATGTCCATAGCGTCGTTGATGCGCAGCGCAAAGATCGGATAGTCACCGGAAATCGCCAGCGGCCACAGCGCCGACTGGGTGGTGAGGCCGTTGCGAACGGTCTCCGGATCGGCCCGCAGATGATTGTCCGGATAGACGAGGTAGCGGCCGAGATGCTGGAAGGCGGCGGCCTGCTGCGAGGTGATGCCGATATGGCGCAGCTCCACCTGGGCGCGGGTCCAGGCGTGGATGAGCTCGTGGCTGAAGGAATCGGGATGGCGATAACGTTCGATCGCCTGGTCGATCTTCACGCGGTTGGGCGCGGCGATCGTCCAGAAAATGACGCTGACCTTCTTGCCTGACGGAACCCGCACCACGCGGCGCAGGCTCAGCACCGGATCGAGGGTGAAGCCCTCCGTGCCCGACAGCGTGGCGCCCGGGTCGAAGGCTGCAGCTTCGGCGAGGCAGCGGCCGCGACCGAGGAAGCGCCGGCGATCGGTTTCGAATTCGGTGGGTCGGCCGGGGCCGGTGCCGTCGACCACCAGATGCGCCACGCACATGTCGGCATCACCGGGGCTGCGCTTGT
>JAHRYZ010000343.1 GCA_020621905.1 Rhizobium sp.
CTCTCCCCCTCACCACCCCGAGGAGAGACAGAAAGAGAGCATATAAATGGGTTTCAAGATCGCTATCGTAGGCGCCACCGGCAATGTCGGGCGCGAAATGCTCAACATCCTCTCCGAGCGCGGCTTTCCCGCCGACGAGGTGGTGGCGCTCGCTTCCGCCCGCTCCCAGGGCACGGAAGTCTCCTTCGGCGACAAGGTGCTGAAGGTCCAGAACCTCGAGAACTACGACTTCACCGGCACCGACATCTGCCTGATGTCCGCCGGCGGCACGATCTCGCAGAAGTGGTCGCCGAAGATCGGCGCCCAGGGTTGCGTCGTGATCGACAACTCCTCGGCCTGGCGCTACGACGCCGACGTTCCGCTGATCGTTCCGGAAGTGAACCCGGACGCCATCGTCGATTTCAAGAAGCGCAACATCATCGCCAACCCGAATTGCTCGACCGCCCAGCTCTTCGTCGCGCTGAAGCCGCTGCATGACTTCGCCAAGATCAAGCGCATCGTCGTGTCGACCTACCAGTCGGTCTCCGGTGCCGGCAAGGAAGGCATGGACGAGCTGTTCACCCAGACCCGCGCCGTCTTCGTCGCCGATCCGATCGAGGCGAAGAAGTTCACCAAGCGCATCGCCTTCAACGTCATCCCGCATATCGACGTGTTCATGGAAGACGGCTACACGAAGGAAGAGTGGAAGGTTCTCGCCGAAACCAAGAAGATGCTCGATCCGAAGATCAGGGTAACCTGCACCGCGGTGCGCGTGCCGGTCTTCATCGGCCACTCGGAATCGGTCAACATCGAATTCGAAAACGAGATCACCGCCGACCAGGCGCGGGAAATCCTGCGCGAGGCTCCCGGTTGCCTCGTCATCGACAAGCACGAAAACGGCGGCTACATCACCCCGCTCGAATGCGCCGGCGAGGATGCGACCTTCATCTCGCGCATCCGCGAAGACGCAACCGTCGAGAACGGCCTGAACATGTGGATCGTTTCCGACAACCTGCGCAAGGGCGCGGCCCTCAACGCCGTGCAGATTGCCGAACTGCTCATCAATCGCGGCCTGATCAAGCCGAAGAAGGCTGCGGCCTGAGCCGTGAATTCCGGCCCCTCGGTCCAGCCGGGCCAGGGGCCGGACACATCTCCGCTTTTCGTGATCGCAAAGAGAGCGAAAGCACTATCGAAACAGCGTCACGCCGCGTGACAGAATCAGCGCTCGCTGGCATGTTGCGGACAAAGTCTTAATCGCAGAATACGAGGCATAGATGCGACTGAACAAGTTCCTGTCGGCGGCGTTTCTCACGGCGGCCGTAGCCAACCGCCACGGGCGTGGCTGCTGCGGCTCAATGCGGTAATAATTCGGCCGGATTCGACGCTTGGAAGCAGGAGTTCAAGTCGGAAGCAAGCGCGAGGGGTGTCAGCCCCAAGCTCCTCGACAAGGTCTTCGCCGGCGTCAACTACAACAAAGCGACGATCCGCGCCGACCGCGGCCAGAAGAGCTTCAAGCTGTCCTTCGATCAATTCATGCAGAAACGCGGCGGTGCGACGATCATCTCGCGCGGCAAGGGCATGAAGAAGAACAATGCCTCGCTGTTCGCCAGGATCGAGCAGCGCTACGGCGTGCCGGCCGGCCCGCTGATCGCGATCTGGGGCATGGAAACCGGCTTCGGCTCCTACATGGGCAACGAGCACATTCTCTCGGCCGTAGCGACGCTTGCCTATGACTGCCGGCGCACCGAATATTTTACCGACCAGTTCTATGCGGCGCTGCAGCTCGCCGGAAGCGGCACGCTGGCGATGACCGCACGGGGCGCAGCCCATGGCGAAATCGGCCAGACGCAGTTCCTTCCGCGCAATGTGGTGACGTTCGGTGTCGACGGTGACGGCGACGGCCGCGTCGATCTCGTCCGCTCGCGCGCCGATGCGCTCGCCTCGACTGCCAACTTCCTGCGCGGTCACGGCTGGCAGCCCGGCGGCGGCTATCAGCCGGGCCAGGCCAATTACGGTGCCTTGCAGCAGTGGAATGCGGCCACCGTCTACCAGCAGGCCATCGCCCATATCGGCGCCCGGATCGACGGCGAATAAGCACGCTTGAGGCAGGCCGCTCAGGCCTGCACGGCCCGTCTCTCGGCGGTCAGCACATCGCTTTCGCCATCAAGCGCCACGCGGTTGCGGCCGGCGAATTTCGCCGTGTAGAGCGCGAGATCCGCTCGCCGGATCAGCTCGGGAATAATGTGGGTGCCGATCGGCGCCTCGCCGCTGGCGCAGCCGAAGCTCGCGGTCACCCGCATCACCGTCCCGTTGTCCAGCGCGAATTCCGTGCCTTCGATCGCCTCCCGCACCCGCTCCGCGACCTCGGCTGCGGATTCCAGATGACAGTCCGGCAGCAGCGCGAGAAATTCCTCGCCGCCGTGCCGTGCCAGCAGATCGCCCGACCGGAACATGGAGCGGGCAATCTCGCCGATGCGTTGGAGCACCACATCGCCGGCCTGGTGGCCGTGGATGTCGTTGACCTGCTTGAAGCGGTCGAGATCGAAGATCACCACCGAAACGGCCTGCATGCTGCCTGCCTCCAGGAGAACCCGTGTCATGCCGTCGAAGCCGCGACGATTGAAAAGCCCGGTCAGGTGGTCGGTCTGTGCGGCATTGCGCAATTCCTCGACGAGAAGCTCGCGCTCGCGCAGCAGGCGGGAGGCGAGCGCGACGCCCTTGATCGCAAGCACGATCACTAGGCCCAGCAGCAGCGACAGCACGCCGATGGCACCGACGAGGACGAGCAGCTGATGCCGCGCCGCGGCCGCGAGCGTGTCGCCGGACTGGCGGATCTCGCCGATCACCTGGGCGATACCCCTTTGCCAGAAGGCGACCCTGGCCTCGTTTTCGCGCGTCCAGCGCTGCAATAGCGGGCGCGACGGCAAGGCCGTGCCCGCCAGAATTTCGCGGGTGGTCTCCTTCAGCCACTGTCCCGACGGAGTTTCCTCGAAGTCGAGCATCTGCTTCAGGCTGGCGCTGGAAAGATGCACCGCGAGCTGGTGCAGCGATTCATTCTTCATCGCCGCCGCCCGGACGAACGTGTCCAGGTCGCCGGCCGACAGGGTGCGGCCGCGCAGATATTCCGTTCCGTAGAAGCCGGCGACCAGGCCCGACTCGTTGGCCTTGAGCAGGCTGACGAACATGTGGAGCTTGCGGGACAGCACCGGATCGGCGATCTCGAAGCGCAGAACGTCGACCAGGTCGACATTGATGTCGGATGCCGGCTTATATCGGCCGATGATCTCTTCGGTCACAGCATTGCCGTTGTCGACCCGGATGCGGTAGCGATGGATCCCGTCGACCGCGAGGCGCAGTCTCTCGCCATAGGTCCTGAGCACCGGCCGCTTGTCGCCGAATTCGGCGAGTTCCGTCATCAGCCGGGCGAAGTCCCGGTCGACGGCGCCGCGGGCCTGCTGCAGACGGACAGGGTTCGCCTCGCCGGG
>JAHRYZ010000344.1:0-1001 GCA_020621905.1 Rhizobium sp.
TGTCCGCAGTCCGGGCAGGCGCCAAAACGTTCCGTCAGTGCCACCGTCGTCCCGCAGTCGAGGCACCAGCCTTCCCCCGCGATGCGGTTGATCTCCAGCACCGCATCCTCCGCAAGCGTTCCGCGCCGGATCGACTCGTAGCAGAAGGCAAGCGAATCCGGATTGACGTGACTGAGGACACCGACATCGAGCCTGATCGACCGGATGGCGCGCGCGTCGTTCGCCCTCGCCGTCTCGCAGGCGATCTCCACGACACTTTCCATCAACGACATCTCATGCATGGGCCGCCTCGCACATGTTGATTTCGAAAGCCACGCAGGGGTCGAACAGCGCAGCCAGCTGCGACACGACCTTGCGTCCGTTTTCGCTTTCTCCGATCCTACAGGACAGCAGCGTTTCGACGAAGGGACCCGCAGGGTGGAAATTCCATTCGGTTGGCGCAAGAATGCGATAGGCGCCGATCAGCCCGTCATCGCCGATTTCCGCCTGGTGATAGAGCCGGCCGCGCGCGCATTCGACCACGCCATAGCCCCCGGCGTTCGGGCAAGTGCCGTCGCCCATCAGCGGTGCAAGGTCACGATCTTCACCCTCGGCGATGCCCCGCAGCAGGTCGAGGCAGAGGCGAACGTCCTCGACGCGCGCGAGCAGGCGCGCCGCCAGATAGGGTTCGTCCGGCACCGCCGAAGTGCAGATCCGGGCATAGGCGCCGGTTTCGACAACCCGGCCGGGCAGATAGGGGAGGGCTGCATAGCCGGTCTCATGGACGAGATGGTTCAAGACCTCCTCGTCGTCGCGGGAGGTCAGCGAATCCGGACGGCGCCGGCGAAAGATCCGCTCCTGGCGGGTCTCGTCCAGGATCGCGGCGCATAGCGTGCCCGTTGCCAGAGCCGAACCTTGAAGCGGGATGCCGAGTGCGGTTGCCGCGCGCTCCAGGCGGGCAGCCGGCAAGGACAGGTCGCCGAGCGATCGACTGCCGGCACGGGCATCGGCGATGACCTTCT
>JAHRYZ010000344.1:1011-3413 GCA_020621905.1 Rhizobium sp.
GACGGCCAGTGCCTCGCGCAGATGAACGCCCGCCGTCGCTGCCAGGTTCGTGATCCGGGGCGACGGCCAGTGAAGCACGAGCGCCCGCAGCGTTTCGAAGGCGCGCTCGGCCAGAAGCCCGGCCGTGGCCGGCCGCCGTTCGTCCGTGTCCATGGCGAGACCCGCCGCGCGCAGGACAGCAAGCCGGGCGGCGATCGATTGCGAGAAGCCGCAGAGCGAAAAAAGCTGACCGGCGAGGACCGGCGCGTCCTCGGGACGGCGACCGACGAACATGCGCGACAGCCCCTGCGGCCGGCTGCCGGTCAGTTCGACGGCGCAGACCTGCCCCCGCGACACCGTCACGTCGATCCGGATTGCACCTGCCCCGAGCGCAAAGGTCATGGCCCCGTCGCCTCCTCCTCGTTGCGGAAGCGTCCGCGCAGCAGGTCGCGGCGGTTGACTTGCGCCGGCGGCGCCGGGGGGGCCTGAAGGGATGCGGCATCGAAGAAGGCGCGGACTGCTTCTTCGGCCGTCTCGAGCGCCGCATCCATCGAACCGAATTCGAACACCGGCGAAAACAGCGAGCAGCTGTCCAGCCGACCAAAACCGTCGAGTTGACCGGCGATGAAGTCCACTTCCCCGGCCGGCAGGCCGATGCGAACCGTCGTTCCCGGCACGACAGCCGGGGCAGGATCTCCCTCCGGCAGGTCGGCGGCGACGAGGTTCATGAACCACGGCGTCGTGACGATGCCGAAGGCGCGTCCGCCATAGCTGCGGAAGCCGCTCGCCGCGATGCTAAGAGCCGGATTGCAGATCGGCACGTCGGGCATCGAGCGCACGAAGATGCCGCGATAAAGCGTTTCGAGGCTTTGGCCGAGCGCCCGGGCCGCGGCGTCGCGATCGGCGATGGAGAGGTCAGCGTCCATCGCCCAGTCTCATGAGTTTCGACTGCGGGGCATCGCAGTTCGGACAGCGCCAGTCCTCCGGAAGGGCCGCGAACGGCGTGCCCGGTTCCACCTGCCAGACGGGGTCGCCCTCGGCCGGATCATAGACGTGCCAGCAGATGCCGCACTCCATCCTGTCGTCGTCCGAGACCGCCTCGCGCTTGCCGAAATTCTCGAAGCTGCTCATTTGAAATAGGCCTCTTCGATCTCGCGCAGCCGCATCTCGGAATCGCGGAAATCCTCTTCCGCGGCGATCGCGACGGAGGGGATGTCGCAGATTTCCAGCGTGTCGAGGATGATCGTGTCCATGGCATTGTAGAACTGCACGGACCAGACATTGCGGGCACCCGTCGCCACCACGCGGCATGTGCCGTAGCCGCGCGAGGTGAGCTGCACCGGCCCGGCACCGAGTGTCTGCTGCAGGAAAGTCATGTCCTCGGGGCTCATCGGAAACAGCGAGAAGGTGATGATGTGCGGCTCGTCGCCATCCTTGTAGCGCGCGATCCGGTCGCCGATCTCGTGCAGTACCGGCATGACGTTCATGGCGCCTGCGGGGGCCGGGCCGTGGACGATCTCCGGCGCAAGCACGGCGCAGGCCTGCCGCACGGCGGCCGGGATTGAGGCGACCTCGACATAGTCCGCCAGCAGTGTCCCGTTGGCATCGGTGAAGCGGACGCGCCAGACGCCGGCCATGACGGCCTCCTGGATCTGCGCCAGCACGCCGTTCGCAAGCGCCGCGACGCCGGCGACTTCGCCTTCGCCGAGCGTCTGGGTGACGAGTTCCTTGTCGTCGGCCGGAAAGTCGGTGATGTCGAAGAGCTGGCCCGGCTGATCGGCTTTCTGCATAGCCAATGCGTCGGCGATCCGCGGCAGAAGCTCGGCGGTCTGGCGACAGCGCCTGATCATCTCTTCCGCCGAGCTGGTGGCCAGATAGTTGAGCTTTCGCGTGCGCAGCGGCGGCTCGGCACCGATCGGCATCACGGTCATGGTCGCATCGTCGCCCTCGGGCGCAACCCAGAAACCTGCTTTCATCGAACGATCTCCTTGCCGGCATGGGTGATTTCGACGCGCGGGCCGCCCGATGGGGCAAGGACCGGTGCATCCGGCGACAGCCAGGCGCCGATCTTCTCGACATATTCCGACCAGTCGCGGATCTTGCCGAGCACGCCGACCGGCTGGTCGCGCCGCGTCACGACAAGGCTCGGCATCACCACCGCATTGAAACGGGCCTTGAGACTCTCCTCGGCGGCCCTGTCGATCACGGCACCGCGCAGTCTTCCCCGGAAGGACCGGAGCAGTTCCGGCAGGACGACCGCCACGTCATCGGCTTCGGGCCGCTGTTTGGGGTCGCCGGTGAAGAAGAGAATGCAGTTTTCGGGCTCGCCTTCGGCCGGTGCCAGGAAGGCCTCGATGTTCGTCTCGTCGACGAACGGTAGCCTGGCCTGATGGCGCAGTGCGCCTATGAGATATGATGGCATT
>JAHRYZ010000345.1 GCA_020621905.1 Rhizobium sp.
GATGGCGTCGAAATCCACGGCGCCAACGGCTATCTGCTGGATCAGTTCGCCAAGGACGGCACCAACAAGCGTACCGACGCCTATGGCGGATCGATCGAGAACCGCGCCAGGCTGATGCTTGATATTTCGAAGGCGGTGGCCGCGGAAGCGGGCGCGGACCGCACCGGCATTCGCATTTCGCCGGTTACCCCGGCCAACGATGTCTCCGACAGCAATCCGCAGCCGCTGTTCGACTATATCGTCGATCATCTCGATGCGCTGAAGCTTGTCTACATCCACGTCATCGAAGGCGCGACCGGCGGGCCGCGCGACAACGCGCCGTTCGACTACGCCTCCCTGCGCAGGCGCTTCAAGGGCGCCTACATGGCCAACAACGGCTATGACCTCGAACTCGCCAACAAGGTGCTAGCGGCTGATGAGGCCGACCTGATCGCGTTCGGCAAGCTGTTCATCTCCAATCCCGATTTGGTCGAGCGGCTGAAAAAGGGCGCGCCGCTGAACGCATTCGACAAGGCGACGTTCTATGGCGGCGGCGCCAAGGGCTATACGGATTATCCCATGTTGGGCGAAGCACTGGCCGCCCGGTAGGGACGCCCAAATCACGTCGTCATGCCCGCGCAGGCGGGCATCCGGCAGCCACCGGCTTCAGTTAAAATCGAGAGGTCGCGGCGTCCTGGATCGTCCGCCTTTGTGGACGATGACGGCGCGGAAAATGGAAAGGCCGGGATCGCTCCCGGCCTTTCGTCTTCGTGGGCGGCCAGGTCAAGCCCGGCCACGACGATGTGGCAACCTCAATTCAACGAAGCGCGCTTCGGCGGCGTGGCCGGCCACGATTTGATCAGCGCATCGTAGTCGATGGTTTCGCCCTTGGGCTTTTCGTTTGCCAGCTTGCGCTGGGGCGCAATGGTCTTGTCCTTCTCGGCCTTCGCGAACCAGTATTCCGGCTTCTCTTTCTTGTTCATCTTCGGCCCGCAGGCGCCCTGCACGCCGGACTTCTCGAGACGTTCCATTACCGAGTCCTGGGCTGCCGCCAGCGAATCCATCGCCGCCTGCGGCGACTTCGCACCAGACGACGCGTCGCCGATGTTCTGCCACCACAATTGGGCCAGCTTCGGATAATCCGGCACGTTGTTGCCGGTCGGGGTCCACTGCACGCGCGCAGGCGAGCGGTAGAACTCGATCAGGCCGCCGAGCTTCGGCGCACGTTCGGTGAAGGACTTGTCCCAGATGTCGGATTCACGAACGAAGGTGAGACCGACATGGCTCTTCTTCAAGGAAACCGTCTTGGAGTTGATGAACTGCAGATAGAGCCAGGCCGCCTTGCGGCGATCGGGCGGGGTCGACTTCAGGAGCGTCGCCGAGCCGGCGTCCTGGTAGCCGAGCTTCATGCCTTCCTTCCAGTACGAGCCGTGCGGCGACGGCGCCATGCGCCACTTCGGCGTGCCGTCCGCGTTCACGACCGGAATGCCGGGCTTCACCATGTCGGCGGTGAAGGCGGTGTACCAGAAGATCTGCTGGGCGATCGCGCCCTGCGCCGGCACCGGACCCGCCTCGGAGAAGGTCATGCCCTGCGACTGCGGCGGGGCATACTTCTTCATCCAGTCGAGGTATTTGGAGATCGAATAGACCGCCGCGGGACCGTTGGTGTCGCCACCGCGCTCGACCGATGAGCCGACCGGACGGCAACCCTCCATGCGGATGCCCCATTCGTCGACCGGCTTGCCGTTCGGGATGCCCTTGTCGCCGTTGCCGGCCATCGACAGCCAGGCGTCGGTGAACCGCCAGCCAAGCGAGGGATCCTTCTTGCCGTAGTCCATGTGGCCATAGACCTTGACGCCGTTGATCTCCTTGATGTCGTTGGTGAAGAACTCTGCGATATCTTCATAGGCCGACCAGTTCACGGGAACGCCGAGGTCGTAGCCGTATTTGGCCTTGAACCGGGCCTTGTATTCCGGATTGGAGAACCAGTCGTAGCGGAACCAGTAGAGGTTCGCGAACTGCTGGTCGGGAAGCTGGTAGAGCTTGCCGTCCGGGCCCGTGGTGAAGGACTTGCCGATGAAGTCGTTGACGTCGAGCATCGGATTGCTGACGTCCTTGCCTTCGCCAGCCATATAGTCCGACAGGATCACGGTCTGGCCATAGCGGAAGTGCGTGCCGATCAGGTCGGAGTCATTGATCCAGCCATCATAGACGTTCTTGCCGGACTGCATCTGGGTTTGCAGTTTCTCGACCACGTCGCCTTCCTGGATCAGGTCGTGCTTGACCTTGATGCCGGTGATCTCGGTGAAGGCCTTGGCGAGAGTCCTCGATTCGTATTCGTGCGTCGTGATCGTTTCCGACACGATGTTGATGTCCATGCCCTTGAAGGGTTCGGCTGCCTTAGCGAACCATTGCAGTTCCTTCATCTGATCGGCCTTGGACAAGGTCGAGGGCTGAAATTCGCTGTCGATCCATTTCTGGTTGACGGCGTCGTCCGCACGTGCCGGCGCGGCGATGGTCACGGATGCCGCAATCAATGCCGCGGCACTGGTCATAGTCAGAAAGCTGTTCCTGGTCGAGAGACCGTTCGTTCTCCTCAAGTGTCGCATGTTGGTTCCTCCGGTTGCAGCGACGAACAAACTCCTGGTCCGGGTTGATCCCGGTTCTGCTCTTCTTTCGCTGCCTCAGACGGTGCGGAAGATCGCAACGGCCAAAACCAGCGAGATCGCGGTGGCGAGCCACAGACTCGAAACTTCAATGCCTTCTCCGACCGGAATGGTCGCAATCGTGTCGGTGCCGACCAGTCCGATCCACAGCAGGTGAATGACGGCGGTCATGATCAGCGAAATGAACAGCCGGTCGCCGCGCGTTGTCGGAATACGCAGGATCCCGACCCGCTCGGCTTCGGGATAGGCGACAGCAAGCCAGGTCATGACGGCAAGCGTCGTCACAAGCAGCGCGAAGAAGATCGCGGTCGGCACAGTCCAGGCCATCCATGCGATGTTTTCCATGGGCTATCTCCCGCCACACGGCGCGGGTGGCCCCCTCTCCCATGGGGAGAGGGCCGGGGTGAGGGCGTACGGTCTATCGAAAGAGCCTGACCCCCCACCCGGATTTGCCGCTTTGCGCCAAATTCGAACTCTCCCTCCGGGAGAGGTGAGGCGAAGCTGCGCGACTCCTGTCGACCGAACCATGGCTACACCCTGCCAAGCGCGAAACCGCGCGCGATGTAGTTGCGGACGAACCAGATCACCAGCGCGCCGGGGATGATGGTCAGCACGCCGGCAGCGGCCAGCAGGCCCCAGTCGACGCCCGCGGCGGACACCGTACGCGTCATGGTCGCGGCGATCGGCTTGGCGTTGACCGACGTCAGCGTTCGCGCCAGCAGCAATTCGACCCAGGAAAACATGAAGCAGAAGAACGCCGCGA
>JAHRYZ010000346.1 GCA_020621905.1 Rhizobium sp.
GCGTGCGGCCCCGGCGCGGGTTGGGCTGGCGGTCATCTGTCAATCCCCAGCCGGCATAGAAGGGCGAACCTGAGACCGTCAACCGCTTGCCCCGCATCAGCGCTTCGAAACCGGCGAGCGAGGTGATCGTGTAGACGTGATCGACGGCATCGAGCACGTCGGGCAAGGCCATGGGTGCGGTCAGGACATGGCAGAGATCCGCCACCTCGGCCGGATCGGAGCTCGGCTTTCGCACGCCCTTCAGCACGTCCGGATGCGGCTTGTAGAGGATCGTCGCGCCGGGATTTTCTCGCGCCGCCAGCCGCACCAGATCGTTGTTGAGGATCGGCCGCTCGGCCCCGTAGCGGATGGAGGCGTCACTTTCGACCTGGCCGACCACCAATACCCTGCGTCCCGGCCCCTGCGGCAGGTCGACCATGCCGCGCGCCGGCTGCCCTCCGTACTTTCCGATGCGATGCTCAAGCATGGCGGCAATCCCGGCCCGCGCCCGCTCGATCAGCGCGGGGTCGGCATCGAAGTCGTAGGTTTTCAGCAGGTCCTCCAGGTCGGACGGTCCCCGGCTGTCGAAGAACGGTCGCTGCCTGTCGATGGTCAGTGAAAACGGCGCGCTCTGGCCGGCACTGCCGCCGACCGAACGCAGGAAACCGTCCTCGATGAAGTGGACCGGTATGTTGCGTCTGGCGCAGAAGTCCGCCGCCGCCTGCGGCAGGTTCGGTCCCCAGACGATCACGTTCGGATTTTCGAGCGCGGCGATCCGCGCCTGCCAGACGTCGACGAACGCCTTGTCGCCGACGAAGAACGGCATGTAATGGAAGTCCCATTCCGGGAAATACGCTTCCAGCACCGACCGCTTCCACTCATGGATATGGAAGGCGACGACGGGCGGGCGATCGGTCGGGGTTCGCGGCATGGGCCGGGTTCAATCCTCGTTGGCGGGCAACCGTTCATAGCCCGACATGGCCGGGTCGACAATTGCTGCGCGCCCATCCTTCCCGCACCCCGTCCGGCCCATGCGAAACCCGGGTTCCGTCCACCCGATCGGGTGGACGACGATCATTAAGGATCCGAAAACCTTTCGTTAAATTTTAAGTAATATCCTCGTGGGCCTGAGTGAGGATGAACGATGCGTGGCGTAATTGTCGTTGGCCTTCTGCTGGCATTGACTGCTTGTGCGAAACCGCCGAGCCAGACCAAGAATGCCTGCGCGATTTTCGAACAGCGTGACGGCCTGTTCAACAACTGGCGGCGTGCAGCCGAAAAGACCGAGCGTGAATACGGCGTTCCGGTGCCGATCCTCATGGCGACGATCTATACCGAATCCGGCTTTCGCCATAACGCCAAGCCGCCGCGCAAGAAGCTGCTGGGCTTCATTCCGTGGAAGCGCAAGTCGAGTGCCTATGGCTATTCGCAGGCGCTCGACGGCACCTGGGATCGTTACCAGCGCGAGACCGGCCGATGGAGCGCACGGCGCACCGACTTCTCCGACGCCATGCAGTTCATCGGCTGGTACCACCGCCAGACGGCGGAGAAGACCGGCATCCCGCTCAACGATCCCTACAAGCTCTACCTCGCCTATCATTCCGGCCATGCCGGCTATGTGCGCGGCAGCTGGCGCACCAATTCGGAGGCGCTCAACGGCGCCAAGCGCTTCACCGACATCACCTATACCTATGCCCGGCAGCTGAAGACCTGCCCGAACTGAGCATCCACCGCCGGAAGACGCGAAAAGGCCCGCGCGAAGCGGGCCTTTTTGTCTGTGGCAAAGGGATCGTTATTCCGGGTCGCCGACGGCCTGGATGGCGGAAATCTGCCAGTCCGTGCCGGGACGCCGAACGAAGGTCCAGATCTCGGTGGATTCCGATACATTGTCCGGATCGCCGCTGACCACCTTGCCGCTGGTGCGGTCGCGCAGCACGTCGATGCTCTCGTAGCGCATGGCGACGGTCGCATAGTCGACATTGCCCTCGCGCCAGCTCTCGGACACGTCGCCCTGGACCAGATGCACGTCACGCACCTCGTTCTTGAGGCCCCTGGTGGCATTCTCGCTGAGTTCCTCGGCGAGATAGGACATGGCTTCCGGCGTGGTGATGCGGCGCAGGCTCGCATAGTCCTCATCGGCATAGGCCGCCTGCATTTCCTTCAACAGCCGCTCGAAACGCTCGAGATCCTTCTGCCCGATGCCGATCTCGTCGGCAGACGCCGAAGGACCGCGCGGCATGGCGGAGGCCGAGGCGGACGAGCCGCCGAGATTGATGCCGCCCATGCGCGGGATCTGGAAGCCAGGGCCTGTCGCCGCATTGCTGCGGGCCGAAGGACCGGCACCAGCGCCCGAATAGGCCGTCTGACGGTTGCCGAACATGCGCATGGCGAAGCGGACGAGGAAGAAAATCAGCACGCCCTGCAGCAAGAGCCCGAGGAAGCCGAAGCCGCCGCCGAAGCCAGAGCCCATCAGCATGCCGAACAGGCCGCCCATGAGCAGGCCGCCGGGACCGCCAGCGGTGCCGAACAGGCCGCCGGGCCCTGCCTGGGTCTGAGCGTTCGGCGCGGTAGCCGGCCGCGTGGTCTGGCCCTGCGGCGTCATGGTGCGCTCGATCGGCGCTGCCGGTGCCGGAGCCGTGCGGGTGGCGGCGGGCGCCTGGAAGGTGCGCGTGCCGCGGCTGCCGAAACCACCGCTGGCGCGGCGAGCTTCGGCAAAGTCGGCCAGCGTCAGCATGGTCGCCAGGCCGATCGCCAGAACTCCAAAAAACTTGCCGTAGCGCCGCATTTCATCTCCTCGTTTTCAATGCCTGAGCGGATTTCAACATCCGTTGCGCCTTCATATGGCGTCCCCTCGCGGAGAATTGAAGCCTCGGCCGCCTGTTTTTCGATCACGATCGCGCCATCGGCCAGGTCAGGCCCCAAGCGCCAGCTTGATGGCGTAGGCGACGACCCCGACCGCGAGCACACCGGCAAGCCACAGACCGATGAACCAGCCGAGGCGCTTGATGAGGGAAGCCTGCGCCATCAGTGATAGCCCTCCTCCGGGTCGACCTTGCCGCGGAACACCCAATAGGCATAGGCCGTATAGGCCAGGATGATCGGCACCAGTACCGCCGCTCCGACCAGCAGGAAGGCGAGGCTGGACTGCGGCGCCGCGGCATCCCAGATGGTCAGCGAGGTCGGCACGATATAGGGGTAGAAGCTGATGCCGATGCCCGCATAGCCGAGCACGAACAGCCCGAGTGCGGCGACGAAGGGCTGGGCATCCTTGCCGGCGCGCAGGCCGCTGAGGATCAGGTAGAGGCATCCCAGGACCAGCAGCGGCACGACGAAGGAGAAGACCGCCGTCGGATAGCCGAACCAGCGCTCGAGGTAGAGCGGTTCGAGCCAGGGCGTCCAAAGGCTGAAGA
>JAHRYZ010000347.1 GCA_020621905.1 Rhizobium sp.
TTTCAACTCGCTGCCGTTCCAGGCGCTGTCGCCGGAGCAGAACAAGGCCAGCGAGGTCGGGACCAAGTGGGAACTGTTCGACCGTCATCTGCTGGTGACCGGCGCGCTGTTCGAGACGGTCAAGACCAATGCCCGGGAGACCCAGGGCGCCAATATCATTGCCGGTGCATCGTATCGCGTCCGCGGCATCGACCTCGAAGTCGCCGGCAAGATCACCGACAAATGGAGCATCTTCGGCGGCCTGGTGCTGATGGAGTCGCGGGTCCTGAAATCCATCGAGGCGGCCCAGGTCGGGGCGCAGCTCGCCAACATCGCGCATCAGTCGTTCAACGTGCTCACGAAGTACAAGATCACCGATCCCTGGGAAATCGGCGGGCAGGCGACCTTTGCGTCGAAGATCTATGGCGGAACGTTCGGCGCCATCAACGGCAACGTGCTGCCGTCGCACTGGCGGTTCGATGCCTTCACCGAATACAAGATCGACAAGCATATGAAGGCCAAGCTTTCCGTCAACAACATCTTCGACACGGTCTATTACGACGCGTTCTATCGCAGCAACACGCCGTTCGTATTCATCGCGCCGGGGCGGTCGGTGTGGCTGACCCTCACCGGCACGCTCTGAACCGCGATGCTGATCTGTGTCCCGGAGGTGCTGAGCAAGGACGATGTGGCGGAATTCCGCCGCGTCATGGATGTCTGCGCCTGGGAAGACGGCCGCTCGACCGCCGGCGCGCAATCGGCGCTGGTGAAGAAGAATGAGCAACTGCCGCCGGACAGCGAGGTCGCGCGCAAGCTCGGCAACCGCATCGTCTCGGCGCTGGCCGCCAATCCGCGGTTCATCTCGGCCGCGATTCCCTTGCAGATATTTCCGCCGCTGTTCAATCGCTATGGTGCCTCGGAGGGGCATCGTTTCGGCATCCATGTCGACAATGCGGTGCGCGGCGATCATCTCACCGGCCTGCGGATCCGGACCGATCTGTCGGTGACGCTGTTTCTCTCCGAACCGGAGGAATATGACGGCGGCGAGCTGGTGGTCGAGGACCTCTACGGTTCCCACGAGGTCAAGCTGCCGGCCGGCGATCTCGTGCTTTATCCGGCGTCCAGCCTGCATATGGTCACGCCGGTGACGCGGGGCAGGCGGGTTGCGTCTTTTTTCTGGCTGCAGAGCATGATACGAGATGCCCACGCCCGCAGCCTGATTTTCGATCTCGATACGGCGATTCAGGCCTTGGTGGAGCGGCTTGGGCGAGATGACCCTGAAACGGTCAAATTGACCGGTATCTATCACAACCTTATCCGCCGCTGGGCCGAAGTATGAAAATGTCACCTTTTCGAGGAGCATGTGTTGCGATGCTGGCGCTGGGGCTGTTCACCCTGCCGTCGCTGTCGTCAGCGCAACAGAAGGAGGGGCCAGCCCCCGGGCTGTCGCAGTCGCAAGTGCCGGCAGCGCAGCCGGTGCAGGCGCCCGCGCCGTCGGCGGCCGTTCCGTCCGCTTCTGCGGCCGATGCACCGACAACCCTCGCCGAGGGCAGATCGCTGAAATCGACTTCCGCGGTGCCGCGCGATATGTCGCCGTGGTCGATGTTCCAGTCGGCGGATGTGCTGGTCAAGGCGGTCATGATCGGGCTTGCCTTCGCCTCCCTGGTAACGTGGACCATCTTCATCGCCAAGATGATCGAGCTGTCCCTCGCCCAGCGCAACTTGCGCGCGGCGCTCGGCAAGATCGGCGAAGCGCGGTCGCTGGCGGAGGCGCAGTTCGCGCTCGGCGCCAAGGGCAGCGTGCTGTCGTCGCTGCTCGCGGCGGCGATGCGCGAGGCGCGGTTGTCGGCGGGGATTTCCAGCGACGCCGGCATCAAGGAGCGGGCGGCATCGAGCTTCGCCGAAATCGCGCGCGCCGAAGCGCGCCGTATCAGGCTCGGCATGGGGCTGCTCGCGACCATCGGGGCTACCTCGCCGTTCGTCGGGCTGTTCGGCACCGTGTGGGGCATCATGAACAGCTTTATCGGCATCTCGAAATCGCAGACGACGAATCTCGCCGTCGTGGCGCCTGGCATCGCCGAAGCGCTGCTCGCAACCGCGCTCGGCCTAGTGGCAGCGATCCCCGCCGTCATCATCTATAATCATTTCGCGCGCGTGACCAAAGGCTACCTCGAACTGGTCGGCCGGTCGTCGGGTGCGGCGGGACGGTTGCTGTCGCGCGATCTGGATCGCACCCATGTCGGCGGCGCACATTCGCGCGCTGCGGAGTAGGCGATGGGCGCCTCGATCGCAGATACCGACCTGGACGAGGACAGCGATTTCGCCGAAACGCATGAGATCAACGTCACGCCGTTCATCGACGTCATCCTGGTTCTCCTGATTATCTTCATGGTGGCGGCGCCGTTGTCGACCGTCGATCTTCCGATCGACTTGCCATCGTCGACCGCCACCCCGCAGAAGAAGCCGGACAAGCCGACCTATGTCAGTATCAAGCCCGATTTGGCGGTGGCGATCGGCGAAACCCTGGTCAAGCGGGTCGATCTGGTCCGCTCGCTCGATATGATGGCGGATGCGAGCAAGGATCGTTTCATCTTCCTGCGCGCCGACCGCGCGGTGCCCTATGGCGAACTGATGGACGTGCTGGAAATCCTGCGCGCCGGAGGCTATTCGAAGATCAAGCTGGTGGCGCTGGAAGGCGTTGCCGACAGGACTGCGCCTCTGGGGGCACCTGAAAACGCAAAACCCTAGCTCATCGAGCCCTGAGCGGCTGACCGAGATGTCCGACCTCGAAACCGAGCAGAAACCGTCGCGGCGACTGTGGATTCTGGCCGCAGCGGGCGCGCTTGCGCTTCATCTCGGCTGCGGGGCGCTGGCGCTCGCCCATCTGCAGGAAGCCGAAACCGAGGATTCCCTCGGCGCCAATGCCATCGAGGTCGGCATCGAATTCGCATCGCTGCGCCGGGAAGCCACCGATCTGCCGCCGGGGCCGGACACCGATGCGTCGGTCGCCTCGCCGGCGCTGGCCGATCAGAAGGCCGAGCTCAAGGAGGCGGAGCTGCCGAAGGACGTGCCGACCGAGGCCGACGATCCGGATCGGGTGGTGACGCCGAACGAGTCGAACAAGCCCAAGGAAGACGATCCGAAGATCGCCGCGGTGCAGACTTCGGCGTCCACCGAGTCGGTCGCCGCCGAGGCGACGGCGACGCCCAGCTCTGAAGCCATCCCGGAAGGACCGCGTTCAGTTGCTCCCGCAATCGGCAGCGGCGAGACCGCGCGCCGCGTGCGCGCAACCTGGCAGAAGGAGCTGATCGCCCATCTCGACAAGCACAAGCGTTATCCGGCGGAGCGCTCGCAGAAGAGCGCCGAAATCCTCGTCAGCTTCGCGCTCGACCGCATGGGCCATGTGC
>JAHRYZ010000348.1 GCA_020621905.1 Rhizobium sp.
AGTGATTCGAGCGTCAGCCGTCCGGGTTCGCCCTTCAGGACGACGATGTGGCCTTCGGCGGGGCCGTCGTCCATGTCGATCAGCGCGGCGCGCAGCGCAGACACACGCAGCAAGGCCGCCTTCCAGTCGGCAATCGCACCGAAATTGTCGACATACCAGCGCAGCGCCGAATGGACCTGGTTGAAGGCGGCGGCGGCCATCATCAGGCCGCCGAAGGTCATGGTGCCGGCGAAATAGGCGGGCGCGGCAATGAGGATCGGCACCAGGATGGCCAGCCAGCCGAAACCGGCGGTGACCCAGGTGAGATTGGTGAGCGCCCTGGCCAGGTGGCGGATGGAGCGCAGCACCGCGTCGAGCTTTTCATGGATGTGGCGGCGCTCGGTCTCCTCGCCGCCGGCCAGAGCGATCGCCTCGAGATTTTCGTTGGCGCGCATCAGCGAGAAGCGCAGCTCGGCCTCGTTGGCGTAGCGCTCGGCATTGAGGCGCGTGAGTTTCCAGCCGACGACCTGGCTGAACAGCGAGGCGATACCGGCATAGGCGACGGCACCCCAGACCATGTAGCCGGGGATCGAGAAGCTGTAGTCCCGGAAGTGGAAGACGAAGCCGCTCGAAAGCTGCCAAAGCTCGCCGATGAAGCTGACCAGAAGGATGGTGGCCTGCACCAGGCCGATCGACAGCGACGTGGTCATCTCGGCCAGCTTGCGGGCGTCTTCGTGCAGGCGCTGGTCGGGATTGACGCCGAGCGGGCTCGTCATCATCAGGCGATAGGCCCGGCGGTCGGTCAGCCATTCGTCGACGACGTTGCGGGCCAGGCCTTCGCGCATGTAGAGCGCCGTCATCTGGTTGAGCCAGGTCTGGATGACGTTGAGGAGCAGCAGGACGCCGGCGATCTTGCCGAAATTGCCCAGCTCGACGATGAAGGCGTCGAGGTCGCGGCGCTCCAGCGAATTGTAGAAGGGCGCGTTCCAGCGGTTGAGCAGGATCTGGCCATAGGCGGTGAGCAGGATGATTGCCAGCAAGGCCGTGGCGAGCAGCAGGATGCGGTTGCGCACCGGCGATGCCCAGAAGGAGGCACTGGCGATGGCGAGTTGCCGCCGGAAACCGAGTTCGACCGGCGGAGCGTTCTCAGGCGCGGGCATAGGGGTATCGGATACCGTATTGAACATGCAGTCTTTGTCTCGCCGTATCGGACATACCAGATACCATGCCTGCCACGCTTGTCCATGCGAGGCTGCTAGAATCCGGCGGGCCGGGCTTTCAGTCTAGCGGGAATGTATTGGCAAAGCGTTTGCGGCATGATGACAGGCCGGGCGCGCCCAGCACCTCCCCTCCCTGTCCGCCGCTTGCCAGGCGACCGCCTCCACGCTATGTGTCTTCCTGCTCTAACGGGGTGCCTTTAGTCCGGAAACGGATCGACGGCTGAGAGGCTTTGCAGCCAACCCGCGGAACCTGATCCGGCTAACACCGGCGGAGGGATTAGACGCGTGTCATCAGAAGACGCCCTATCCCAAATTTTCAACATGCAAAGGAAGGGCCCTTCATGCCGACCCATCGACATCTCCATCTTCGCCGCGGCCTTGCCGCGCTCGCCATGCTGGCGCTTACCGCTTCTGTGGCCGTTGCCGCCGACAAGACGCTGACCGTCTATACCTATGAGAGCTTCATCTCCGAATGGGGTCCGGGGCCGAAGGTCAAGGAAGCCTTCGAGAAGACCTGCGACTGCACCGTCGATTTCGTCGGCGTGGCCGACGGCGTGGCGCTGCTCACCCGGCTGAAGCTCGAGGGCGCGGGCACCAAGGCGGATCTGGTGCTGGGCCTCGACACCAACCTGGTGGCGGAAGCCAAGCAGACCGGGCTGTTCGAACCGCACGGCATCGACGTCTCGGCGGTCAAGGTGCCCGGCGGTTTTGCCGACGACGCCTTCGTGCCCTATGACTACGGCCACTTCGCGGTGATCTACGACACCGAGGCGATGAAGACGCCGCCGAAGAGCCTGAAGGACCTGGTCGAGGGCGATCCCAAGGACAAGATCGTCATCGAGGATCCGCGGACCTCGACGCCGGGCCTCGGCCTGCTGCTCTGGGTCAAGTCGGTCTATGGCGACGAGGCGGACGAGGCCTGGGCCAAGCTCAAGGGCCGCGTGCTGACCGTCACTCCGGGCTGGTCGGAGGCTTACGGCCTCTTCACCAAGGGCGAGGCGCCGATGGTGCTGTCCTACACCACCTCGCCGGCCTATCACATGGTGGCCGAGAACACCGAGCGCTACCAGGCGGCGGCGTTTTCCGAGGGGCATTACATCCAGATCGAGGTGGCGGGCCTGCTCAAGGGCGCGCCGCAGAAGGACCTGGCGCGGCAGTTCCTGTCCTTCATGATCACGCCCGGCTTCCAGGATACCATCCCGACGAACAACTGGATGATGCCGGCGGCCGCGACCTCCGAACCGCTGCCGGAGGCCTTCGGCAAGCTGGTCTCGCCGGAAAAGACCTTCCTGATGACGCCGGAAGAGGTGGCGACGCATCGCAAGGCCTGGATCGACGAGTGGCTTTCCGCCATGACGCTCAACTGAGCATGGCGGTTCTGCGGCGATCACGGATGGACGAGAGGCTGCCGGCGATCGCCGGCGGCCTTTTCGTGCTGGCGTTGATCGCCGGTTTCGTCGCGACGGCGGTCGCCTCGCTGCTTTCGGTCGGCGGCGAGACGTCGGCTGCGACGATCATCAGTGATCCGGTCGTGCGCCGGGTCTTGTGGTTCACTCTCCTGCAGGCGGCGTTTTCGACGCTGATTTCGGTCGCCGCCGCAATCCCGGTGGCCCGTGCGCTCGCCCGCCAGCCGCGCTTTTTCGGCCGCCAATGGCTGATCCGGTTGATGGCCGTGCCGATGGGCCTGCCGGTGCTGATCGGCGCGCTCGGCATCGTCGGCATCTGGGGACGGCAGGGCGTGGTCAACGACATGCTGGCGGCGCTGGGATTGAGCGAACGCTTCAGCATATACGGGCTTTCGGGCATCCTGATCGCCCATGTGTTCTTCAACCTGCCGCTCGCCGCGCGGCTGATGCTCGCGAGCATTGAGCGCGTTCCCTCCGAATACTGGCGCTCCGGCGCGAGCCTCGGCATGGGCCGGCTGTCGGTCTTCCGCTTCATCGAATGGCCGGTGCTGTGGTGCGTCATTCCCGGCATTGCCGGCCTGATCTTCATGCTGTGCGCCACCAGCTTCACCCTCGTCCTGGTGCTCGGCGGCGGGCCGGCGGCCACGACCATCGAGGTCGCCATCTACCAGGCCTTGCGGCTGGACTTCGACCCGGCCCGGGCCGTGGCGCTGGCCTTCCTGCAGATCGCCGTGACGGC
>JAHRYZ010000349.1:0-520 GCA_020621905.1 Rhizobium sp.
CCGGGCACCAGCCCGTAGTCGATCGCGTCGAAGACGATGAGATAGTCCACCTCGGTGACGAACTGGACGAGATAGAGGCCCTGCGTGCCGCCGTCGAGAATGGTGACATTGTCCGGCACCGCATAGGCGCGGTGAAAGGCCTCGACCGCGCGCACGCCAAAACCTTCGTCCGCCCAGAGGATGTTGCCGATGCCGAGCACCAGGACGCGCGGCGGGGCGGGGATGTGATGGTGCGTCATCATTCCGCTTCCTCGTCCTTGAACAGCCGCTCGCCTGAGATCATCGAGGAGATGATTGACTGGCGGCTCATGATGTCTTCGCGCACGGCCACATAGATGTGGACCATCATGAAGATGATCAGCACCCACATGCCGAGATGATGCCAGGTATGGACGGACTGGCTGTTGGGCCAAATCGAAAACACCCAGCCGAACAGCTTGTACTGCCAGCTGTCGATACCCGCGCCCTCCGCATAGAGGGCAAAGCCGGTGGTGATCATGAAGAGCGTCGGCAGGACCAC
>JAHRYZ010000349.1:530-3324 GCA_020621905.1 Rhizobium sp.
GAACTGCGCCAGCGGATTGTGCCCGATGTATTTCTTTGGCTGCTTGACCATGAAGGAGTACCACCAGATCTCGTGCAGCCATTCCTTCCAAAAGCGGCCGCTCCAGAAGGGAATGTAGAAGATCTGCCGCGAATGGGGATTGCCGACGAAGGCCCAGTAGATGCGCATCAGGAAGCCGACGGCGAGAACCTGGCCGGCGGCAAAATGGGCAAAGCGGATATATCCCATGAGGAAGTGGTTCGAGGCCTCGCCGGAGAGCGTCGGCGGCGGGCTGCCGATGAAGTAGCCGGTGACCATCAGGATGACGATGGCCAGCGCATTGACCCAGTGCCAGATGCGCACAGGGACCTCATAGACATAGACGCTCTGGCGGGAGACCGCCGCTTCGCCGTGAGAGTCGGAGGCTGCGACCTTTTCGGCCACGCTTTCGGTCATGCTCATGGCATCCTCCTATCGCACCTGGACCTTGGCCATTTCCTGTCCATCCGGGCTCATGACATGCGTCGAGCATGCCAGGCACGGGTCGAAGGAATGCAAGGTCCTGAGGATTTCGAGCGGCTGGGCCGGGTCGGCCATCGGCGTGTCCATCAGGGCCGCCTCGAAGGCGCCGATATTGCCGGTGGGGTCGCGGGGCGAACCATTCCAGGTGGTCGGCACCACGCACTGGTAGTTGTCGATCTTGCCGTCCTTGATCTTGACCCAGTGGGCGAGTGCGCCGCGCGGCGCCTCGGTGAAGCCGACGCCCTTGACCTCGGCCGGCCAGGTTTCGGGCTTCCACTTGTCGACGAAGGCGGTGGTGGAATCTCCGGCCTTGATGTTGGCGACCAGCTTGTCGAAGAAGTGGCGCATCTGCAGGCCGGCCCAGTCGGATTCGAGCGCCCGCGCCGCCGTGCGTCCGAGCGTCGAGAACAGCGCCGTCACCGGAAGATCGAGATCCCTGAGGAGCTTTTCGACCGGCTCCTTGAACTCGGCCTTGTTCTGGGCATAGCCGATGATCCAGCGGGCCAGCGGCCCCACTTCCATCGCATTGCCTTTCCAGCGCGGCGACTTGATCCAGGAATATTTGCCGGCTTCGTCCAGCTCCTCGATATTGGTGCGCGTCCCCTTGGCGTTGGGGCCGAGCACGTAGTTCGGCTCGGTCACGCCGTCCCAAGGATGCAGGCCCTTGGTCTCGTCGGGATATTTGTACCAGGAGTGGGCGACGAATTCCTGGATCTCGTTCGGATCCTCGAGATCGATCGGGAAGACTTCGGCCAGATTGCCGTTGATGATCGCCCCGCGCGGCAGCTTCAGGCTGGCCTCCGAATAGTCATTGGCATGTTCCGGGATGTCGCCATAGGACATCACGCACTTGCTCGACAGTCCGCCGCCATAGAGCCAGTCCTTGTAGAAGGAGCCGATCGCCTTGACGTCCGGAACATAGACCTTGGCGTTGAACTCGATCAGCTGGTCGATGATCGAGGAGACGTGGTTCAGCCGCTCCATGTTGATCGCGCCGACCGCGCCCGTGCCGTCGACGTTGATCGGGCAGGGCACGCCGCCGACCAGCCAGTTAGGATGCGGGTTCTTGCCGCCGAAGATCGTGTGGATCTTGACGATTTCCTTCTGGAAATCGAGGGCTTCGAGGTAGTGGGCGACGGCCATCAGATTGGCTTCGGGCGGCAGCCTGTAGGCCTTGCTGCCCCAGTAGCCGTTCTTGAACGGGCCGAGCTGGCCGCTCTCGACGAACTTCTTGAGGCGGGTCTGGATGTCCTTGAAATAGCCGGGCGACGACAGCGGCCAGTCGGAGATCGACTGCGCCAGTGCCGATGTCGCCCTCGGGTCGGCGCTGAGCGCCGAGACGACGTCGACCCAGTCGAGCGCGTGCAGATGATAGAAATGCACGACATGGTCATGCACCTGCAGCGCCAGCTGCATCAGGTTGCGGATCGAGTTGGCGTTTTCCGGGATCAGGATGCCGAGTGCGTTCTCGACCGCGCGCACCGAGGTCAGCGCATGGGTGCCGGTGCAGACGCCGCAGATCCGTTCGGTGAAGGCCCAGGCGTCACGCGGGTCGCGGTTCTTGAGGATGACCTCGATGCCGCGCCACATGGTGCCGGTGGAGACCGCGTTGCGGATGATGTTGTTCTCGTCGACATTGACCTCGACGCGCATGTGACCCTCGATGCGGGTGACCGGATCGACGACGATGCGTTTGCCGGAATTGTCGAGCGCGAAACCGTTCGGTGTCTGGATTGTCATGGTTATGTTCCCTGCCCTGGTTGTTTATGCGTCGGCTTTTTCGCGCTTTGCGGTGACGCGCTTGACCGCGGTGATCGCGGCGTGGGCTGCAACCGCGCCGCCGACGACCATGGCCGCCGTGCCGCCGATCGTGTCGGCATTGGCCTCGACGCCGAACTGGTTGATGGTGGTCAGCCTGTCGTAGAAGCTGCCCTTGTCCCAGAAGCCGTCCTCCGAGCAGCCGATGCAGCCATGGCCGGACTGGATCGGGAAGGAGACGCCGCCGTTCCAGCGCACCGTCGAACAGGCGTTGTAGGTGGTCGGGCCCTTGCAGCCCATCTTGTAGAGGCAGTAACCCTTGCGTGCGCCCTCATCGTCCCATTCCTCGACGAACTGGCCGGCGTCGAAATGCGGACGGCGATAGCACTTGTCGTGAATGCGCTGCGAATAGAACATCTTCGGCCGGCCCTGACGGTCGAGTTCGGGCAGCTTGCCGAAGGTGGTGATGAAGGTGACGACGCCGGTCATGACCTCGGCGATCGGCGGACAGCCCGGAACCTTGATGATCGGCTTG
>JAHRYZ010000350.1 GCA_020621905.1 Rhizobium sp.
GCTTCAGCCGCCCGTTGTCGAAGGTCAGTGATTCTGCGTGGGCATGTTCGACGAAAAGCTCCCCGTCTTCGGCGCTGCCGAGTGCTGTTGACACATGCTGACGCAGCGTCATTTCGTCGCAGTCGAAGAGGCCGAGAAGGTCGGTGGTCATGGATGTCTCCTTGCAGTGCTTGCTCCGATGTAGGCGCATTGCGCCCTGCGGACAAGGTTCGACCGGAGCCATGGCCCCGGTCGCGTCACTTTATAGATCATAGGAAGGGTGCTCTCAGGGCAGCTTGTCGTAGCCTTCGCCGAAGCCGGCAAGCTCGATCGGAATGCCGACCCGGTCCTGGTCGGCCGACTCGCGCAGCGCGAACACCGCGTTCTTGCCGGCCCGCAGGATCTTCATCAGTTCCTCGTCGATCTCGACTTCGACATAGCAGCCTTCGGAGAAGCAGCGGGTGAAATAGGCGCGGCCGATATTGTTGCCGTCGACATAGAGCTCCATGCCGTCCTTCAGCAGGACGCCGAGCGGGGCGAGGATGCGCAGGATCTTCGCCTTGCGGTCCGCGGTCTTCAGCACCACCACGGACAGGCCGACTTCGGGGCGGTCCTCGGCGATGACGTTCTGCATCAGTGCGCATTGCTCGGTGGAGGCGCCGGCGGGCGTATCGCAGATCACCGACCACGCGCCATGATTGGAACGGATGGTTCCGGGCTGCTGTTGCTGGGCCTCGGCCGGAGCGACGAGCGCGGCAACGACGATGGCGCTTGCGATCAGGCCCGACCGGTAAAGTCTAGGAAGACCCATGGGTACCTCTGGAAATCGAATCATCCCTGACATTCATGGCGTCCGGGCGGGCAAAATGAAAGCCCCGGCCCGTGTTTTCCAAGGGAGTGAGGCTTAATTGCGACCGCTGTTGCAGCCGTGCCGGCCGCCGCAGGCGATGCAGGCTGGATTGTCGGTGGATGGCTCGCGAGCGGAATTGATGAACAGCAAAAATGCGGCCGTGGCATTTGCCCGGGCGTATTGCGAATGCGGCCAATCTGTGATTTTAAACGCTGATGATAGCATGAATTTTGCGTATTGATTTGATGTGGATCAAACGCTTGTGGGAGAGACATCGTGATGAAGAGAGCTTTTGCAGCTTTGGCCGCCCTGGCCTGTCTGCTTTTCGCCTCCGGCAGTTTTGCAGACCAGCCGACAGAGTGGCAGATGGACTTGCAACAGGCGGCGACGCCGATCATGGAGCAGATTCGCTGGTTTGAGAACTACACCTTGTGGTTCATCGTTCCGATCACCGTCTTCGTCCTCCTTCTCCTGGTCGTGGTCGTCGTGCGCTTCCGCGCATCCGCCAATCCCGTTCCCTCGAAGACCAGCCACAACACGGCGATCGAGATCGTCTGGACCGTCGGTCCGGTGCTGGTCCTGCTGTTCTTCGCGATCCCGTCCTTCAATCTGCTTTCCGCCCAGCTCACCCAGCCGGAAAACCCGGATGTGACGGTCAAGGCGACCGCCACCCAGTGGCAGTGGAACTACGAGTACCAGGGTGGCACGGAAGTGGCCTTCGACAGCTACATGCTGAAGGAAGAAGACCGCACCGCCGCCGGCAAGGAAGACAAGAGTGTCTATCCGCGCCTGCTGGCCGTCGACAATGAAATGGTCATTCCGGTCGGCAAGACCGTGCGCATGCTCGTCACCGCGGCGCCCACCGACGTCATTCATGCCTTCGCCATGCCGGCCTTCGGCGTGAAGATCGATGCCGTTCCGGGACGTCTGAACGAAACCTGGTTCCGCGCCGATCGCGAAGGCCTCTACTACGGCCAGTGTTCGGAACTCTGCGGCAAGGACCATGCCTTCATGCCGATCGCCATCCGTGTCGTGTCGGCTGACAAGTATGCCGCCTGGCTCGAGGCTGCTGCGTCGGATCTCGCCGGTGCCAACAAGGCGCTCATGGCTGCGGTGGACGGTGCGGACAAGTCCGTGCAGCTCGCCGACAACGTTTCGAACTAAGGAAGAGGAGGCGGACAATGGCTGGACCTATGCCCACGAGATCACGCCCAGTTTGCGCGCGCATCGCGACAATCATGGCCATGGCCGGTTTCTTTGCCCGTTGGTTCTTTCGACCAACCAAAGGACATCGGCACCTCACCTGATCTTCGCGATCTTCGCCGGCCCGTCGGCGGTGCGCTCCGTCGCCGGCGCTGAGCTGGAGGCCAGCATCAGATCTTCCATGGTCTGGCCTCGATCGTTACGACTGAGGGCGACGCTGCCATCGACGGTGGCAAGCACATGTTCAACGTGTTCACCACCGCCCACGCGCTGATCATGATCTTCTTCATGGTCATGCCGGCCCTCATCGGCGGTTTTGCCAACTGGATGATCCCGATCATGATCGGCGCTCCGGACATGGCCTTCCCGCGCCTCAACAACATTTCCTTCTGGCTGGTCATTCCCGCCTTCCTGCTGCTGGTGCTGTCGATGTTCGTCGAAGGCCCGGCTGGCGCCTACGGCGTCGGCGGCGGCTGGACGCTCTACCCGCCGCTTGCGACCTCCGGCCAGCCCGGACCGGCCGTCGACCTGGCGATCTTCGCGATCCACATCTCGGGTGCCTCGTCCATCCTCGGCGCGATCAACTTCATCACCACCATCCTCAACATGCGCGCCCCGGGCATGACGCTGCACAAGATGCCGCTGTTCGCCTGGTCGGTGCTCGTCACCGCGTTCCTGCTGCTGCTCTCGCTGCCGGTTCTGGCAGGCGGCATCACCATGCTTCTGACCGACCGCAACTTCGGCACGACCTTCTTCGCGCCGGAAGGCGGCGGTGACCCGATCCTGTTCCAGCACCTGTTCTGGTTCTTCGGTCACCCGGAAGTCTACATCCTGATCCTGCCCGGCTTCGGCATCATCAGCCACATCGTCTCGACCTTCTCGAAGAAGCCGGTCTTCGGTTACCTCGGCATGGCCTACGCCATGGTCGCGATCGGTGCCGTCGGCTTCATCGTTTGGGCCCACCACATGTACACGGTCGGCCTGTCGCTTGCCGCGCAGCGCTACTTCCTGTTCGCCACCATGGTCATCGCAGTGCCGACCGGCATCAAGATCTTCTCGTGGATTGCGACGATGTGGGGCGGTTCGCTGTCCTTCCGCACGCCCATGGTCTGGGCGATCGGCTTCATCTTCCTGTTCACCGTCGGTGGCGTCACCGGCGTACAGCTGGCCAATGCCGGTCTCGACCGTTCGCTGCACGACACCTACTACGTGGTGGCCCACTTCCACTACGTGCTGTCGCTCGGCGCCGTGTTCGCCATCTTCGCCGCCTGGTACTACTGGTT
>JAHRYZ010000351.1 GCA_020621905.1 Rhizobium sp.
CCCCTTCGTTCGTGCCAGAGTGGGCGATACCGTCGAGGTCGAGCTCCAGAACCCGTCCGACAGCAGCGAACGCCACAGCGTCGACTTCCATGCCGTCACCGGCCCGGGCGGCGGAGCCGTCGCGACCGACGCCGCACCCGGGGAAACGAAAGGCTTCACCTTCAAGGCCTTGAAACCGGGGCTTTACGTCTATCACTGCGCCGTCCCGCTTGCCGCGCAACACATCGCCAACGGCATGTACGGCTTGATCCTCGTCGAGCCCGAGCAAGGCCTTCCGCCTGTCGACCGGGAATTCTATGTGATGCAGGGCGAAATCTACACCTCGCAGCCTTACGGTACGAAGGGCAAGCTGACCGGGAGCCCGGACAGGCTGATGGACGAGACGCCGGAATACTACGTGTTCAACGGCGCGGCCAACGCGCTGACCGGCGACAATGCGCTGACGGCCAGGGTCGGCGAAACCGTTCGCATCTATTTCGGCGTCGGCGGCCCCAACAAGACCTCGAGCTTTCATGTGATCGGCGAGATCTTCGACAAAGCCTACCAACTGGCGTCCCTGACAAGCGATCCGCTGACCGATGTGCAGACGATTTCGGTGCCGCCGGGCGGGGCGGCGGTGGTCGACCTGACCCTCGACGTTCCAGGCGAATACGTCCTGGTGGACCACGCCTTGTCGCGGGCGGCGCGTGGGCTGGTCGGCAAGCTCGTGGCCGAAGGGCCGCAACGGACGGAGATATTCGACGGCGCGTCGATAAAGACCGCCCAGGAAGGGCACGACGATCACGGCTCGCACTGATCGGTCCAGGCGATGCGGGGTCCGGCAAGCCTGGCCGCCATGCTTGCGACCGACGTGACACCCGCCTTCGGTGGGCACAAAATAGAGGCGGTTGCGGCAGAACAGACAGGGAGTTGGGCATGAAACGCAGGACATTCCTTTGCCTCGTTGCCTCGGTGGCAGTCGTTCCAGGGACCGGCCTTGCGGCAAGTTACGCCATGACGGTCCACAAGGATGCAAACTGCGGATGCTGCGCGGCGTGGGCGTCTGCCTTCAACAAGGCCGGATATGCGGTCAGCACCGTAAACGAACCGGATATGGAGGCTGTCAAAAACAGTTTTGACGTTCCGCCGGAACTTTGGGGATGCCACACGGCCGAGATCGAGGGATATTATCTGGAAGGTCATGTGCCGCTGGAGGCTGCCGAACGACTGCTGCGCGAGCGTCCTCCGCTCGCCGGTCTCGCCGTGGCGGGAATGCCGTCCGGCTCGCTGGGCATGGGCAATGATCCCGGCGCGGATTACGAGGTCATCGCCGTCCCTCGCGACGGATCGGAGCCTTTTGTCTATCTTGCCGTGAGTCCCGATTGAGAAATTGATCAGGTTCCACGCACAGACAATTGCGCTCGGGCCATTCGTCATGAGGCGAATGGATATTGGGACTCTATAGCCCGAACGATGCCAGGATCGGACAAGGCCCCCTGCTGCCGGCGGAACATTCCTCGATCAGCCTTTCCAGAGCCTCGCGCGTGCGATGGAGTTCCGCGATCCGCGCGTTCAAGGCGCTGAGGCGCCTTCCAGCTGCCTCGCGGGCACGCTCCCTGTCTTGTCCGGCATCGAGATCGAGCAGCTCCCGGATCTCTTCGAGCGTAAACCCCGCGGTCTGGGCCTGTCTGATGAAGAGGAGCCGCCGAACATCTTCACGCCCATATCGCCGGCCCCCTTCCAGCCGCTTCGGGGTCTTCAGAAGGCCCTTGCGTTGATAGAACCGGATGGTCTCCACCCCGACGCTTCCCGCCGCGGCAAATTTTCCGATCGTCATGTCCAAGGGCGCTTGACTCTGTACCATGGTACAGAACGTATGGTCTTGCCAACGGTTTCACAAGACAAGGAGACGTGAAATGTTGGAGAAGACAAACCGCGCATCGCACGAAAAGAAGGCCATTCTCTACCGGATGGTCACCGAGGAGCATACCTGCCCCTACGGCCTCAAAGCCAAGGACCTGCTTCGGCGCTCGGGGTACGAGGTCGAGGATCATCACCTGAAAACGCGTGAAGAAACCGACGCCTTCAAGGCGAAGCATGGCGTACAGACGACGCCACAAGTGTTCATCGGCGGCACTCGCGTGGGTGGCTATGATGATCTGCGGCGGTTCCTCGGAAGGCCCGTTGCGGATCCCAAGAGCACGACCTACCGCCCGGTCATCGTCCTGTTCATCATGACGGCGATGATGGCCATGGCCGCGAGCCACGCGGTCCTCGGCAGCCCGTTCACAATGCGCTCTGCCGAATGGTTCATTGCCTTTTCGATGGTCGTGCTGGCGATGCTGAAGCTCCAGAACGTCGAAAGCTTCGCCACCATGTTCCTGAACTATGACCTGCTCGCCAAGCGTTGGGTGCCCTATAGCTACATCTATCCCTATGCAGAGGGGTTGGCCGGGGTGTTGATGGTGGCGGGCGTGGCAAACTGGCTCTCCGTCCCGCTGGCACTGATCATCGGCACCATAGGCGCCGTCTCCGTCTTCAAGGCCGTCTACATCGAAAGGCGCGAACTGAGATGCGCGTGCGTTGGCGGATCAAGCAACGTACCCTTGGGGTTCATCTCGCTGACGGAAAATCTGATGATGATTGCCATGGCGGTATGGATGGCACTCGCCTCGACCGGGCTTGCACCTGGCCACGCGATGTAGCCCTGAAGGGGGACGCGAGCCGTTGCAGGGCATCTCACACAGTGCGGGTGTGAGATGCCGGCAACGGAGTCGGGGACTGCCGACCCGACAGGACAGCTGAAGTGCGGCCCGAGGTGAGGCGAAGTGCTTGCTGCCGTCGGCTCAAAACCCAAACGTTGCAGGCTGGGAGCCAGCCTCGCTCGTCAGGCCGCCTGCACGTCGACCGTGACGTGGGACAGATCGTGGTTATCGGCCGGCTTCGCCTTGTAGAACCCTGCCGGCCTGGGGTCGGGCGTCTGAACTGATATGATCGCTCCGTGGTGGCCTTGCCCCAATCGCCAGATGTGAAGATCGATGGTGGCATCACCTCCGACCTCGATGGCACCGCGGATTTCCGCCGGCAGGCCTTCGTCGGCCGGCACATAGTCCAGAAGCACGCCTCCGGCATCCCGGATCAGACCCCAGGACCAGCGAGCGATCACGATCCCGCCGATAATGCCCACGGCAGGGTCCAACCCGTTCCAGCCGTACAGGCTGCCAAACACCAGCGCGACAATTGCCGGCACCGATGTCAGTGCGTCGGCAGGACATGCAGATAGGCAGCGCGCAGATTGTTGTCGCCCGCATGCTGGGAACCGTGATG
>JAHRYZ010000352.1:0-748 GCA_020621905.1 Rhizobium sp.
AACACCTTCATCGGTATCTTCAAGGACACCTCGCTCGTCACCATCATCTCGATGTACGACCTGCTCGGGGTCGTGAAGGCCTCGTTCGGCGACTCCGGCTGGCAGACGCCGGTCACGCCGCTCACCGGATTGATCTTCGCCGGTTTCGTTTTCTGGGTTTTCTGTTTCGGCATGTCGCGCTATTCGGGCTTCATGGAACGGCACCTCGATACCGGCCACAAAAAATAACGACAGGGGAAAACAATGGCTGAAGTCCAACCCACCAAGATGACCGTCTCGGACACCGACGTCGCGGTCGACATCATCAACATGAACAAGTGGTACGGGGATTTCCACGTGCTGCGCGACATCAATCTGAAGGTCATGCGCGGCGAACGCATCGTCATCGCCGGGCCGTCGGGGTCTGGCAAGTCGACGATGATCCGCTGCGTCAACCGTCTCGAAGAGCACCAGACGGGCCAGATCTTCGTCGACGGCATCGAACTGACCAACGACCTGAAGAAGATCGACGAAGTGCGCCGCGAAGTCGGCATGGTGTTCCAGCACTTCAATCTCTTCCCCCACCTGACGATCCTGGAAAACTGCACGCTGGCGCCGATCTGGGTCCGCAAGATGCCGAAGAAGAAGGCGGAAGAGATCGCCATGCACTTCCTCGAGCGCGTCAAGATCCCGGAACAGGCCAACAAATATCCGGGCCAGCTGTCCGGCGGCCAGCAGCAGCGCGTGGCGATCGCCCGTTCGCTCTGCA
>JAHRYZ010000352.1:758-3267 GCA_020621905.1 Rhizobium sp.
CTCTGCATGAACCCGAAGATCATGCTGTTCGACGAGCCGACCTCGGCACTCGACCCGGAAATGATCAAGGAAGTGCTCGACACCATGGTGGGCCTGGCCGAAGAAGGCATGACCATGATGTGCGTCACCCACGAAATGGGTTTTGCCCGCCAGGTCGCCAACCGCGTGATCTTCATGGACCAGGGCCAGATCGTCGAGCAGAATTCGCCGGCCGAGTTCTTCGACAATCCGCAGCACGAGCGCACCAAGCTGTTCCTCAGCCAGATCCTGCACTGATCGCTGCATCGCAGACCAAGACAGAAAGCCCGCGCCGAACGCCGGCGCGGGCTTTTTTGATTGGGCGGTCGATGCTTGGCGCGGCCGACGTGTTCGGCCGGCTCGCCAATGCCGGCCTAAGCTGAAGTCAGCGGTGCGGCCTCACGGGCACCAGGACTGCCGCTTGCCGAAGCGCGGCTGGGCCAGCCCTTCCGCCACCAGCATGGCGCCGAGCGACCGACCGTCGCGCGTGACGACGCGCATGGTCGGACTGGCGGCCGAGACGTTCTGCCCCTTGAGTTCCGACAGTTCGAAGCGGCCGGCATTGAGCAGGTCGCGCAGCCGCACCTTGGCGGCAAAACCCTTGTCCCGCTCCTGCTGGCACTGGGCATCCTCGGTCGCCGGCGCCACCACGTCGGCCAGCACCAGGCGGCCCTTGCGGAACCAGAAGCTGTCGCCGGAGGCGACGCAATTGTCGAGGCCGGAGGTTCCGCAGAAATAGAACTTGCCGGCAAATCCCTTGCCGTCCTCAGAGGCATCCCCCGGACGGCCGCCTGGCACGGGCACGGCGGCGGGCGGCTTGACTGCGGCGGTGCCCACCGGGGCCGGCGGGATCGGCCCGCTGTCACGCGTGTCGGCGGGCTTCGCCGGCCTTGCGGGCGAGGTGTCCGCTTTCGGGCGCGCGGCCGCCGCATTACCGGCGCCGTTCCCGGCCGGCTTGCCAGACGGGTTCTTGGCGGCGCTGGGCAGATAGGCCGCGATCATCCGGGGCAGCTTGTCGCGATTGTCGTAAGCGGCAATCGCGCCGGCGACCAGGACCAGCGCCACGACCCACGGCCAGAGGCCGCCGCCGCTCGACGACTTCTTGCGCGCCGTGCTGCTGCGCTTGCGCGGCTTTCGCCTCGTATTGCTGGGACTTGCCATGAAAAACCCTCGCCTCGACGGCTGCCGATCGCTCCCATGCGATGGTCGCCAGCCCCATGACGGCGCGACCGGCCGAATCCGGCCGCGCGAATCATGCTGAGGCAGCGATAGCCGATTTGACCAGGGAAATGCCAGCGGCTCGTGCGTCCGGCGGGAAGGCGTATGGGTGGAAGATGGCGACCCCTGCAGTTGTATTAATAACGTATGATAACAGTCGCTTGAACGAAGGTGCGACTGAACGTGGTCCTGTTGAAATCATTTTAGTTTCGGAAACGCCATATCCCACCTTTCGGTATCTAGTGACAGCCCGCTATATTCCAGTTTGGGAACTCAGGATGATCTTCCCTTGGCTCGTCCTACGTCGATCCAGTCTCACAGGCACAGCACGGATATGGCAGTCACTCATAGAAGTAGGGACAGCCCCTTCAGAAACAGCACCAGTTTCATTACAGCCTAATGGATGCTTGTACTTAATTCGCGTCTTTTGTTCGATTGGGAGGTTCAATGGCGACGTTTGTGACAGACTGCCCACGATGCCCCGCAGTACATTCCACGTTCGACATACTTGGGCAGAACCAGATCGGTATCCGGTATGATTGGATGCGCATCATGGAAGTTTTTGCCGTCTGCCGTGGGTGCAGGGAAGGGTCAATATTCATAGCAGAACAGGCAGAGCTTAAGGACGGTTCCAGTCCAATTTGGGACGCACAAGGTATGCGGCAATACGATGGCTCGGTAGACCGACTTATACGCATTGCCAGGGTAGTCTCCGTTTCAGACAGGGCCGGGCGCCCCCTTCCAGAACACACCAATGGCAAGCTGGCGACGGCCTTCGAGGAGGCTGCGAGGTGTGAAGCGGCTGGATGCTGGAATGCGAGCGCGGCAATGTACCGGGCGACTATCGACCTCCTTACAAAGCCACTTCTCCCTCTTGATGGAGAGCCAAACTCTTTCGTCAGAAGGAACCTTGGAGCAAGGCTAGATTGGCTTTTTGCCAATGGCCTGCTTCCCCACGACCTACAGGATCATGCCAAGGCGATACAGTTGGATGGCAACGACGGAGTGCATGACGTGAATCTAACCAAGGTCGACGCCGCAGATGTTGGAGATTTCACGGAGCTGATAATTCAGCGGATGGTTACTATGCCACAACAACTTAAGGAAGCCGCAGCGCGAAGGCAGAAGCGACGAGCAACTGGCGATGCTGCGGACTAACACCAGCAAGGCAACTGCCAACTGGCTTGGGCCATTGACTCTCCGCCTCATGAGAACATATTGAGAACGAAAGCGAGGCGGCCGCTTTCGAATGCAATGCTGTTTTACGAGGACT
>JAHRYZ010000353.1:0-2549 GCA_020621905.1 Rhizobium sp.
GCCGTGGGCCGCCCTTTCTGTATTTGTTGAGCCTTGGCTCAGGCCTTAGGCTCTTCCGGCGCGGCATCCGGTGCCGGCTGTGTCTTTTTCTGCCCATTGGCGGACAGGTAGCTGTCGAAGATCTGTTCCATGCTCTTCTGGTAGTTCTTCTGAACCTCCAGCCCGCTGTCGAACATGACGTTCATCAGTTCGCTCATCTGGGCTGCCGGCGCAGCATCCCCCTCGGGTTTAGGGGCTTCCTTGGCCGCGGCAGGCGCACCGGCACCCTGGGTGCCATAGGTGCTGGTCATCATGTCCTGGAAGGCCTTGGCGAACGGATTGTCGAAGAACGGATTGCCCCAGGCGCCTGCGGCTTCTGGCGGCGCCCATCATGTCCTGAAGGCCTTGGTGAAGGGATTGTCGAGATGTTCGGCTGCTTGGTGCCGGCTTGGGCTGGATGCCGGTGCTTCCAGCCATTGCTGCATCATCGCGCCCATCGGCGTTCCGGCAAGGATTGGCATCGGCCATCTGACCGGTGGTCGCTTGAACAGCCGCCCATGATCGCGTCGGCTATGACCGGCAGCATCTGCTTCAGCACTCCGCCCACGCCGGTGAACTGTGCCGCCTGGGCGGCGATGGCGCGACACTCCTTGGACCCGAACAGTTTCTCCAGGACCTGGTTGCCGTCGGCAATGCCCTGCGGGGTGAAGGCCTTGTTCATGTCCTCGAAATATTTGGCGTAACTGCCCGAGGCCATGGTGCCGATCAGGGAGGAAAAGTCGTAAGGGTTGGCGGAGTTGCGCTTGAACCCGGAGGAAAAGGCCGGCATCAGCGCGGCCATGGCCTTCGTCGCCTGTTCCTGCGCCAGGTTGAACTGGCTGGCCATCGCCTCCATGGCCGTTCCGTTCTGTGCCCGCAGCATCATGTCAAAAAGTGGCAACATCGGCGTCCTTTCCCCGAGCTCGCAACGCAGTTCGAGGCACTATAGCCGGAAAAGAGCAGGCGCAAACCGGTTTTTCCCGTGCAGCGACGCCAAGTTGCCACGGACGAGCAGGGGACGCGGCGCGACCGAAGCGGCGCCGCCGCCCGTCAGTACTGGTATTCGTCGAAGACCGGCTCGACCTTGCCGTTCCAACGGCCATGGTAGAGCGAGAGCAAATCGTCCGCCAGCGTCGTTCGCTTCGCTACCACCTCGTCGAGTGGGCCGAGGAATACGCTCTCGTCCTGGCCTTCGCCGTTGAGGCGGGCGCGGCTGACAAGCCCCTGGCGGGACAGGGAAACGACGTCCCGGGCCACGTCGAGCAGGCTTCGTCCGGCGATCTCGGCCTTCAGACCCTTGGCCGGCACGGCATCGCGAAGCGCATTGACCTCGGGGAAGCTCCAGCTTCGGGTCAGCTGATCGACGGCTTCAAGCGCTGCGTCGTCATAGAGCAGGCCGACCCAGAAGGCAGGCAGTGCGCAAATGCGCCGCCACGGTCCGCCGTCGGCGCCGCGCATTTCGAGGAAGCGCTTCAACCGGACGTCGGGGAACAGCGTCGAAAGATGATTGGTCCAGTCGCCGAGCGTGGGTTCCCAGGCGGCCACCTCACCCTTCAGTACACCCGCCATGAACTGGCGGAAGGTGACATGGGTACAGTCGTGATAGCGGCCGTCCCGCACGATGAAATACATCGGCACGTCGAGCGCCCATTCGACATAGTCGGCAAAGCCGAAATCGTCATCGAGCGTGAAGGGGAGAATGCCCGCGCGGGCATTGTCGGTGTCGCGCCAGATCTCGCCGCGCCAGGACAGGAGACCGTTCGGCTTGCCCTCGGTAAACGGCGAGGCGGCGAAGAGGGCGGTGGCGAGTGGCTGCAGCTTCATGCCCACCCGCATCTTGCGCCGCATGTCGGCCTCGGAGGAGAAGTCGAGATTCACCTGGATGGTGCAGGTGCGGTACATCATGTCGAGGCCGTGGCTGCCGACCTTCGGCATGTAACGCGTCATGATCTCGTAGCGCGACTTCGGCATGCGCGGCGTTTCGTCCAGCGTCCATTTCGGGCTGCCGCCGATGCCGAGGAAGCGTATGCCCATCGGCTCCGCGACTTCTCGCACCGCCGCCAGATGCTGGTTCGATTCCCGGCAGGTGTCGTGCAGCGTTTCGACCGGTGCGCCCGACAGCTCGAACTGCCCGCCCGGTTCGATCGAGATGGCGCCCATGCCGTGCGCTTCGGCAAGCCCGATGATGTTGTCGCCATCCATGATCGGATCCCAGCCGGTCTTGACCTGCATGCCGAGCAGCAGCGCCCGGATGCCGGCCTCGCCGAAATAGGGAACGGGGCTGTTGTCGGTGCGGAAGAAGGCGAATTTTTCGTGCTCGGTACCGATGCGGAACGCCTCTTTCGGCTTGCAACCACCTGCAAGGTAGTCCGCCATCTGAGCAACGGAAGCAAGGGGCGTATCGTCGGTGGTATCACGAGCCATGGATCAAACCTTGTTTGGCGTCGCCGGCACGCGCACCGGCCCATAAGGCAAGGTGATTGGACCGGATTTTGGGGCGGCGCAAGTGAAAATCTCTTAAAAGCCGGTCA
>JAHRYZ010000353.1:2559-3265 GCA_020621905.1 Rhizobium sp.
CGAGTTTCCGACCAATGTCTCAATGGACGCGAAGGGGCGTCTAGTGCCAGTCGCCGATCGCCGCCTGGACCACGGCGAGCGCCGCCACGGCGGCCGTGTCGGCCCTGAGGATGCGGGGGCCGAGCGGGATGGCGGTGACGAAGGGAAGGGAGCGCAACAGAAGTCGCTCGTCGTCGGAAAAGCCGCCTTCGGGTCCGACCAGCAGGGCCAGCCGCCGCTCCTCGATGCGCGACAGGGCCGCAAGCGGGTTCTGCGTCTGGCTGTCCTCGTCGCAGAAGATGATGCGCCGGTCGGAGCGCCAGCCTTCGAGCAGGTCCTTGAGTTTCTGCGGGGCTGCGACCTTCGGGATCGCCAGCACGCCGCACTGCTCCGCCGCCTCGACCGCATTGGCCTGCAGCCGCTCCAGGCTGGTGATCTTGCCCTGGACGTGCTGGGTCATCACCGGCTGCAGGAGGCCTGCCCCCATCTCGACCGCCTTCTGCACCAGATAGTCCATCCGGCCGACCTTGAGCGGGGCGAACAGGAACTGCAGGTCGCAATCCTTCGGCTGCGGGCAGGTTTGTTCGATCGGCGTCAGCTGGATCTTCTTGCGGCTCGGAAAGGTAAGCGTCGCCTTCCACTCGCCGTCGCGGCCGTTGAAGAGCAGGATCTCCGCGCCATCCTGCAGACGCAGCACGTTGGCCAGGTAGTTGAACTGTTCGGGGCT
>JAHRYZ010000354.1 GCA_020621905.1 Rhizobium sp.
CGAAATCGTCGAACTCCGAATAGGCGGGCCGCCCGCGCAGCACGATCTCGGCGCTGCCGGCCATCACATGGGAGAACCTCGACAGCAGGTCGAGCGATTTGGCGCAGCGGAGCGCGCCGAACCAGCCGATGCGCCAGGGCTGTGCCGGTGCCGGTGGGGCCGTCGCGGCCGCCTCGGTCCCGTCGTCATCGTCGAGGTCGAGAACCTGGTTCTGCAGCAGCAGGGACGGCAGGTCGAGGCCCGAGAGCGGGCGGAAATAGTGTTCGATGAAGGCGGGAGAGCTGGTGATCAGCAGCCCCGCCTTGCGGCCGAGCCTCGCTTCGGCCCCGCGCAGCGCCTTGCCGACGATGTCGTCGCGCAGCAGCAGGCGATGGATGTCCAGGCACTCATAGGCGATCGGCACGTCACCGCCGAGGACAGACGTGGCCCGATTGGCGAGGGCCAGCATTTCGAGGTTGCGCGCCACGATGACATCCGGCCTTGCCACGCCGCGGAGCCTGGCGCCGATCGCCAGGCATGCCTTCGAGACCGCGCCGATGCGCTGGGCGAAGCGCCCGTCGGCCGTCACGCCGAGCTCGATCGGCGCCACGCCCTCGATGACTGCCAAGGCGTTGTCGCCACGGCGAAAACCGGCGAGCGTCACCTCAGCGCCGCCGGCCTGGAGCATCAGCACGCGGCGACGGACGGCGGGATCGGCGAGGTCGTGGACCAGATACAGTATCTTCAGCATAGGGACATCCGTTCTCGGGGGGCGGAAGGCGACGTCATTTCAGCTTGCAGACCAGCGACTGCTCGAACTGGCAGGCGTCGCCGGAGGCGGTGAAAGCGAGGCGTTCGACCTGCATTTTCGACGGAGAGGCGTAGGAGAAGGCGCCCATCCAGTCCTTGAGGGTGTCGGTGCCCCAGAGGCTCAGGAAGATCTTCTGGGCGTTGGTCGGGATCTTGGCCGGGTCGGTCACCTCGTGGACCATCTGGCCATTGACGAAATAGCGCAGCCGGTTCTTTTCCCAGACGAAGGCGAAGTCGTTGAAGGCCGCACCGGCCCCGCCCGGCACATCGGCGAGCGCTTCGTTGCCGCCCTTGCCGGCGATATACTGGTTGAGCTGGACTTTGGAGATATCCTTGCCCAGGACCTCGAAGTCGATCTCGTCATGCGGCTTCTTGTCGGTCGGGCCGATATAGGTGAAGAAGGCGGAGTTCAGGCCCGGGGGCTCGGCGCTCTTCATCCGCACCTCATAGGTGCCGTAGCCGAAGCGGCTGCGGGTCTGGATCTCCCCGCAGACATAGTCGCGTTCGCCCATCTGCCGCTTGTCGAAGGTGAGCTCGAGCGCGCCGTTGGCAACACCGACTTGGGTCTTCGACCAGGTGCAGTTCTGGTGCGGCCCGTTGTTCCAGCCGTCCGAAATGTACCACACAGCGGTGTCGAGCTTGTCGAAACTCTCGACGAAGGACTTGCCGGTCACGCCTTCCTGGGCGCTGGCGGATGTACCGAGGGCGAGGGCAAGGCCGGTCAAAAGGAGCAGACGCTGGGTTCGTATCATGGGGCGCGCATTCATGGGCGGTCACCTTTTATGGGAGGAAAATTCGGGAGACGTCCCGGCGCCGGTGCCCAGCGGCCGCCTGCGGGCGGAACCGATGCGATCGCCGGTGAGGAGGGCGAGCAGGCCGGGCGCCAAGAGCTTCATGAGGCCATGCGAAACCACGAGTGCGGCGATCGTCAGGACCGGGGCCACGAAGTAGAAGAGGGGGTAGTGCCAGGCGCCGGCGCGGTTCCAGGCCATCCACAGGACGATCAGCAGCGGATAGTGGGCACAGAAGATCCAGAAGCTGAGGCCGCTGCCGGCGCCAAGCCTGGCGCCCAAACGCGTGCGGATCAAAAGGCTTGAGAGAGCCCAGGCGCCGAAGATGCCCGATATCGCGACGATCCCCCGCAGCACGTCCATCCACTGCGGATATTGTGGGCCGGTGGCATAGAGGCCGGCGGCAAGCAGGAGCGACACCAGTGCGACCGCCAGGACGACCGGTCGGGCATGGGCGTCGAGGCGCTTCACGTCGACCTGATGCAGTGCGGCATAGACGCCGACGCTGAAGCCGAAGAGGATGGATTTCTTCAGGAATATGCCGTTCGGAACGGGCAGGACCGCATAGGCGAGGAAAAGCAGCAGCGTGGCGCGCGGGTAGCGCATCACCAGATGCCCGATCAGCGGCGACAGGACGAGGCACAGCAAAAGGTCGCGCAGGAAATAGAGCGGCAAGTTGATCGGCCATGCCTCGAGCGCCAGAGCGTGACTTACCAGCTCGCGCGGCGTGGCGCCGGCCGCGTCAGGCAGATAGCCCTGGCCCATGTCGAGCTTCTGCGCGATCAGGACCGCCAGCAGGAAGGTCGAGTTCCACAGCAGGAAGGGCAGCAGCACGGTCTTCGCCTTCGTGCGCATCACCTTGGGATAGTCGAAACCCGAGAGACCCCGGTGGAAGAGCAGGTAGCCGGAAATGGCGCTGAGGCACGGCACGCCGATGCGAAACAGGCTGTCGCCGAGATAGACCCGGATCCAGTCCACGACGCCATAGGCGCCGAGATAGGGGCTTCTTGGCGGATCGTAGGGGATGTGTACAAACACGATCCCGGCGATGAGCAGAATGCGCATCAGGTTGATCCGCGATGATACGTTCGCGTCCACGTTCACGATGTCAGTCACTCCTATTGTGGACGCGACAAATCGCGGCCGTTCAAACCAGAGCAGACTTCAGCCCGCACCCTTAGGCTAGGTTCGGGAGGGGCGTAAAATGTGGCGCCGCAGCGAAAAACAGGCTGCGGTCTGCTGCGCCGCAGCAAATGGGCTGCGGGAATGCGGGCTGTGGTCCGGCTCGATCCGTGCCGGCGGCGAGCGAAAAGCGCCACGCTTCCGGTGCCTTATGAAAAATTGCGATGCGTCAATTCACGACTGCAGGCGGCACCCGATTTTTCTGCAGTTTTTTTCTCGTAAAAGTAGCCGAGAGCGCGAACTACATGCTCTGGGAGGCGCATTGTGGTCGAAATGAGGCGGTTTTTCCGGCCGTTTCGGGATTTTTTGGCGACGACCGATCGTCACGATTCTCCCGCCAGGATCGGGGCGGGGGTCCGCTTGCGCACCAGATCCTTCAGTGTCTGCAGCAGCCGGCGTTCGAACAACAGGGTCAATGCACCGTAGATGACACCGCCGATGCCGATGCCGGCGACCAGC
>JAHRYZ010000355.1 GCA_020621905.1 Rhizobium sp.
CGGCGTCGCGACCAAAACGATAGATCCTGATCGGTTCTGATTAAATCTAGTTCAGGCGTTGCAGCGTCAGGTGGGCCGCAGGAACGGAATCAGCATCGGAACGCGACGACAATACGATCCATAGGCATCTGCACCGAGTTCGGCCGTGAGGAAACCCTCCTCCATGCGCGCCTTCAATCCCATGCCCAGCGAAATCAGCGCCGCGCCCAGTATCGCGGTCACCGTTCCGACTGCGATGCCCGTCACCAGCATCCCCGAGATAAGCCCCGTATAGATCGGGTGACGCACCATCCCGTAGGGCCCGGTGTCGATGACCTGATGGCCCTCCTTGTGCGTGATCGCGTTCGACCAGAATCGTCCGAGATGAATTCTCGCCCACCAGGTGAACGAGATTCCTGCGAGGACAAGGCACGCCAGCACGTAGACACCAACGCTGCCAAACTGCCAGAGCGGCTTTTCCCCCAGCAGCTTGCCGGCCAATGGCATGAAAAGAATGGCGCCAGCGAGAATGGGCAGGCGGTATTTGAACGAGTCCAGGGTCATCACGTGTTTCTTGGTCTGACCGGACCAGAACGACGCCAGAACCCAGCTCATGACCCACAGAATCCAGATGATGGCGAGCAACTGCGTGGGCCAGGTGGTGGTCCAGCCACTCAAGGCGAAAGCGAACCATTGACCCGGATCGTTCAGCATGTCGTGGACTGCCTTGTACGATTACGTTTAGATCAACCGCCGAACCGGCGCTCGACATGAAGCGGTCCAGAGCGTGTTGTCGGCGTTGAGTCCCATTCAGGTTGATTGTGGCGCCATCACAGATGCGCAATGGTTTCACGCAGGACGGATTGACGGACCCGGCGCGCCAGTTCTCTGTGCTGATCGACAGCGCCGGCCCGCATTGCGATCCGGCGCCCTCGGCCGTGCCCGGACGGAGCCGGCGCGTCACATGATCGGCGATGAACCCAGCGTTGCCGTGACCATTTCGGCGACCTGCCGTTCACGTGAATGCAAGACGCGATGGCCGCTGATCTCAGCTACGATCTCGAGCCCGTCTCATGGTATGTTGCCTCCAGCCGCAGCGATGTCCAGCCTGTCCGCGCTCCATGGCAGGATCAACCCTCGGCGGAGTCGCGCACGTCGGCGGGTTCACGACGAAATCAGATGCAATTGCACGTCGGCCGAGAAAATACTGGAGCATGGCTGTCGGTGGGGTCATGTTAGATCGAGGACCGACTGGCATGGTGGGACAACCGACGATGACAGGATATCCAGATGCGGCCGCCTCCATGGCGAAACGGTCCGCGAGCATTTTCGAGCGCGGTGGCGGGCCCCATGTCATCCGGCAGGGGCATCGTCGTCGACGGAACCATCGAGGGCGAGGCACGGAACAGGATCGATTCCGTCGAGCAGTGCAGGAAGCGCCTTATGCCGCGTTTGCGGTCTCAATGACGATCTCGGTGCCACCGAAATTGACGGTGTGAAAATCGGCCTTGCGCGGTACCCACATCCCCGGCAGGCCGGCCAGGTGATAGATCTCGTCGACCCCGTCCATCGCGCGGTCCACCAGATCCCGATCAAGCACCGATCCACTGACATGCTCGACCTGCGGCAACGCACGCGGAGGCGGCTGAAGATCAAGCACTCTTACCTGCCGACCCCGCGCGATCAGCGCCGAGACCAGGTGCTTTCCAATGAACCCACTGCCGCCTGTGACCAGTATACGCATCATGCTACGGGTGCACTCGAGCTGAACTACTCAAGCCGAACTACTCGAGATCAAGAGGCCGCACCTTGCGGCTGCCCCTGGATAATACTGGCGAGATCGCGCCGAAAGCCCAGTGCGATAAACAGCTTCGCCATGACAAACATCGGGCCCAACAACAGGTGGGTCGGATTGTCGACCAGCGCCGGCTGCCGCCCTTCGAACACGCGGTGCCCGATGATCTGCGATGCGACGCGAGCGATCGGATCGCCGTAAGCGACCAATACCGGCCGTCGTCGTATGACCAACGATCGCGGCAGCATCAGAGCAACGACCGCCGCTGCAAGAATCCCGGCGCCGAGCGCGAAATCGAGCAGGAACCAATAAACGAGCACCGGTATGACCGCGATGGCGGCCGCGCTGGTCTGGATCCCGAATACCGTAACCGGCCAAAGGCTCAGGGGAAGGACGGCTGCCAGGAACAGGAACACGATGCCGAAGACGTGCATCGCGCAGTTCCAGGGGTCACGGTGATATTCGACATACTCCGCAAGCTGCCGCCGAAAATATGAACTCATGCGGTGCTTATCCTCTGTTCCGTTGGCAAACATCGCAGGACCGATCAACAATAAAGCGGCACGCCTGCTTCGATGCCCAACTCCGTTGGAGACACCAAGGTAGTTAAACTTGGGAATCACCGGCAAGTCAAAGCACGGCCCCCGCACCTTTCGCAGCCCTGCCGCGTGCAAAGGCCAGCTTTGACAAATCACGCGATAATTCAGGCAACTAATGTGGTGCGGCGGGCTCGGAGACCGCCACATGTTGCGACAATTTCCCTCAGGTGTTGCCGTTGACCGAGCGGTCACGGCCGTGTGCACGCCCCCGCCCCCCGCGCCCTTCCCAAGTGCGGTCGTTCCGACAAGATCAAGGCCGACGCCCCAGACTCGGCGCGATCAGGGAGAAGATCGAGATCAATCCCTAAGACCAGGAATGGTCATTGCGGGATGGAACGCCCGAGCAAAGAGACGTCCGGCATTCCGTCTCGGCATCAAGTAAGCGTGAGACGTGAAGCGGTTCACATTCGAGAATCGCGAATTAATCTAAGGCCGTCGCAAACCCGGCTTCGGGAGACATGCGATGCCACGGTTCAACAGCCAGATCGATTGGCAGGCAATAAGCGCGACGGCAGTAGCCGAGCTCGCCACCTTGCTCGCACTTGCTTTCGCCGTTGTTGGCTACATCCAATGGTCATCGAACGCTGAGGTCGCCGAGTTCATGAGCACGATCGAGTCGCCGGCATCTGATCCGAGCCAGTCCATCAAATCACCGGATCAGATCAAGTCGCTCCAGGGACCGACCGGCTGCCCCCTGGGCAAGCGGTCGCCACCAACCCGACTGCTCATGCCGTAGACCTACGCCTTCAGGCCAACTCGGTCGCGTGCGCTTGCGGCGTTCATCGTGCGCGACGGGACGACTTCATCCGCGGCCGACGAGTTCGAGCGGCGTACGGTAG
>JAHRYZ010000356.1 GCA_020621905.1 Rhizobium sp.
CGTTCATCTGGCATCCATAGGTCTTGATGAAGACCTTGCGTTCGGCAAGGGCGGTGGCGCCTTGCGGCTGATCCGTGGCGGCAAGAAGTGCGGTGTCCTGTGTCATGCGGGCTATTTAGTGGTTTTTCCCGGCAGATTAAACCGAAAAGTGGTGCCGGAGGCTCAACGCCACAGCCGGCCACGCAGATGGTCGAGCAACATGCTGCGAATCCGCTTCTCCACCAGTGCCGCGACCTGCTTGCGATTTCCCCCTGCGATACTCGACACTTCGCCGAAACTGGTCGACATCGATTGCGCCGCCTTCAGCACGCCCATCAGATGCGGCACCATACCGACATCGCCCGGCCAGCCGGCGATTGGCCGATGATAGCGCCCATCGGCATGCCAGCACCTGGTATAGGCGATCGCCACCGGCTGGACGTAGACGACGCCTCAGGTGCCAGCGGCAGGCGCAGCCGCAGCGCCGAACAAGGAGGTTCGACTTCGAGAACGCGGTTGCCGTCGGAGGTCGTGCCTTCCGGGAATAGCACGACGATCTCGCGTCGGCCATGCGTTCAGCGATCTCGCTCACCTGGTCGCCGGTGCGGCGCTTCTGCTCGCGCACCACGAATATGCTCTTCTGCAGCTTGGCGAGCGTGCCGAAGATCGGCCAGTCGGCCACTTCGGTCTTGGCGATGAACACGACGTCGGCCAGCGCCCCGAGCACCAGGATATCCTTCCAGGACGCATGGTTGGCGGCGATCATCAGGGGCCGGTGTCGTTCGAGCGTTCCGTGGGCACGGATGCGGATGCCGATCAGCCGGCACGTCGTGCTGTGCCATAGCCGCGGCAGGCGGCGGCGGAGCTTCCAATCGAAGCGCAGCGCCAGCAACTGCAGGGGTGCCAGTACCAGCGTCACGAGCAGCACGAGAAACAGGCAAGCCCGACCCTGAGCCAGTTGATCACGCAGTCACCCTCGATGGCGGATGCATGAGTCAGCCTTCGTCCTTGGCCAGCGGCACACCGTAGAGCAGAGCCGATGATCGACAAGGCGGAAGCCGTGTTCGCGCGCTGCGCTCCTGCAGCGCCTCGATCTCGGGCGAATGAAATTCGATGACCACGCCGGTCTTCAGGTCGATCAGGTGGTCGTGATGCTCTTCCGGAACCGTCTCGTAGCGCGAGCGGCCATCGCGAAAGTCGTGGCGTTCGATGATGCCGGCGTCCTCGAACAGCTTGACGGTGCGATAGACGGTGCTGATCGATATCTTGGCGTCGATCTTCACCGAGCGCCGATAGAGTTCCTCGACATCGGGGTGATCGGCGGACTCCTCAAGAATCCGCGCGATGATACGGCGCTGCTCCGTCATGCGCATGCCGCGCTCGACGCACAAGTCTTCCAGCGATTTAGGTGCTTCGCTCATGGCCACATGGTTCCCGCGCATGTCGGACGTATGACAGAGGCAACTATCGAAGATCGCGGCGCATGACAAGCGCGGACGACCGCCGTCCACTTGCGTCGGTATAATAGGCCGGCCGCTCTCCCGCCTTCTGGAAGCCGAGCTTGCGGTAAAGACCGAGGGCCGCTTCGTTGCCGTCGTCCACTTCGAGGAACATCGCTTCCCCACCTCGCCCGCCCGCCTCGCGCATTGCCGCCTGCATCAGCCGCCAGCCGAGACCGAAACGGGCGAACTTGTCGCCGACGGCAATCGTCAGGATTTCCGCTTCGCCTGCCGTTTCACGCGCCAGCACGAAACCCGCCAGCGGCGCCTTGAAGATCAGCGTGTTGGTCTGCCAGACGACGAATCCGAAGGAATTGGGCTGCAGCAGCAGGCTCAGGAACTCGCCGTCGTTCCATGCCTTGGAAAAGCGCTGGGCATGCACTTCCGCGACCGCCGCGCAGTGCTCGGTGGACATGGGTACGATTTCGAATTCGGGCTTTCGCTTGAGATAGGTATCCAGCATAGGCTTTCACGCTCGGGAAACGGCAAAGCCCGTCTGCGGTTTTGCATCGGGGCCTCGCAAATATAGCGGCTTCGGCTTGCCCGCAGCTTTCGCTTCCGCGCCAAGCCTGGCGACGACGGAAATGGAGAAGCGATCCTTCTCGGTCTCGGCGTCCGGGTCCAAGAGCAGCGCACCGGCTGACCCGGCAAGCTGCCATTCGCCGGAGGCTGCGATTTCGCGGAAGCGATCGAGCGAGACCATTTCCGGCTCACCCTGCGACACCCGGGCCGCGGAGAAGCGCTGCAGATAAATCTCGGCGCGCTTGGCATCCATGGCAGCCAGGACGGGACGGCCGGTTTCGTCAGCCGTGTTCGCCAGCGCGGCCAATGTAGATATACCGACGGCCTCGATGCCGAGGGAAAGCGCCAGACCGCGTGCAGCGGCAACGCCGACACGGATACCGGTGAACGAGCCCGGCCCGACGGTCACGGCAACGCGCTCGATGGCCGAGAGATCGAGATTGGCGGCGGCCAGGGCCGCGTCGATCGTCGCCATCAGCTTTTCCGCATGGCCGCGGCCGATCATCTCGGTCGATTGACCCAGCAGGCGCTTGGCGCCACCGTCATAGACGGCAGCCGAACAATCGACCCCGGCCGTATCGATCGCCAGTACGATCATTCCCTGCTCCTCGTCCGACCCTTGTCAGACTGCTTCGACTTCCTGGACCTCGGGAACGAAGTGGCGCAGCAGGTTCTGCACGCCGTGCTTCAGCGTGGCGGTCGAGGACGGGCAACCGGCGCAGGCGCCCTTCATGTTGAGATAAACCTTGCCGTTCTTGAAGCCACGGAAGGTGATGTCGCCGCCGTCCTGGGCGACGGCCGGACGGACGCGGGTTTCCAGCAGTTCCTTGATGGTGGCGACGATAGTTTCGTCGCCGGCCTCGAAGAATTCTTCCTCGCCGTCCTCGTCATTGGCTGTCGCGGCTGAGCCCATGACCTTCGCGCCGCTCATGAAATGCTCCATGATGGTGCCGAGGATCGCCGGCTTCAGATGCTGCCATTCCGGGCCGTCCTTGGTGACGGTGACGAAATCATAGCCAAAGAAGACCCCGGTCACGCCGGGGACGGAGAAGATGCGGGCCGCCAGCGGCGAGACGGCTGCGCTATCGGCGTCGCGGAATTCGGCCGTGCCGGACTCCATCACGACCTTGCCGGGAAGA
>JAHRYZ010000357.1 GCA_020621905.1 Rhizobium sp.
TCGAAATGTCCTTCCATGGCCATGACCTTGGCGGGCTGGTGCTCCAGCGTGTTGAGGCCATGGGCATCGCCGACGAGGATCTGGATCGGCGCGACGATCGCCGCCATCCACATCGCCATCGAGAACATGGTACCGGCCCGATCGGGAGAAGTGCGGCGCAGCAGATGGTAGGCGCCAACGCCGCCGACGACGAAGGCGGTCGTCAGATAGGCGGCGATCACCATATGGGTGAGGCGATAGGAGAAGGACGGGTTGAAGACGATCGCCCACCAGTCGACCGGCACAAACTGGCCCACATCGTTGATGGCAAAGCCGGCCGGCGTCTGCATCCAGGAATTGACCGAGAGAATCCAGGTGGCGGAGATGAGCGTGCCGAGCGCGACCATCAGGGTGGCCAGATAGTGCAGTCCCGGGCCGACGCGATGGCGGCCGAACAGCATGACGCCCAGGAAACCGGCTTCGAGGAAGAAGGCCGTCAGCACCTCATAGCCCATCAGCGGCCCGATGACCGGCCCCGCCTTGTCGGAAAAGACGCTCCAATTGGTGCCGAACTGGTAGGACATGACGATGCCGGAAACGACGCCCATACCAAAGGCGACGGCGAAGATCGTCTTCCAGAAGTCGAACAGTTCCAGATAGACCTTGTCCTTCTTCCACAGCCAGAGGCCTTCCAGCACCGCCAGGTAACTGGCAAGTCCGATGGAAAAGGCGGGGAAGATGATATGAAAGGACACGGTAAAGGCAAACTGCAGCCGTGCCAGCAATTGCGCGTCGAAGATCTCGAACATCGTCCTGTCGCTCTCGTTGCCGTCTTGATCGAAGGTCCGAGAAAGCAAATAGGCTTTGTTCCCTTGCGATCAATGCGACAAGCCGCCCTGCGTCAACTTGACTTCCATCAAAACCCACCGGCCCGAAGAACGAAAAAGGGCGCGGACGTTGCCGCCCGCGCCTCTCGTCTGTTCTGGGAGGACCTAAGTTCAGCGGCTTCGCCTGGCGGATTGCCGAATGGGCGATCAGCTTGTCGAGCACGTCCTGCTTGATCGGTTCATCGACATAGAGCAGCGCGATCGCATCGCCGCCCTGCTTGTCACGGCCGAGCTGGAAGTTGGCGATGTTGACGCCGCCCTCGCCGAGCGTGGTGCCCATGAAGCCGATCATGCCGGGCACGTCGGTGTTGGCGATGTAGATCATGTTGGCACCGACATCGGCGTCCATGTTGATGCCCTTGATCTGGATGAAACGCGGCTTGCCGTCGGAGAAGACCGTGCCGGCGACGGAACGGGTCTGGTTCTCGGTGGTGACCGTCAGCTTGATGTAGCCGTCATAGACGCCGGTCTTGTCTCGCTTGACCTCGGAGAGCACGATGCCCTTTTCCTTGATCATGATCGGCGCCGAAACCATGTTGACGTCGGACACCTGGCTGCGGATCAGGCCGGCCAGCAGCGCCGAGGTCAGCGCCTTGGTGTTCATCTGCGCGGTCTGGCCGTCGTAGAGGATCTCGATTTCCTTGATCGCGCTTTCCGTGACCTGGCCGACGAAGGCGCCGAGCACATCGGCAAGCTTGATGAAGGGCTTGAGGATCGGCGCCTCTTCGGCAGTGATCGACGGCATGTTGATGGCGTTGGAGACGGCACCCTTGATCAGATAGTCCGACATCTGCTCGGCAACCTGAAGGGCGACGTTCTCCTGGGCTTCCGTGGTGGACGCACCGAGATGCGGCGTGCAGACCACGTTCGGCAGGCCGAACAGCGGGCTTTCCGTGGCGGGCTCGACCTCGAACACGTCGAAACCGGCGCCGGCCACATGGCCCGACTTGATGGCTTCGGCAAGCGCCGCTTCGTCGACCAGGCCGCCACGGGCGCAGTTGACGATGCGAACACCCGGCTTGGTCTTGGCCAGCGCTTCCTTGCTGAGGATGCCGCGGGTCTTGTCGGTCATCGGCACATGCAGGGTGATGAAGTCGGCCTTGGCGAGAAGCTCGTCGAGTTCGACCTTGGTGACGCCCATTTCCTCGGCGCGTTCCTTCGACAGGAAGGGATCGTAGGCGAGCACGTGCATCTTCAGGCCGATGGCGCGCGAGCAGACGATCGAACCGATATTGCCGGCACCGATGACGCCGAGCGTCTTGCCGGTGATCTCGACACCCATGAACTTCGACTTTTCCCACTTGCCGGCCTGGGTCGAGGCGTCGGCCGCCGGGATCTGGCGGGCGACGGCGAACATCAGGGCGATGGCGTGTTCGGCGGTGGTGATCGAGTTGCCGAACGGGGTGTTCATGACGATGATACCGCGGCGCGAGGCAGCCGGGATATCGACATTGTCGACGCCGATGCCGGCGCGGCCGATGACCTTCAGGTTGGTCGCGGCGGCGATCAGCTTCTCGGTCGCCTTGGTGGCGGAGCGGATGGCGAGACCGTCGTAATTGCCGATGATCTCGGCGAGCTTTTCCTTGTCCTTGCCGAGCTTCGGCTGGAAATCGACTTCGACGCCGCGGTCACGGAAGATCTGGACGGCGGTTTCCGACAATTCGTCGGATACGAGAACGCGAGGTGCCATGTGAGGCCTCCTTCAAAGGGGTTCAGGTCTGGTACGGGTATGGGAATGGGCGGCCTCGCCTCAAGGGCGAAGCCGGATCAGTCTCAGGCGGCCTTGAGCGCGGCCTTCTGGGTCTCGAAAGCCCAGGTGAGCCAGGGCATCAACGCCGTCATGTCGGCGGTCTCGATCGTCGCGCCGGCCCAGATCCTGAGGCCCGACGGGGCGTCGCGATAGGCGCCGATGTCGAAAGCGACGCCTTCCTTGTCGAGCGCCGTGACCATGCCCTTGGCAAAGGCGGCCTGGGCGTCGGCGTCGAGAGCCGCCACGTCCTTGTCGACGATGGTGAGGCACACCGAGGTGTTGGAGCGGGTCGCCGGAACCTTGGCGAGATTGGCGATCCAGTCATTGGCCTCGACGAAGTCGAACAGCACCTTGGCATTGGCATCGGCCCGCGCCATCAGGCCCTTGAGGCCACCGATCGACTTTGCCCAGAGGAGCGCGTCGATATAGTCCTCGACGCAGAGCATCGACGGGGTGTTGATGGTCTCGCCGGTGAAGATGCCCTCGATCAGCTTGCCGCCCTTGG
>JAHRYZ010000358.1:0-1596 GCA_020621905.1 Rhizobium sp.
CTCCTTGGCCAGTTCGATCAGCCGCTCGGTGATTTCCTCGATCACGCCGATCCAAACGCCTTCGGTAGGCTCGTCCAGCAACAGCAGCTTGGGACTGCCAAGCATCGCGCGTCCGATCGCCAGCATCTTTCGCTCCCCGCCCGACAGCGTTCCCGCAGGCTGGTCGAGCCGCTGTCCCAATTTTGGAAAGATCGTGAGCACACGGTCGACGGCCGCGGGATCACGATTGAAAAGGGCACCAACCGAAAGGTTGTCCCGCACCGACAGGCGCGCGAACACGGCATGCTCCTGCGGCACATAGCCGATACCCATCCGGATCCGGGCATCGGTCGGCCGGCCAACGATATCGCACCCGTCGAACAGCATCTCGCCCTTCGAGGTCGCGAGTTCGCCGACGATCGTCTTCATCAACGTCGTCTTGCCGGCACCATTGCGACCGAGCACAGCCACGCCACCGCGCCAGGGGATGCCGATATTGACATCGAAAAGAACCTGGCTGCGGCCGTAGCCGGCATCGACATGCCTGATATCGAGAAACTGCTGTTCATGCACGGCGCAGATAAATCTCCTGGACGTTCTTGCTGGCCTGGATTTCCGCCACGGTACCGGATTCGAGAACGCGGCCCTGATCGAGCACGGTAAGGCGGTCGCAGATGTCGCGGATGAAATCCAGATCGTGTTCGACGATGACCAGCGAACAATGCTGCCTGATCGGCTGCAGCAGTTCGCCGGTCACGCGGCGCTCCTCCAGACTCATGCCGCCGGTCGGTTCATCGAGCAGCAACAGCCGCGGCTTGCCGGCGAGTGCCATCGCGATTTCCAGCCATTGCTGCTGGCCGTGCGACAAGGTCGCCGCGGCATCCCAGGCGCGATCGGCAAGGCGAAACTGGGTCAGCATCGTCATAACCTGATCGTGCAGCGCACCGCGAGTCCGCGAGAAGACCAGATCGAACAACGAGGATTGCGCCTGCAGCGCGAGCAGCACGTTGTCATAGAGGGTCAGCGTCGGCAGTACGCTCGTGATCTGGAATTTCAGGCTCATACCCGCCCGCGCGCGTTCGGCGGGCGATAGCGCCGTGATGTCGCCGTTCGCGAAACGGACGCTGCCGCGCGTCGGCGTCTCTGCCCCCGCGATGCACTTCATCAGCGTGCTCTTGCCGGATCCGTTGGGGCCGATCAGGCCGTGGAACTCGTTCTCTCCGACCGTCAGCGCCGCCCCGTCGAGCGCGGTGAGCTTGCCGAAAGTCTTGACGATGCCCGCGGCTTCAAGGAGCGGCATGACGGCGGCCTTTCGGCTTTCCACCAAAGCTGCCGACGCGCTCGCGCTCGTCGACCACGAAGCTGATCAGGCCGAGCGGACGAAACAGGATCACCAGCAACAGCAGCACACCGAGAATGATCGGCCAGACCTCCCGGTAATTGTCCGAGAGCCAGAAACTTACCCCTTCGATAATGATCGCGCCGATCACCGCGCCGATCAGCGTACCGGATCCTCCGAACAGGACATAGAGCACGACCTGGGTCGAAATCACCACGCCCAGCATGTTGGGCCAGACGAAACCTTCGTGATAGGCGTAGAGGCTGCCGGCGAGACCC
>JAHRYZ010000358.1:1606-3097 GCA_020621905.1 Rhizobium sp.
CCGACGGCAAACACGATCGCTTTCAGGTGCTGCGCCTTGTAACCGAAGAAGACGATGCGCTGCTCGTTCTCACGAAGCCCTGCCAGCGCCAGCCCGAATTGCGAACGCACCAGAAACCGGCACAGGAGATAGACGACCACCAACAAGCCCAGCGCCAGATAGTAATACACCGGACCTTCGGTGATGTCGTAGCTGCCAAGCGTCATCGGCGGGATCGACGGGATCCCGTTCTGGCCGCCGAGATAGTACCAGCCCCGCGCCAGGCGATCGGCAGCATAGGAGCCGGTCAATGTGCCGAGAGCGACGAAGATGACGCTGGACGGATGCCGGCCGAGCAGCAGGAAACCGCCGAGCAGCAGCGAGAATGTCAGCCCGATCAGCATCCCGGCCGGCAGCACCAGGAAGATCGCGGTGATGCCGAGGTCCCGCGCAAGCAGCGCAACGCCATAGCCGGCCGAACCGAAGAACAGGGCCTGACCGAAACTCATGATGCCCGCATACCCCCACACCATGTCGAACGACAATGCGAACAGCGCAAGGATGACGACACGGGTGGCAAATACCGTCAGGTAGTCATGGAGGACGAGCGGCAAGAGCAGCGCAACGACGAGCACCAGCCCCTCGACAACAGGCAGAACCCTGCGCCGCGAGGCGGGGCGTTCTGCCGACGAACTGCCGGCCGCTGCATTTTCACCCATTGAAATTTCCGTGCTTCCGCTCACGGTCGGATGGACGGCCTGCCTTGCTGCTCCCATCGGTCACTCAGCATTCCTTGGGATCGACGAGACCGTTGCTGCGCCCGACGATCTCGTAGCTGCCGCCCTTCGCAACGGCGGTGTACATGTTCATCTTGCAGTGGCGCTTGCCGGGGACCATTTCGGACGGGCCGCCGGGACCTTCTGCGATCTTGGCGTGATCGAGCGCCGCAGCGACGGCTTCGCGGTCGACCTTGCCGGCCTCCTTGACCGCCGTTTCCCAAAGCTTGAGGCCGCGGTAGGTGCCGGTCGCCGCGCTGCCGGCCGCGAACAGGAAATTGCCGGGATAATCCTTTTCGTAAGCGGCATGGATCCTGGCGCTGACCGGATCGTCCTTCGTCAACGCCTTGAAGTAATCCAGGCAGCTCGCGAGGCCTTCGATCTCGTTGGCCTGATTGATGTTGAGCGTGTTCTCGTCATAGTACACGCACGCGAGCCGACCGCCATTCTTCAGGAATCCGGCCTCGTAGAGCTGCTTGAAGAACGGACCGACACCCGGCGGAATCACCGTGTTGAATACGACGTCGACCTTGTTGGAGATGATCCGGTTGACGGTGGCAGAGAAATCGACCTGGTCGAGCGGGTAGTATTCCTCGAACACGACCTCGCCCCCGTTGGCTTCGATCACCTTGCGCGCGTAAACGTTGAGCGTGTGCGGCCAGACATAGTTGGCGCTGGGCAATGCGAACTTCTTGCCGCCGTTCTTGATCAGCCACGGAATGAACTCGTCGCATTG
>JAHRYZ010000359.1 GCA_020621905.1 Rhizobium sp.
ATGCCGGTACCAAAAACCGGTGCCTTACCGCTTGGCGACGCCCCAACAGAGCGGAAGAAGCCGCTCGCCGATGGCCGCCTGATTAGCAAAGGCCGGCCCGAGCGGCAATGACCTTGTGACGGATTTTTTCGCGTTGATCGGGCCGCAGATCATGCGATCCAGCAACGCAGGGAGGCGCCTCGCCGTTCTTTTCCCCGGAAACGGGGCTTGCGGGGAACGATCGCAGCTCTCGCGGGTTTTATGTTGCATCCACCCCAAGCGAAACCAAGCAAAGACAAGGAGATCCCCATGCCCTCCATCAACTCGGCACGCATCCTCATCCTCGCCACCGACGGCTATGAGCGCTCGGAACTCAGGTTCCCGCTCGACAAGCTGAAGGCCCATGGCGCCAAGGTCGAGATCGCTTCGCTCGCAAAGGCGCCGATCAAGAGCTGGGACGACAAGAACTGGGGCGACACCGTCGACGTCGATCTCGTCGTCGGCGACGTCTCGGTCGACAATTATGACGCGCTGGTCATCCCCGGCGGCCAGATCAATCCGGACCTGTTGCGCGCCGACGCGCGCGCCGTCGATCTGGTCAAGCGCTTCGTCCAGTCCGGCAAGCCGGTCGCCGCGATCTGCCACGGCCCGTGGCTTCTGGTCGAAGCCGGCGCGCTCCAGGGCCGCAAGGCGACGTCCTATGCCTCGATCAAGACCGACCTTATGAACGCCGGCGCCGCCTGGCGCGACGAGGCGGTGGTCAACGACCAGGGCATCATCACCTCGCGCAGCCCCAACGACCTCGATGCCTTCGTCAAGAAAATCGTCGAGGAGGTCGAGGAAGGCCGACACGAGCGCCGCGCGGCCTGATCGAACGACGACATTGCCCCGGCCCCTGAACCGGGCCGGGTTCTTCTTTGCCCCTGGCGTCTCGGCCGAGGCGCGCGTGGCGTGCCGGCTGAGGGTGCCGCGGCGGATGAACCCTCGGGCTCTAAGCCTTGGGCGAGGATCCTCGGGTCAAGCCAGAGGATGACGACGTCGTAAGGGTTGTCTGGAGATTTCTCGTCTTCCACATTGAATTGCAGAGTGCCTGGGCCAGCGGCCTTGCGTCCTTTGAAACTCCGTCATCCTCGGGCTTGACCCGAGTATCCACGCCCCAGCCCGCAGACCGCCAACATCAATGCGCGGTCGCGGCCGCCGCAAATCGCCTTCGCCCTTTACGCCGACCCTTTTGCGGTGCGATACCTCTGGCCGAGTGTCGCACGCCAACAGGAGCCACCATGCCCGGATATTCCGCCCGCCCGCCCGCCATTCCCACCGTCCTGGTCGACGATCAGGTGGTGCGCATCACGCGCTGGGATTTCGAGCCGGGGGCCGCGACCGGGCATCACGTACACGGCATGGGCTATGTCGTCGTCACCATGACGGAATGCGACTTCCTCGTCGAGGATGCGACCGGCGAACATCGGCTGACGCGGCCGGCGGGCGAGGCCTATCGCCGCGACGCGGGCGTCGAGCACAATGTCGTCAACGGCGGCAAGAAGCCGATGTCCTTCATCGAGATCGAGTACAAATGAGCGAACCCCGCGACGCGCCGGAGAGCCCGGATTTCGACCTGGTCTTCCAGCCCGCCCATGGCGAGGCCGTGTCGGTGGCCGAGCATGTCCAGCGCATCACGGTCAACAATCCCGGCCCCTTCACCTTTCACGGCACCAACAGCTACATCGTCGGCGGTGCCTCCGTCTGCGTGATCGATCCGGGGCCGGAGGACGAAGCCCATTTCGCGGCACTGATGACAGCGCTCGCCGGTCGTGAGGTGACGCATATCGCCGTCAGCCACACCCACAAGGACCACTCGCCGCTCGCCCGCCGGCTGAAGGCCGAAACGGGTGCCTTGATCGTCGCCGAAGGCCCCTATCGCCCGGCCCGGCCGCTGCACGAGGGCGAGGCCAATCCCTTCGCCGAAAGCTCGGATCTCGACTTCGTGCCCGACATCGCGCTGGCCGACGGCGACGTGGTGGAAGGCGACGGCTGGCGGCTCACCACCATCCTGACCCCGGGACACACGGCCAACCATGCCGCCTTCGCGCTCGACGAAGACGGCATCGTCTTTTCCGCAGACCATGTCATGGCCTGGGCGACCTCGATCGTCGCGCCGCCGGATGGCGCCATGGGCGACTACATGGCCTCGCTGGAGCGGTTGCTCGCCCGCGACGACCGGATCTATTTTCCCGGCCATGGCGGACCGGTGAAGGAGCCGGCGGCCTTCCTGCGCGGGCTTCGGACCCACCGCCGCATGCGCGAGCGGGCCGTGCTGGAGCGCATCCGCGCCGGCGACCGGCTGATCCCCGACATGGTCAGGGTGATCTATGCCAGCACCGACCCGCGCCTGCATGGCGCAGCCGCGCTCTCCGTGCTCGCACATCTGGAAGACCTGGTCGAGAAGGGCCAGGTGACGACCGACGGCCCGGCCCGGCTGGCCGGCGTCTACCGGCCAGCCTGAACGGTCAGTCCCCGGCAATCCCCAAAAGCTCGGCGTCGAGCGCATGCATGTAGTGCTCGGCGATCTCCGCGCCGATGCCGAGATCATGCGGGCCGTAGCGGCTGGCGACGCGCAGGTCGACCAGCGTCGTCTCGACCTCCTCGCGCAGCCGGATGACGACGTCGAAGGGGAGCCCGAGCGCGAAGGTGCGGGTAACCGCCTGGAGGCGCACCGTGCCGACCGGTTCGGGCGGCAGCGACGGTGCCGCAAGCTGGGGCTCGGGGCGCGGCGACGGCACGGGCACGCTGAGCGGTTCCGCATTGGGGTCGACGGCACCGGCCGGCGCGGCGGGCGCCAGCGGCTGGAACTCCGGCACGGCAAATTCCTGACCGCGCTCGGCGATGATGGTGAGCCCGTTAGCGTCGGCGACCTTGCGGACCGCCTCGTAGACGCGGTCGAGCGCGCCTTCGTAGCGCCGCCCGGTCAGTCCGGGATAGGCGCTGTATTGCGCCTCGCGGGTGACCGGCGTGACGGGCGGGCGCTCCATCCATTGCTGTCTGGCGGCCGGCGCGCGCAGCCATTGCGGCGGATCGACGGGGTCGCTCAAGACATCGTAGATCGGCGGACGG
>JAHRYZ010000360.1 GCA_020621905.1 Rhizobium sp.
GGCGTGTAGGCGGTGGCGGTGAACAGGCCGACGATGCGCAGCTCGCCGATGACCTTGCCGTCCGGCCCGAAGCGTTTCACCCCGACATAGTCCATGTAGGCGCGGCGATGCACGACCGACTTCACATTGGCCTTGGTGACGATGAGGAAGTCCGGGCCCTGCAGGAAGGCGAGGATTTCCGGCGTGGTGGTCACCGCATGCCTGCCCTGTCTCAGCACCAGCACGTCCGGATCGGACAGGATCCCGAGCCCCTGGCCGAGGCTGCGCTCGACCTTGGCGTCGGCTCCCTCGCCGGAATAGATGTATTCGCGCATGCCGAGGAAGGTGAAATTGTCCTTGCGCAGCCAGTCGAGGAAGGCGAGCGCCTCGTCGCGGTCGGCCTTGCGGCGCCCGGCGACGGTGGTCGACAGTTCCTGCATCGCCGCGTCGAGCAGCGAGAGCATCGGCTTCCAGTCGGTGAAGGCCATCTTCACCTTGGCCAGCACGCCGGCGAGATTTTCCTCGAGCGCTCGCGCCTGTTCGGCGCTGAGCGGCGCGAGATGGATCTGCATGTAGCTGACGCGGATCGCTCCCTCCGCCTCCTGCTCCGGTACCGACAGGCTGATCTCTCCACCGGGCGTCAGCGACAGGATCGGATGGATCGCCATGGTGATGTCGCGATAGAGGCTGGTCACCTCGCCCATGACCGAATCATAAAGGAAGGCCTTGTTGTGATCGACGATCGACAGGATGCTGACGGGAACGCCGTTCGGCGTCACGTCATCCGCCGCCTCGATCGTGATGCGCGGCGTCTCGCCGTCCCAGGCTGCCAGGTCCGCAGCTGCTCGAACGGCAGAAAGGGCAAGCATTTCAGGCGTGTAGATATCGAGGTCGTCATTGCTGGCACGGCCGAAGAGAGTTCCCGGGTCGATGAAAGCCTCTTCATTCGCGACCGCGATGCGGCGGGCGCTTTCGAATTGTTGCTCTCTTCGGGTTTTCTTGCTCGCGACCATTGTTCACTCCCTCCAATGTCATTCGCATGTTGCGCACATGTACAATAAATTTTCTTGTCGAAACATGAGCGATCCCAGCTTTCTATGTGGAAATTTGCGGCATTCCGATATCCGATACCGAGGACGCCGATATTGACAGGCTGGGGCGAAAGGGCCGATCAACGGCGCAACCAAATGGATCTTCAGTCATGACAGAGCAGTCGCAGGGCGCGGTCATCGTCATCTCGAGCCACGTCGTGCGCGGCTCGGTCGGCAATCGCGCGGCGGTTTTTGCCCTTGAGAGCCTCGGCTTTCCCGTCTGGGCCCTGCCGACGGTGGTGCTGCCGTGGCATCCCGGACACGGTCCGTCGACCCGGCTCACCTTCACCGAAGACGACTTCGACCATGCCGTCGACGACCTTATCCGCGCACCCTGGCTGTCCGAGGTGAAGGCCGTCCTGACGGGTTATTTCGGCAATGCTGCCCAGGCCCGTTCGGTGGCGCGGCTGGTCAAGGCGCTGCGCGCACGCGATCCCGACCTTCTCTATGTCTGCGATCCGGTGATGGGCGATGTCGGTGGTCTCTACATCCGCGAGGAGACGGCGGTCGCGATCCGTGACGAACTCATTCCACTGGCTTCCGTCGCCACCCCCAATCGCTACGAGCTGGAATGGCTGGTCGGCGGCAAGCTGTCGTCCAATGCGGAAATCATCGAGGCGGCGCTGTCGCTTGGTCCCTCGCGCATGCTCGTCACTTCTGCGGTGCCGATGATGGCCGGCGGGACCGGCAATCTCTATCTCAGCGGAAAACACGCCCTGCTCGCCGAGCACCGGCTCATCGACAATCCGCCCAACGGGCTCGGCGATCTCACCTCGGCGCTGTTCCTGGCGCGGTTGCTGGCCGGCGTGCCGGACGAGCGCGCCCTGCAACTGACGACGGCGAGCGTCTTCGAGGTGCTGGCGCGCACCGCCAAACGCGGCGGTGACGAACTGACCCTCGAAAGCGATGCCTCCAGCCTCTCGACGCCCATGGCGCTTGTCCAGATGCGCCACCTCATGCATCCATCCCAGCGCCCGAAGCGCAGCTAGACGCGATTCGCTCTGCTGCTTTGCGTTCGAAGCTTGCGCGAAGCTGTTGCCTTCAGGGCCGGCCCGCGCTAATCGGAAAGACATGAAGCGCTTCCCAACCACTCTTCTCAATGGCTACCGCAACTTCATGAGCGGCCGTTACGTCGATGAGCGAGAACGCTATCGCGTTTTGGCGGATCAAGGGCAGAAGCCGCATACGCTGGTGGTCGCCTGCTGTGACAGCCGCGCCGCGCCCGAGACCATCTTCGATGCAGGCCCAGGTGAACTCTTCGTGGTGCGCAACGTGGCGAACATGGTCCCGCCCTACGAGCCGGACGGCCAGTACCACTCCACCTCGGCCGCGCTCGAATTCGCCGTCCAGGCCTTGAGGGTCCGCGATATCATCGTCATGGGCCATGGCCGGTGCGGCGGCATCCGCGCCGCGCTCGATCCGAATGCGGAGCCGCTTTCACCGGGCGATTTCATCGGCAAGTGGATGGGGCTCGTCAGCACCGCCGCCGAGCAGCTGCAGAACAATTCGGTGATGACCGCCACCGAACGCCAGACGGCACTCGAACGGATTTCGATCCGCAACTCGATCGCCAATCTGCGCAGCTTTCCCTGCGTGAAGATCCTCGAGGAGCGCGGCAAGCTGCAGATCCATGGCGCCTGGTTCGATATCGCCAACGGCGAATTGTGGATCATGGACCCGGATACCCGCGACTTCGTCCGCCTCGAGCCGTGACGGAAGAGGCCTCGGCCTCTCCTCTTTTCTGCTACTAATTTAGAGAATGTTTATGCCGAGCCGGTAAAGATGTCCGGCTCGGCCGTGGTTCGCCACCATGGCTGCGAGCGATCCTTCGCGATCGACAGGACAGCGGCAGGTGTGCGGATGGATCTGCAAGCTACGAAAAAGGTCGTCATGGCGGCCCTCCTTCTGCCCGGCCTGGTCATGGGCGCCGAGGCCGTCCTCCTGATCGACGGCGCGCTCAACAGATTGCGCATCCTCGAAGCAGACAAGAACTATGCCTATGTCTGGTCGGAT
>JAHRYZ010000361.1 GCA_020621905.1 Rhizobium sp.
GCCGCGAAGGCATCTGCGGTTCCTGCGCGATGAACATCGACGGCACCAACACGCTCGCCTGCACCAAGGGCATGGACGAGATCAACGGCACCGTGAAGGTCTATCCGCTGCCGCACATGCCGGTGGTCAAGGACCTGGTGCCGGACCTCACTAACTTCTACGCCCAGCACCGCTCGATCGAGCCCTGGCTGAAGACGGTTTCACCGCCGCCGGCCAAGGAGTGGAAGCAGAGCCATGCCGACCGCCAGAAGCTCGACGGCCTCTACGAGTGCATCCTGTGCGCCTGCTGCTCGACCTCCTGTCCGAGCTACTGGTGGAACGGCGACCGCTATCTCGGTCCGGCCGTGCTGCTGCAGGCTTATCGCTGGCTGATCGATAGCCGCGACGAAGCGACCGGCGAGCGTCTCGACAATCTGGAAGATCCCTTCCGACTCTATCGCTGCCACACCATCATGAACTGCGCGCAGACCTGCCCCAAGGGCCTCAACCCGGCCAAGGCGATCGCGGAAATCAAGAAGATGATGATCGAACGCCGCGTCTGACCGGCGACAGCGCAGCAGGCGGGTTGCAATTTGAACCTTGTGACCCATGTAATTGCAGGCCGGCGAGGATCTCCTTTCGAGGTCCCGCCGGTTCGTATATTTGCTAGTGTCTTGATTCGATCGTCCCATTCGCGATAATTCCGCCTTGTTTCGGGACGACAACCGGCCAAATGCGGTCAACCGGGAGTGTGATGATGAAGTTGAAATATGCGGCGACGGGCGTCGCGATCCTTCTGTCTCTGGCAGGTTGCCAGCGTACATCCTATAGCGGTCTCGATTCCGGTGCTTCTTCACTTCCTCCGCTCGAGGCGCAACCCGTGCCGTCCGTCCAGTCCGGCCAATTGCCGCCGCCCGGTGCCGCCACGTCGCCGAATGGTTTCCCGGCAGCCCCCACGCCGGCGACCCAGACCGCAGCGCTCGATGCAGCACCTGCCACGGCTCTCGATGTCACCAAGGAATCCATGGTCGGCAACTGGCGCGTGTCGAACGCCGGCGCTTCGTGCGACATGTTCCTCACGCTCACCAATCTCGGCAGCGGTTCGCGCGGCGGTACGCGCGGTTGCGCCGGCCCGCTGACCGCCATGGGCTCCTGGGAAGTGGCCGGCAAGCAGGTCATCCTCAAGGACCGCAGCGGCAACGTGCTCGGCCGCCTCTACAAGTCCGCCGACGCGCGCTATGACGGCACGACCAATACCGGTCAGCCGATCAGCCTCAGCCGCTAAGTTCCCACCATCCATAAGCCGTGCGGCGGTCGCCCCGGCGACGCCGTCGGTGCGTCCAAGCGGAGCCTGCGTATGCAGCCCATTCCCGACTATGCGCTAAGCGTCGCCGAGCAATTGCGCTCGATGACCGATGCGGGCACACTGCAGGCCGACAAGGCCCAGATGGCGGTGGCAGGTCAGCTCGACCGCATTCTCCAGGACATGAAGCAGCGCAGGCCTGCGGCAAAGAAGAGCGCGCTCGGCTGGATGTTCGCGCAGAAGCGCAAGCCGCTGCAGCCGGTGCGCGGGCTCTATGTGCATGGTAGCGTCGGTCGCGGCAAGACGATGCTGATGGATCTGTTTTTCAAGCTCGCGCCGGTCGAGAAGAAGCGGCGCGCCCATTTCCACGAATTCATGGCCGACGTGCATGCCCGCATCCACGCCCACCGCATCAAGCTGAAGAACGGCGAGACACGGCAGGCCGACCCCGTGCCGCCGGTCGCCGCGGCCTTGCGCGAGGAGGCCGAACTTCTCTGCTTCGACGAGTTCACCGTCACCGACATCGCCGACGCCATGATTCTCGCGCGACTGTTTACCGAGCTTTTCGCCCGAGGCTGCACGCTCGTCGCCACGTCCAATGTCGAGCCCGGCAATCTTTACCGCGACGGCCTCAACCGGGCCTGTTCCTGCCGTTCATCGCGTTGCTCCAGCGCCATGTCGAGGTAACCACGCTCGATTCGCCGACGGATTACCGGCTGGAGAAGCTTGAAAGTCTGCCGGTCTATGTGGCGCCGCTCGGCCCGGAGGCGGACCGGCTGATCGATCGGGCCTGGAAACGGATGACGGAAGGGCGCCCCGAGGTGCCGACCGAAATCGAGATGAAGGGGCGGGTCGTTCCCGTGCCGCGCGCCGTCGGCCGGGTGGCGCGCTTCACCTTTGGCGATCTCTGCGAGCGGCCGCTCGGCGCTTCCGACTATCTCGAGATCGCCAAGCGCTTCGACGTCGTCTTTGTCGACCACATCCCGCATCTGGGACCCGCCAAGCGCAACGAGACGAAACGCTTTATTATCCTTGTCGATGCACTCTACGACGCGTCAGTACGGCTGTTGCATCGGCTGCGGCCATGCCCGAGGCGCTTCTCACGGAGAAAAAGGGAACCGAAGGTTTCGAATTCGATCGGACCGTATCGCGGCTTTTCGAGATGCGCAGCGCGGACTATTTGGCGCATCACACCGGCCAACGCGCGGATTTGTGACGCTTCTGCGTCAATTTGTTTGACGTTTACGTAAGAATTTTATGATCTAACCGATTGAAAATACTGCACTCAAATTAATCGGTTGCAGTTTTTATCAAGTGTCGTTATGCGAATTTTCACAATGCCCGGCTAGAGAAGGCCGTCAGCTTTGGTTTTGGATCTAAAAGGAAGCACTTCAATGGCGCGCAACAAGATCGCTCTTATCGGTTCTGGAATGATTGGTGGAACGCTGGCGCATCTCGCCGGCCTCAAGGAACTGGGCGATATTGTCCTGTTCGACATCGCCGACGGTATCCCGCAGGGCAAGGGCCTGGATATCGCTCAGTCCTCCCCGGTCGAGGGCTTCAATGCCAAGCTGACCGGCGCCAGCGACTATGCCGCCATCGAAGGGGCAGACGTCTGCATCGTCACCGCCGGCGTCGCCCGCAAGCCGGGCATGAGCCGCGACGACCTGCTCGGCATCAACCTCAAGGTCATGGAACAGGTCGGCGCCGGCATCAAGAAGTATGCCCCGGACGCCTTCGTGATCTGCATCACCAACCCGCTCGACGCCATGGTCTGGGCGCTGC
>JAHRYZ010000362.1:0-1900 GCA_020621905.1 Rhizobium sp.
GATTTCCTCCCAGGAATGTCAAATCGGCATATCTTCGAGAATGCGCCGCCGTTCCCATCCACGATGGGCCTCCTCGGGCGGCGATACTGTTGTCTTGCGCGAGCGGCGGCGTCTAGAGCCACTCGAGATCGTCGAAGCCGCGCTCGATATAGCCGCCCTTGGAATAGGACTCGCCCTCGTAGCCGAAGATCGGCCACAGCTCCTTCTGGTTATAGAGGCTGACGACGAGGTCGCCGCGCACCGCCTGGAAGAAGGGCGTCGTCTCGATGTCGCGCAGGATGGCGACACGATCGTCCTCCCAGCCGAGGCCGCGATAGCCGACTGGCCCTGCGCGCTTGTCGAGATCGGCGATACCGTCCTCGATCAGCGTCTTGTGGACTTCATCCTTGCCGGCGCGATCGTCCTGCCCCTTGACGGCGATCGCATAGAAGCGGTCGGCCAGCTGGTCGTGCGGATAGATGTCGCGGGCGAGCTTGATCAGCGTCGCCATGGTTTCCGGCTTGAGCGCCTTGGCCTCCAGTGCCCAGGCGGCCTGCGGACAGATCACCGCCGAGCCGCTGATCACCAGCAGCGCGCCGACGCTGCCGCTGCGCTTCAACAGGTCGCGGCGGGAAATCCCATTCGATTTTTCGTAAAGCGTGACCACGTCATTCTCCTCCCAGGATCGTGTGGCATTGGCGGCGGCCCTTCCCTTGCGGGCCGTCGGTGGGCGGCGCGGAGCCCGCGCCCTCCCCTGTCTCGGCAGCGCCCGGCAGGTCCTCCAGCCCGCCGGTCCGCGGCCCTTATTTGAAGCGCCCGTGGCGCTGCAGAACCTCGATCTTGTAGCCGTCGGGGTCCGTCATGAAGAAGAAGCGCGCGAGCAGCGCCCCGTCGCGGTTGAATTCGACGATCTTGCCAGGGGCGAGCCCCAGATCGGTCACCCGTTTGTGCTCGCCGTCGAGATTGGCGACGCTGACGGCGAGGTGGCCATAGCCGGTGCCCAGATCATAGGCCTCTTCCCGCCCCTTGTTGACGGTCAGCTCTAGCTCGAACTCGCTCTCGGCATTGCTAAGATAGATCAGCGTGAAGGTGTCGAAATCGAGCCGTTCGGCAATAGCGAGGCCGAAGGCCTTCCGGTAGAAATCGACGGAACGGGCTTCTTCCATCACGCGGATCATCGAATGGATCATCTTCGCCAAGGGCTGCTCCTCGTATATGGCAAACATCGAATGATCGAAGTTTCCGACACCGGTGGCAAATCGGGTAGCAGCCCGCTACCGCACCGACGATTTTTGCCCGATCGGCCCCGGATTTATTTGCGCCTTGCGCAGAAACCGCCACGTTTTGGGAAATTGACCGGCAATCCATCGGGCCGCATAATGCGTATCAAAAGAAAAGCCGGAGGAGCATGCCATGTGTGAAGTCTTTGCGGGACAGGACCCCGCCCGTTACCGCGCGGTCAACCGGTCGGTCCGGATCGCCGGCCATTCCACCAGCATCCAGATCGAGGCCGCCTTCTGGGACCTGATCGACGAAATCGCCGCCAGCCAGTCGATGTCGACGTCGCGCTTCCTGTCGACGCTCTATGACGAGGCGCTGGAGATCAACGGCGCGGTCTCCAATTTTGCGTCGCTCCTGCGCACCAGCTGTCTGATCTACCTGATGGGCAAGGCACAGCATCCGGAAGCCCGTCACGAGTTCCACATCCTCGCGGCGGAATAAGCGGCACCGCCCGGCCCTTCGCTTCTTAGGCCCGCGGAAGCCAATTCGGTCGCGCCGGCAGACCACGCAGGATGCGCGACCGGCTCGGGTTGCGCACGAGGGAGGCGCGGGCAAGCTCGCCACCTCCATCTTCGTTGACCGTTATCGGCGCGCGAGGCGAGGCCTCAAGCCTTCCTGACCTCGGCGAGAAGCGACTGCG
>JAHRYZ010000362.1:1910-3054 GCA_020621905.1 Rhizobium sp.
TCGGTGCCGACAGCGATGAAGCAGGCGCCGGCCTCGCGGGCAAGCTGAATCATCGTCGGATCGGTGGTCATGATGCCGGCCGGCTTGCCGAACGCCACGATCGTGCGGATCAGCGCGTCGACTGCCGTCATGACATCGGGATGGCGCGGATTACCGGTATGGCCCATATCGGCGGCGAGATCAGCGGGGCCGATCAGGACGCCGTCGACGCCCTCGGTGGTGACGATCGCCTCGGCATTGTCGATGCCGAGCCGGCTCTCGATCTGGACGATCAGGCAGATCTGATCGTTGGCGGTCTCCACATAGTCGGCGATCCGGCCGAAATCGGCGGCACGGCCGAGCCCTGCCCCCATGCCGCGAATGCCCTCCGGCGGATAGCGGCAGGCACGGGCGAGCCGCAGCGCCTCCTCGCCCGTCTCCACCATCGGGATCAACAGCGACTGCGCGCCGATGTCCAGCGCCTGCTTGATCAGCCAGGTTTCACCGACCGGAAGCCGGACCACCGGATGGGCCGGATGACGCGCGACCGCCGCGAGTTGCGCGGCCACCAGCGGAATGTCGTTGGGACCGTGTTCCGCATCGATCAGGATCCAGTCGAATCCGGAGCCTGCCGAAACCTCGGCCGCATGCGGGCTCGCCAGCGCGACCCAGAGACCATAGAGCGTCCGGCCATCGAGGATGGCCTGCTTGAAGACATTGACGGGTGCGGGCATGAAGGGATTCTCCTCAGGCAAAATAGCAGCTGACGGTGCCGTGCGGCCCGAAGTCGCTGGTGATGGTGTCGCCGCGCCGGCCCTAGACGGGACGGATGAAGGAACCGGTCGGCACAACCTGTCCGGCTTCGATCTTCGCATCATACTGGTGCAGCCGATTGGCAGGCCAGGCAATGCCGCGGGCCGGAAGATCAAGCACGGCGGCGCCGAGTCGGGTTTCCTCCACTTCCGCATTACGCGAAACGATCGCCTCCATCCAGCGGATGTCGACGTCATCCTCTTGGCATGACGGACCCGGTTGCGGATCGCGCCCTCGATCACCTCCTTCAGCGTCGGTCATCGCGCGCCGAAACGGACCGAAAGATCGAGGGCGCATAAGCGGCGCGGCCGTCGATCGCCAAGCTTGTGAGCTTGGTCGTCATGGTCTTTCC
>JAHRYZ010000363.1 GCA_020621905.1 Rhizobium sp.
CCTGTCGCAACCGGGGCGGACACATCACCCTGGCCGTTCATTCATCCGGCTGCGCCTGATTGATACACACTTCATACTCAAGGAGATTTGACATGCTGTTTGGCAGAAAACCAAAATCATCCGGCTTCAAGGCCGAGGAAATCACGCTTGACCGCCGAACATTCCTGACGCTGGGCTGCGCCTGCTGCGCCATGCTGGCGCTCAACGTGCCAGACACGGCGCTGGCCCAGTCTCCGGCGGCGGAAGCGCATCTTCAGGCTGCCAAGACCGCGGCAGGACAGGATCTCGTGTCCTATCTGCGGCTGGCCGATGTCGTGGCCCCGGTTTCGGGCCTGCCGCCGGTTGCCCCGGACGAGCTGATGAAAATGCCGACGCCAGCCCCGGCCAAGGTGTTCGACAACCTGTATTTCGTGGGCAACAAATGGGTAAGCTGCTGGGCGATCACCACCTCCGACGGCATTATCCTCATCGACGCGATGGACAATGATGACGAGGCGAAAACCATCATCGAGGCCGGGCTGAAGACCCTCGGGCTTGATCCCTCGACCATCAAGACAATCATTGTCACGCATGGCCATGGCGATCATTATGGTGGCGTCGGCTATCTGAAGGGCAAATATGGCAGCCGCGTCGTGCTGTCGGAAGCCGACTGGGTGATGATGGAAACCGGTCTGGAATTCGACCGGCCGGATTGGGGCCGCCCGCCCGCCCGCGATATCTCCGTCGTGGATGGCAGCGTCGTGGCGCTCGGCGACACGAAGATCGACATTCTGCTGACCCCCGGCCATACGCCCGGAACCATCTCATTGGCCTTTGACGTGATGGACATGGGCAAGGTCCACCGCGCCCTGCTCTGGGGAGGAACCGCTTTCAACTTCGGTCGGCGTCCCGATCGCCTGCCGCGCCTCCAGACCTATATCGATGCCACGGACCGCGTGCGCGAGCTTGCCCGCCAGCAATCGGTCGATGTGTTCATTTCCAACCATGACCTGTTCGATGGGGCCGTCGCCAAGATCGATCGTCTGAAGACGGGTGGCGCCAATCCCTTCGTCATCGGCACCGAGACGACAGTGCGGGCCCTGACCGTCATGAACGAAAGCGCCAAGGCGACGTTCGAGGTCTGGAAGGCCTAAAGACTATTGTGATCGACCAGCCCGGACCCGTTTGGTCCGGGCAGGTCCTTTGCCTCTTCAGATGAGCATCTTGCCCGGATTGAGAATGTTCTTCGGGTCGAGCGCCTGCTTGATCGAGCGCATCATGGCAACCTGCGCCGGCTCCTTGCGGGCCTTCAGAAGTGCTGCCTTGCTCTGGCCGATGCCGTGTTCGGCGCTGAAGGAGCCGTTGAGTTCACCGAGCAGGTCAAAGGCAAATTCCGTCATCTGCGCAAGCGGCAGGCTGTCCCAGCTGGCCGGGTCTGCCGCGCTGATGGCGTAATGCAGGTTGCCGTCTCCCAGATGCCCGATGGTCAACGGGCGGAAACCCAGCTCTGCGGCCTTCTCGTCCATGATGCGCACGAAATCGGCGACACGCGAGAGCGGCAGCGCCACATCGAGGTGATAGGCCGGTCCATGGGCATTGATGGATTCGAGAACGGATTCGCGCAATTTCCAGAGGGCGGCGCGCTGGCTGTCGGAGGTGGCAAACATGGCATCCAGAACCAGTCCGGTTTCCATGAGATCGGCAAGCACGATCATCAGCCCTTCCTGCAGGGCCTTGCCACCATCGCTTGCCTCCTGTGCATCATCCATGCGGCTGGACGCGACTTCGAGCAGGATGCCGACCTCGGCCGCATCGGCCAGGGGCTGGCGGACTTGCGGGACATGCTTGAGGATGATCTCGACCACCGGCTGCGGCACATATTCGAAGGCTTCCACCGTATTGCCCAGCCTGTCCTGAACGATATTGAGGATCTCCAGCGCCGCCGACAGCGATGCTGCCGACAGAAAGGCCGTGGCGCGCACCTTCGGCTGCGGGTAAAGCTTCAGCACGGCGCCGGTGATGATGCCAAGCGTGCCTTCTGCGCCGATCAATAGGTTCTTGAGATCATAGCCGGTATTGTCCTTGCGAAGCCCGGTCAGTCCGTTGACGATGCTGCCATCGGCGAGCACGGCTTCGATGCCGAGGCACAGGTCGCGCGTATTGCCATAGCGCACGACATTCGAGCCGCCGGCATTGGTCGACAGATTGCCGCCGATCATGGCGCTGCCGCGCGCGCCGAACATCAGCGGGAAAATGAGGTCGTGTTCCTGAACGGCATTCTGTAGCGTCTCCAGGATCACGCCGGCATCCACCGTTGCCGTGCGGGCACCGGTATCGATGGAGCGGATGTGGTTCATGCGTGACAGGGACAGGATGACAGAGGTCTGGCCATCCGATGGAACACCCCCGCCGCAAATGCCGGTGTTGCCGCTTTGCGGTACGATCGCGATATCTTGTGCGGCACAAAGCTTGACCACCTGCGCCACATCCCGCGTCGTTGAAGGCCGGATGACGGCCAGCGCCTTGCCTCTATATTTGCCTGTCCAATCCACAGTATAGCTTGCGGTGGACTGTTCTCCCGTTAAGACATTGCCGTCGCCTACGATGCGTCGGCAGGCAGTCAGAAAATCGGAATGATCCGTCTGGCGTTCGTTCGACTGTATGGCAGCGGTCATATAGGGCCTCTTGTGCCGGCACTTGTCAGTCGGCTGATCGTTGTGGTGAACGTAACATGTTACATGGTAGTGTGACTGTCAAGGCAACCTCGGACTGGGGTGGGGGAATGATGAAGGCAATCGAGATTCCGAAGTCGCTGATCGAAGAGACGACCGCGCGCATTCGCGAAGCGATCCTGAGCGGCGAGTTGCCGCTAGGCTCTAAGCTCTCCGAACAAAGGCTAGCCGACATGCTAGGTGTCAGTCGCTCTCCCGTCGCCCAGGCGCTGGCGATCCTGAAGACGGAAGGGCTGGTCGAGGTCTATCCGAAGCGCGGCAGCTACGTGTACATGCCCGACGCACGCGATGTGAGCGAACTTTGCGAATATCGCTCTATTCTGGAAACCGCA
>JAHRYZ010000364.1 GCA_020621905.1 Rhizobium sp.
CGACCCCGACCAGAGCGGTTCGTCGCGCACCACCGAGGTGCAGCTCGCCGACGAGCGCTGGCTGCAGATCAACGAACGGCGCACGCGCGACGGCGGTCTCGTGTCGGTCGGCACCGACATCACGCTGCTGAAACGCCACCAGGAGCGCCTGCGCGACCAGGAGCGCCGGCTGATGGCGACCATCGGAGACCTGTCGTCGTCGCAGCGCAAGCTGGAGCGGCAGAAGGCCGAACTGTCGGTCGCCAATGCGAATTACCAGGCGGAGAAGGAGCGCGCCGAGGCCGCCAACAAGGCGAAGTCGGAGTTCCTCGCCAAGATGAGCCACGAGCTCCGGACCCCGCTCAACGCCATTCTCGGCTTCTCGGAAATCCTGCTCGCCGGGATGTTCGGCCCGATCGGCTCGCCGAAATATTCGGAATATGCCCGCGACATCCACGAGAGCGGCAAGCACCTGCTGCACGTCATCAACGACATTCTCGACATGTCGAAGATCGAGGCGGGCCAGATGAAGATCCGCTGCGAGACGGTCGATCTCGATGCGCTGATCGAGGAGAGCCTGCGTCTCACCTCGATCCCGGCGGAAGAAAAGAATGTTCACATCGAACAGCGCGTTTCGTCCGGCCTGACGATGACGGCCGATCGCCGCTCGATGAAGCAGATCCTGCTCAACATCCTGTCGAATGCCGTCAAGTTCACGGAATCGGGCGGCCGCATCGCGCTTCGTGCCCGCAAGATCGGCGACGCCGTGACCATCACCATCGCCGACACCGGCATCGGCATTCCCAGGGCGGCACTCGGCAAGATCGGACAGCCCTTCGAGCAGGTGCAAAGCCAGTATGCCAAGAGCAATGGCGGCTCAGGCCTTGGTCTCGCCATTTCCCGCTCGCTGGTCAACATGCACGGCGGAAGCCTGAGGATCCGCTCTGTCGAGGGCAAGGGAACGATCGTGTCGGTGCGCATCCCGGAAACCCTGGTCATCGAGACCATGCGCAAGCGGGCCTGAAGCCAGCCCTGTCGTTCAGGAATAGCTGCGGAGCCTGGCCGCGACCCGGTCTTCGGGCTGGGCGAAGAGGGTATGGGTCAGTTCCTCCGCCATCGGGCGGGCGAAGTGATACCCCTGCACCGAGCGCACGCCCAGTTCCTCCAGGATCACCAGTTCCTCCTCGGTCTCGACACCCTCGACGATCGCTTCCAGCCCCATTTCCGAGCACAGGGCCAGGACCGACTTGACGATCTTGAAGCTGGTGCCCCGGCGATGGATCTCGCTGACGAAGCTGCCGTCGACCTTGATCTTCGACAGCGGCAGGCGGTGCACGTAGCTCAGGCTTGCATAGCCGGTGCCGAAGTCGTCGAGCGCGATGCCGCAGCCGAGCTGGCGCAGCAGATGGATCGCCGTGCTGGCCTGTTCGAAATCGCTCATCACCGCCGTCTCGGTGATCTCGAAGGTGATGCGCCTGGGATCGAAGCCGCTGTCCTCGACGATGCCGATGAGGCGCATGACGCCCTCTATGGTGACGAGGTCGTGCGGCGAGAGATTGAAGGACAGGAAGACATCGTCCGGCCAGGCGGCCGCAACGGAAAGCGCCCGCTCCAGCAGGAGCCGGGTGATCAGGCCGATGCGGCCGTTATATTCGGCGATCGGGATGAATTCGACCGGCGAAACCGGACCGATGGTCGGGCAGTCCCAGCGCGCCAGCGCTTCGAAGCCGACGCAACGCCGCGAGGGGACGTCCATGATCGGCTGATAGACGAGCGAGAGTTCCTTTTCCAGGTCGGCGACCTGAAGCGTCTCCTCGACCACCTTCTGGCGCGACAGTTCGCGCGCCTGCACCGCGTTGAACACCACGACACCGGCGCGGTGGTGGCGCTTGGCCGTGTAGAGTGCATAGTCGGCGCGCTCGTAGAGGTCGTGGCCGTTCTCGCCGACATCGGGGTAGAGGGCGATGCCGAGCGAGGCGGTCACGTGGACGATGCCACTGCCGAGATTGATGCGCTGGGCGATGGCGTCGCAGATGCTGGTTCCAAGCGCCATGGCGTTCGCATCATCGAACGATTCCAGGATCAGCGCGAATTCGTCGCCGCCGAGGCGGTAGACGGAGACCGTCTCGCTCTCGAAACGCTGGAGCCGCTCGGCGATCTCGACCAGGACCCTGTCTCCGGCCGAGTGGCCATACATGTCGTTGATCGGCTTGAAACCGTCGAGGTCGATGACGCCGACGGCAAGGGTGCCCCTTTCCGCCTTGGCCTGCGCATGGCGGCGCTCGAGGGTGTGAAAGAAGCTGCGGCGATTGGCGATCAGCGTCAGGCTGTCGAGATTGGCGAGACGCAGGTTTTCGTCCGACAGGGCCTGCATCGTTTTGTTCTGCGCCTGAAGCACATGCCGCTGTTCGGCAAGCTGGCGGAAGTCACGATAGTGGGTGAGCAGAATGGCGATCATCGCCATGCTGACGAGAATGACATTGACGCCGGTGGCGATAAACGTCGGCTCGCCGCTCAGAACCATGGCGAAGAAGAAGGGGATGTTGACGAGGACGGTGACGACCATTGCCGCCGAGCGCAGGTGCATCAGGCAGAAGATGCAGCCGATCACGGTGATCGCCATGAAGAAGGCCACATGGGCTTGCTCGTAACCGTTGCCATAAGGCAGGAGGGCGAGCGACCAGGCCGTGCAGAATATGGCAATGGGCGCGGCGAGCCGGTTGGTAGCCCGCAACCGATGATACGCCTGGGCAGCATCCACCTTGCGATTGCGCGCGACGAGCCAGCCGACGGCCCGCAGGATGAAGACGACGGAAAGAACCGCAGGCAGGTAGATCACCAGATAGGCCGGCGCGATGTCCCGATGGGTCCAGGCCAGAGAGAGCATGTTGGTGGTCAGGATGAAGTAGAGCAGCGGAACCTGTTTCGAAAAGGCTTCGAACTGCGAAAGCGTGAGTTCGGGGTTGTCATTGGGGACCCTCAGGGTCTCCAGGATCCATCTGATCTTGTGCATCATTGTCCCG
>JAHRYZ010000365.1 GCA_020621905.1 Rhizobium sp.
CTCCGCCCTATCGGCGGTTCAGCCCTTGGCCGCCCGCAGTTCGTCGATCTTGGCGCAGAGGTTCTTGAGCACGAAGTATTCCTCGGTCGAAACCTTGCCTTCGTTGACTTCCTGGGTCCACTGCTCGAGCGGGATCTTGATGCCGAATTCCTTGTCGATCGCAAAGACGATGTCGAGGAAGTCGAGGCTGTCGATGCCGAGGTCGTCGATCGTATGGCTTTCGGGCGTAATCGTCTCGCGATCGATTTCGCTCGTCTCAGCGATGATGTCGGCAACTTTGTCGAATGTAGCGGTCACGCCAATTACCTCATATGTCGAAAATCTTTGTTCCACATAGGGAAAACGATTCTAAATGCCAATGGGAAGTTTGGCCGCCGGCGAAATTTGCTGCCGAAGTGTTGCTCAAACAGCAATCGAGTGACGGCCCTTCCCGGTGGAGAGATAGCTGTCGAACACGGCCGCGACGCTGCGGGCAAAGGGCTTGCCCGCCTCGGTCAGGCGGAACTCGTCGCCGACGATCTCACAGATCGCATCCGGATTCGAAGCCACATATTGCCGCGCTTCCGCAATCACCGTCTCACCGATTCCGGGATAGAGCTTGCGCACGGTCGCGAAGGAGAAGGCGAAGCGGCACATGATCTCCTCGATCACATGGGCGCGCAGCCGGTCGTCTTCGGTCAATTCGATGCCGCGCACCACGGTCAGGCCGTCCGTTTCCGCCATGCGCTGGTATTCGCCGGTCGCCGGCATGTTCTGGACATAGCCCTGCGGCAACTGGCCGATCGAGGAGGCGCCGAAGCCGATCAGCGCCTCGGCAGCGTCATCCGTATAGCCCTGGAAATTGCGGCGCAGCCGTCCGTTGCGCGCGGCGACCGCCAGCCGGTCGTCGGGCCTGGCAAAATGGTCGATGCCAATCGGCTCGTAGCCTGCGGCGACCAGCATGTCGGCGGCGCGGGTCATCTGGGCAAAGCGCATCTCGACGTCGGGCAGCGCCTCTTCGGGAATCATCGTCTGGTGCTTCTTCATCCACGGCACGTGGGCATAGCCGAACAGCGCGATGCGGTCGGGCGACAGCGAGACGATGTCGTCGACCGTCGCCTCCAGCGTTTCCATCGTCTGGTAGGGCAGGCCATAGAGAATGTCGCAATTGACCGAGTGGACACCCCTCGCCCGCACCGCGTCAACCACGGACTTGGTCTGTTCGAAGGTCTGGATGCGGTTGATGGTCTTCTGCACCTTGGGATCGAAGTCCTGGACGCCGAGGCTCGCCCGCGTCATGCCGATCGCAGCCAGCGCGTCATAGCGCGGCTCGTCGAGATCGTTGGGGTCCATCTCGACGCTGATCTCGGCATCGTCGCGGAAATCGAAGGCCGCGCGGAACGCCGTCATCAGGTCGATCAGGTCTTCAGGCTTGAGCATGGTCGGCGAACCGCCGCCGAAATGCAGCGCGCTGACCCTCGCGTCGCGGCTGACCAGGCTGCCGACCTTGGCGATCTCCTTCTTGAGCGAGGCGAGATAGCTGGCGATCGGCTCGTATTTCAGCGTGTGCTTGGTGTGACAGGCGCAGAACCAGCAGAGCCGATCGCAATAGGGAATGTGCACGTAGAGCGACAGATCATGACCCGCGCCCAGTTCGCCGAGCCACTGCGCATATTTGCCGCAGTGCACGCCCTCATGAAAATGCGGCGCAGTCGGATAGCTGGTGTAACGTGGAACAGAGCCGGAATACTTGGCCAGCAGGGAGTTTTGCATGTCTTGCGCCATTCATTTTAACGTCGTCTTAGACTTCTTGGTAGCGCCGCAAACGTCACGCGCCTTTGACTTCGATCAATTTACTGGTAGATTTGTCGGACTGCTCGCACTGAAGTGTCACGGGCATCGCCCATAAGGCTCGGGAGGAGTGAAATCCGGGCTTGACCTTGCGGCAGTTTGGCGTCAGACGGGATCAAAATCATGGACGCGCACAAGAAACATACAGGCGAATGCGAGGCGCCGGCAGTCTGCAAAGCCTGCGAGGCCCGCCATGGCGGCATTTGCGCGACTTTGAGCTCTTCCCAACTCGTCGAACTCAACAAGCACTCCACCCGCCGCAAAGTCGATCCCGGCAACGAAGTCATCGGCCAGGGTGAACGCGTGGGCAGCTACAGCAATATCCTGAACGGCGTGGTCAAGCTGTCGAAGATGATGGCGGACGGCCGCCAGCAGATCGTCGGCCTGCAGTTCGCGCCCGATTTCCTCGGCCGGCCGTTCTACAGCGAAAGCTCGGTCACCGCCGAAGCCGCAACCGAAACCGAAATCTGCTCCTTTCCCCGCCCGATCATCGACCGCATGGTCGGCGAGACACCGGACCTGGAGCGAAAGCTGCATTCGCAGTCGCTCAAGGAGCTCGACGAGGCTCGCGACTGGATGCTGACGCTCGGCCGCAAGACCGCGCAGGAGAAGGTGGCGAGCTTCCTCTACCTGATCGCCACCCATATCGACCCGGAAAAGGGCAGCGCGACGACCTTCGACCTGCCGCTGTCGCGCGCCGACATCGCCGACTTCCTCGGCCTGACGATCGAGACGGTGAGCCGGCAGATGACAAAGCTGCGCAAGGACAACATCATCGTCATCGAGAACAATCGCCATGTGATCGTTCCCGACCCGCGCCGCCTGCGCTACGCAGCCGGCAACGACTGACGCGCCGACCGTCCGGGGCGACCGTCCGGGGCGCCGTATCAGCTCCACTCCCCGAAATTCCCCGTCAGCGCGTGACGATGATCTTGGTGTTCTTCAGCCCGTTGTGGGTCGCCATGGAGAAGAACTGCGCCGCATTGTCGGGATGCAGCCGCACGCAGCCGTGCGAGGCAGGCCGGCCGAGGCGCTTCAGATCGTAGGTGGCGTGCACCGCGTAACCGCCATGGAAGAAGATCGCATAGGGCATGGGCGCATTGTCGTACTTGCGCGAGCGATGGTTCTTCGAGGCCCATTT
>JAHRYZ010000366.1 GCA_020621905.1 Rhizobium sp.
CATACTGATAGAGCCATGCGAGTTCGCGATGCACCTGCAAGGCGAGCTCGCGGGTCGGCGCGACGATCAGGGCAAGGGGCGCGGCGGCCCGCTCGAACCGCTCGGCGCCGCCGAGGAGGTCTTTAGCAATCGCCAGCCCGTAGGCGACGGTCTTGCCGGAGCCGGTTTGCGCCGAAACCAGCAGGTCGCGGTCGACGGCGGCGTCCGCGAGCACGGCGGTCTGCACGGCGGTCGGCTGATCGTAGTTGCGCTCGGTCAGAGCTCGGGCGAGCGGCGGAGGCGTGGTCAAAAATGTCACGAAATGAAAAACCTTGGTTGGCGCTCACCGGGAACGCTGAACGGCGCCTCGAACCCGGGGGATCGAAGCTTGCGTGCGCCTGGCAGATGCACAGCCGCGTGGGTGGCGGATTTGATTGAGTTGGGCGTGCTTTAGGCCAAGTGCGGCCAAAACGCCATGGCCTTGGTTGCATGCGATACCACATTGGCGCAGTCAGGCGCATGAGCCCCAAAATACGCCTGGTTGGCACCGGGCACCGCGCCGCCCGTTAACCCATTCGCCCTTGCGGAACACCGGCACCGGCCGTCAGCATGGACGCCGTCGATATCGGTCTGGTCCGACCCGATCATCAGTCGATGTGGATCAGGCTCTTGTTGCCACCCTGGGCCGCGATCTGCTCCGTCAGGTTGCCGCCGTCGAGAAGCATTTCGAATGGCACTGGCCAGCGCGATGTGGCGGGCGTTCTCGTCGAAATTGAAGAACAACAGCCGCTCTTCGAGATCGGCGGGGAATGCGGCACCAGCGCCACTTCGCCGAGCCGGCGCGCGCCTTCATCGGTGTCGAGCACCTTGTTCAGCACTTCGGCGCCGCGCGAGGCCCTGGCATCGACGATGCGTCCTTCCTCGAAGCGCACCGAGATGTTGTCGATCAGCGAGCCCTGATAGGACAACGGCTTGGAACTGACGACATGGCCGCTGACCCGCCGCGCATGCGGGGTGGTGAACACTTCCTCGGTCGGAATATTGGCGTTGCAGGTGATGCCGTTCTTCGCCGTGGAGGCGCCGCCCTGCCATTCATGGCCGTCGGCGAGCCCGATCGTGAGGTCGGTGTCCGGCCCGAAATAATGCAGCGCGCTGAAGCGCTGGCCATTCAGCCACTCCGTCCGCTCGCGCAGCACGGCATTGTGCTTCGCCCACGCCGCGACGGCGTCATCGTTGTCGACGCGCGAGGCCGCGAAAATGGCGTCGGCCAGTTTGGCCACCGCGACATCTTCGTCGTCGCCGGGAAACACCTGCCGCGCCCATGCCGGGCTCGGATAGGCGACGATGTTCCAGTTGATGTCGAAACTGACGATTTTTTCCAGCGCGGGCTTATAGGCGATCGAATTGGCCTTGCTGGCGCGCGCGACCTTGCCGGGATCCTCGCCGGACAGCAGCATTGGATCGTCGCCGACGACGGCGAGCCGCGCGGTGTTGGCGGCGAACGCCTTCGACATTCCCTCATAGAGCCAGCCGGCGGCGCGGTCGAAGCTATCGTCCCGCCCGAAGCGATAGCGCGACAGCGTGACCGCCTCGTCGGAAATAATGGGCGTCACGAGTCCGGCCCCGGCCTTATAGGCGTGCTCGGCGATCTTGCGCACCAGCGGCAGCGCCACACTCGGCGCGGTCAGCAGCAGATCCTGCCCCGGCTGCAGGTTCAACCCGACCTTGACGGCGACCTCGGCGAGGCGGTCGAGCTTTACCGGATCGATCGATGCGGTGAGATTGCGTTGGTGTGCGGTCATGGCGGGGCCTCGTACAGATGCGATGCTCTATCTAAACCTGCTTCGCAGCGTAATAGCGGCAGGCCGCCAATTGTGGCGGCCTCGGCATCGGTTTCTTTGTCTAAGTCGCGTCGAATTGCTCCTTGGGAGATCTTTCATATCCGGTGGTCCTTGGCATTTGATTGACGTTGATGCTGGGGCGGTCCTTGAAGCCTCGACACACTGGTTGACGTATTTCCGGCGCGAGCCGCTTGACCTTCTTGCCCTTGCCTCCGCCTTGCAGGCAACGATCGCCTGCTTGAGGGCATATCGCCTTGGACGCTGGCGCAGCCTCGGCAGGCGTGGGCATCAATGCAACACCGCCGCCACCAATCAATGTAGCGATAGGCAGGTAAATAGAGTTATGGCAAAACGGGACATCATGGACTTTCCTTGTTTGCTGCTCTGCGACTTACGTTCGGTGGAAGCAGATTATCCTCCATCATCACTGGTCATTGAATCGCGGGAAACCTCCTAAAGAGGGCATCGTAACTGCACAAAGGGTCCTTTGATAGGGCCAAGACATTCGATCACCCCCATTGGAGAAAAAGGAGTCCGCGCCGTAGCGCTTCGGCCGCCAGCACCCGATCCACCATTTCGGGCGCGAGGCCGAGATAGTTCCGGGGCGAAGTCAGCCGATCGATCGTCGCGCGGTCGATGCGCGCGGACACCAGAGGGTCCGCCGACAGCGCGTCCGCCAGCGTCATGCCTTTCTCGTTGGCGAGCCGGCAGGCGTCATAGACGACGTCATGCGCCTCCTGCCGGCCCATCTGCGGGGCGAGCCCCATCATGACGGCTTCGGCGACGATCAGGCCACGGCTGATGTCCAGATTCTTGGCCATCGCTTCTCGTCGACGACCAGACCGGCCAACGCGAATTTAGCCTGCTGCAGGGCGCCTGCGGTCAGTACGAAACTCTCCGGAATGGCCATCCATTCGGCATGCCATGGCCCGGTGGCGCGCTCGAAGTCCTGCACCATCGCATCCAGCATCAGGCCGGCATGCTGCCGCACGGCCTTCGAGGCCGCCAGCATCAGCTCTGACGAGATCGGATTGCGCTTCTGCGGCATGGTCGAGGACGCGCCGCGGCCCTTCACGAAGGGCTCGTAGACCTCGGCGAACTCGGTCGAGGCCATGATCATGAT
>JAHRYZ010000367.1:0-2667 GCA_020621905.1 Rhizobium sp.
GATTGTTCCCAGCGCCGAGGGTGGTTCTCGGATTTCTATGATCCTACGGGCGTCTGGGACCTTGGCCCCGCGCGCCTATTGCCACTTCGCAAAAGCGACAACAACCGAAGTGGGAGAGCAGTGAAGAGCCTTCCGGCACACTCAACCCCCGCTCTTCAAGCGCTCCAGGATCGCCAGAAACTCTGCGATCAACGGACTGTTCTTGTTGTCTCGCCGATAGGCGACCTTGTGCATCGACGAAAAGCCGAAGGCGCTGGGCCGGATGGCGCGCAGTTCGCCGCGCGCCATCCAGGGTTCGGCGAAATGGCACGGCAGGAAACCGATGAACTGGCCAGACAGGATGAGCATGACCTGCGCTTCCATCGCCACGACGGAGGCGCTCGCGCGCGGATGGCCGACCAGGTAGAGATCGTCGAAATGGCGGTAACGGCGGACCGAGAAGCGGGCTCCGGAGATGACCCGCTGGTCGATCTCATGGTCCGGCCTGTCGAACAGCGGGTGCTCGCGTCCGCAGTAGAGATTGTGCGGCTCGCTGGCAAAGTCCCGGTAGGTCAGGCCCGGAGAACGCTGTGAAAACGGACCGATGGCGATATCGCGGTCGCCGTCCGCCACCTTCTGTTCGAGATCCGAGGGCGTACCCAGTTCGAGGTCGATGAAGATGTCCGCGTCCGGCCGCATGAACTCGGCAATCGCCCGTTGCACCCCGAGTTGCTCGCTGGTCATCACGCCGTCCGAGGCCCCCAGGCGCAGGCGGCCCGACAGATTGCCGCTCGCCGCACTGACGCGCTGGGTGAAGTCGTCGATGTCGCGGAACAGCTTGACGGCCGCATCATAGGTGGCGCGGCCGAGTTCGGTCAGGCGAAACTGCTGCCTGCCGCGATGGCACAGCTGGCCGCCGATCCGCTTTTCCAGCTCCGCCAGATGCGTACTGAGCGTCGATTGCGACAGGTTCAGCGCCAGCTGCGCGTCCGAGAAGCCATTGGCGTCCGCGAGCGCGACGAAGACGCGAAGCAGGCGGATATCGATATTGTCGAGGCGGCGCATCGGCGAAACTCACATTGACGTTCTTCGATGTAACATCCCAAATATTGTGATTTACTCCAATGTAAAAATGCATGACGCTGCCTCAAATTCAAAAAAGGGGAGCATCATGAACAAGACACTTGGACTGACGACCGCGATCGCCCTGATCGTGTCTTCGACGAACGCTTTCGCTGCGGACCAGATCCGCATTCTCGCGCCGACCTGGCTGGGCTTCGCGCCGGTCCACGTGGCGCTGGCCAACGGATGCTTCGAGCAGGAAAAGCTCGACGTCACCATCAATTTCGAGGACGACCTCAGCAATGTGATGGCCGCCATGGCGCGCGGCGACGTCGAGATCCAGATGCGCAGCGTCGGTGAGTATCAGGGTCGTCCGCGCGACAAGACGACCCCCGGCATCATCATCGGCACGATCGACGAATCCGTCGGCGGTGACGGCGTGATCGCCGACGGCAACATCAAGACGGTGGCCGACCTCAAGGGCAAGACCATCGCCGCCGAGCCCAATATCCCGGCGCGTCTCCTGCTGCAGATGGAACTGAAGCAGGCGGGCCTCACCCTCAAGGACCTGGACATCAAGGAGATTTCCAGCGCCGATACGGGGGCCGTCTTCGTCGACGAAAGCATCGCCGCGATCGCCACCTACGAACCCTTCATGTCGCAGGCCATCAAGGCCTCCTCGCGGGAGGGCGCAAAGGTGCTGATCTCTTCCAAGGATCACCGCGGCCTCATCATCGACGCCATCATTGCGCGCAACGACGACCTCAAGGCCTCGCCGGACAAGTATGGGCGTTTCCTGAAGTGCATCTATTCGGCCGTCGACTTCATCAAGGCCGAGCCGCAGAAGTTCGCCGAGATCGCCGCGCCGAGCTTCGGTCTGACGCCCGAAGAGGTGCTGGACGTGGTCAATGGCAGCCTTGCCTATACCACGCTCGCGGAAGCCAAGGCCTATATGGGTGAGCCGGGCAAGCCGGGCAGCCTGTTCGGGATATTCGACACGGTCATGGCGCTCAATCTGGAGAATGGCGCAGCCGACAACCAGCTGGTGGCCGCCGAGCAGATCGACAATTCCGTCATCGCGACCGTCGGCAAGTGAGTTCGGACCGGCATACGCGGATGTTTGGAAAACTGTTCACCTTTCGAGGCGGGAAGTCGCCCGTCGCCGAACTGATTGTCGGTTTGGCGGCGGCGGCGATCCTGCTGGGGTTCTGGGAACTGGCGGCACGGCTCGGCCTCGTCAAGCCGCAGTTCCTACCGTCACCCGGCGACGTTCTGGCGGCGCTCTGGCGCATGCTGACGCAGCAGAATCTCCTGTGGCATACCGCGGTCTCGGCGGGGCGCGTCTGGTCGGCCTTCCTGCTGGCGGCGCTCATGGCGATCCCGATCGGCATGATGATGAGCAGCTATCGCGTCGTCGGGGCGTCGCTCGAACCGATGATCGATTTCATCCGCTACCTGCCGGTGCCGGCTCTCGTTCCCTTGTCGATCATCTGGTTCGGCGTGGGCGAGACCACCAAGATCTTCCTGCTGTGGCTCGGCACCTTCTTCCAGCTGGTGCTGTTCGTGGCGGACGATGCCCGCCGGGTTCCCAACGAATATGTCGAGGTGGCCCGCACGGTGGGTGCG
>JAHRYZ010000367.1:2677-2926 GCA_020621905.1 Rhizobium sp.
ACGTGATCTTCAGGGCCATGGGTCCGTCGCTGCTCGACAATCTCCGGATCACGCTCGGCTGGTGCTGGACCTATCTGATCATCGCCGAAATCGTCGCGGCCGATTCCGGCATCGGCTTCGTCATCTGGTCGGCGCGCCGTTACGTCAAGACGCCAGAGGTCATGGCCGGCGTTCTCGTCATCGGGCTGGTTGGCCTGGTGACCGACCAGTTGCTGCGCGTCCTGCATCGCAGGATCTTCCAATATGTGT
>JAHRYZ010000368.1 GCA_020621905.1 Rhizobium sp.
CCCGCAGGATGTGGAAGCGCTCCGCACCCTGCTGTCGGAGACCTTCCACGCCACCTATGACGCGCTCTACGGCGAGGCAAAGGTGCGCGAACTGGTCGATGCCTGGCATTCGGTCCCGGCCCTGAAGGCGCGGATCGAGAAGAAGGGCGGCGAGTTTCTCGTCGCGGACGACGGTCGGGAACTCGGCGGCATGGCCTATGCGGCCATGTCGACGAAGATGGCCAAGACCGCCTTCCTGCACCAGCTCTACGTCAGGCCCTCGTGCCAGCGCATGGGCATCGGCCGCGATCTCTTCGCCGAACTCGAAACCTGCTTTCCCGATGCCGAGATCATGCGGCTGGAGGTCGAGCCGCGCAACACCGCGGCCGTCGCCTTCTATCAGGAACACGGCTTCGTGGAGGTCGACCGCACGACGAGCTGCGGCGGGCCGGACAGCGGCCTGCCGGCGATCATCATGGAGAAGCGGCTGGGCTGAGCGGCTACCCTTCGGGCCGCCTGCCGTCAGTTGTCCATCGGCACTTCTTCCGAATTTCCGTCTTCGTCATAGATCAGAACCGGCGTGCATTCGACCAGATAGGGCCTCTTGATGTTGTCGCAGGCGACCTTTGCCGCGGCAAGCGCCAGTTCCTTGCTGTCCCAGCCGCAGTAGTATTCGTGCCAGTGCGGCCCTTCCGACGACTGCATGAAGACGTCGACGCTGAAGCGCGCCGGGAAACAGTAGGCCGCCTCCAGGCAGTCCTCGTCCGTGCCTCCGCCGTCGACGCACTGCTTTTTGGCGCAGTCGAAGGCGGTTGCGGCATCCTTGCCGGTGCAGACCCCGCTCGACATCTCCGGCGCCTGGACGAAGGCGATGCCCTGTCGTCCGCCCTCCTGGGCCATCGCTCCCGTGGCCGGAAGCGTGATGGCGAAAATAAGCGTGCAAAACCCTCTCACTGTCATACGGTCCTCCTGCATACTCCCTAAACCTCCCGGTGAGTAACGCGCGGAAGGGAAAATTATGCAAGCACCGGCGATCATCATCAGGCAGGCCCGCGAGGAGGACGTCGCGGCGATCGTCGCGATCCTGGCCTCCGACGACATCGGCGGTCATGGCGACACCACCGACGAGGCCGCCCGAGCAGACTATCTGGATGCCTTTCGCACGCTGCGGCAGACGCCGCGCGAAACCCTCTATGTCGCCGAATGTGACGGGGAGATCGTCGGCACGTTCCAGACCCTGCTGACGACGACGCTGACCGGGCGTGGCGCAACCTCGATGATCGTCGAAGCGGTGCAGACGCGGGCCGATATGCGGGGCCGCGGCATAGGCAGCCAGATGATCGGCTTCTGCCTGGAGGAGGCAAGGCGGCTCGGCCTGCGCCAGGTGCAACTGACCTCGAATGCCGCCCGCACGGATGCGCATCGCTTCTACGAACGGCTGGGTTTTGCCAAGAGCCATTTCGGCTTCAAGTACAAGCTGAAATGACGGCCGCAGCGCGGCGAATCACTGGACAACCGGCCACCGAGGCGGCATAAGCGGAGAACGATGACAAGCCGGCGGCCGCCAAGGCCCGGAGCCAAGGACGAGACATGAAGCAGCTTCTGTTGGAACTTTTCACCTGGTGGAACGGTCAGACCATGGGCACGCGTTTCTTCACCTGGCGCAAGGGCACGAAGGTCGGCGAAGACCAGTTCGGCAATATCTATTACGAGGGCGGCACCACCACCTTCGGCCTGCCGCGCCGCTGGGTCATCTACAAGGGCTATGCCGACGCCTCGACCATTCCGGCCGGCTGGCACGGCTGGATGCACCATCGCACCGACGTTCCCCCGTCCAAGGAAGACTACAAGGCCGCCGAATGGCAGAAGCCGCACCGCGCCAACGCGACCGGCACGCCGAACGCCTATCGGCCCCAGGGCTCGATCGCCGCGACCGGCGAACGTCCCCGCGTCACCGGCGACTACGACGCCTGGACCCCCGGCAACTGACACCCGATTTGGCCACAATTCGGTTCTAGGGCCTCTGTGTGGAGGCCGCTCTGATCGCGGCGCCCGCATAATCGAAGGCTGGAGAATGGCAGACATGAAGCGTATCGGGCGTGGCTCTACCCTTGCTGTGATGGGCATGGCGGCATTGGCCGCGTCTGCCGCCGCAATGGTCGGAGCGGGTCCTGCTCGCGCCGAGCGGATTTCCAATCCCGTCGCAGAATTCGCCGGCATCGACAAGATTACTGGCCGCATCACCTCCTTCGACGTCTATATCGACGAGACGGTCCAGTTCGGCGCCCTCCAGGTCACGCCGAAGGTCTGCTATTCCCGCGACGAGACCGAGGCGCAGAAGATCGACGCCTTCATCGAGGTTGACGAGATCACTCTCGACCGCAAGATCCGCCGCATCTTTTCCGGCTGGATGTTCGCCGACAGCCCGGCGCTCAATGCCGTCGAGCATGCGATCTACGACGTCTGGCTGACCGGCTGCAAGCAGTCCTCCGACGTGCCGGCCCCGAAGGGCGTCAAGGCTGCTCATCCGGCGCCGGTACCGGTCACCGAGACCTCCCAGAAGCCCGTCGAGGCACCGCAACCTGCCCAAGGCGGAGAACCCCAGCCGACGGGCGCGCCGGATCAGGCCGCCCCTGACGGGAGCGCGCCGGTCGCCGTCCCTCCGCTCGCTGCGCCGCAGGAAATACCGGATGACGTCACCGGCGAAGGCTTGCCGCCGCTCGACCTTCCGCCGGCGGGCGAAGAAGTGCCACAGGAGCAGCCCGAGCCACCGGTGCAAGGGATAAAGCCGGGAAGCGTGGGGCTGTTCTGACGTCCTGACTCGCATGGGGCGTCAGACGAAGGCGACGTGCGATAGCGCCACAAGCTCTTGCAGCAAGCGCGCAAAGACCAATTAAATCACATATTTCCGCAATTCGGCTCATCCGCACGGCGCAATGAGAAG
>JAHRYZ010000369.1 GCA_020621905.1 Rhizobium sp.
GAGAAAACGGAGGTCGATGAGCATGTGATCACCGTAATCGCCGCTTGCCGAATGCGCCATGCGCCCCTCGGCGAAGGCCAGGACCCTCAGCCCGTTGCGCGCCATCTCGTCCATCTGGCCCTGCAGCAGCGCATGATCGAGCGGCACGGCCCGGTCGCCGACCTGCATGGTGCCGCACATGGTCGCCAGCATTTCCGGCGCGCCCTTGACGAAGATGTGCAGGTGGTCGGCATCCACATGGAAGGACGCGGCGTATTTCAGCTCCGGCTCGTAAGGGATGCGCTTTTCCAGACGGTACCGTGCCATGAGATCGGTTTTGCTGACGCCTCCCTTGTGCGCGGCGGCCAGCAGCGCGATGTCGACCGTGTCGCCCATCGGATCGAAGCGGCCCTCGCCGTTTCGCCCCAACTCTCCTTCGTTGGGCAGGGTCGCCGCCCGCAGCAGGCGCTGGACGGCCGGGCTCGGAAGGTCTTGCTCGCCGTCATGGCTGCGAATGCCCCCGGCGACGGGATCGACGCCGGTGTCGAACAGCCAATGCGTATCGTCGGGCAGGCGGATATCGGTGACCGTCAGCTCGTTCAGCGTCAGTGTTCCGGTCTTGTCGGTGGCGATCATGGTACAGGAGCCGAGCGACTCGACCGCCGGCAGGTTGCGCACCACCACATTCACCTTGGCCATGCGGCGCATGCTGATGGCGAGCGCCACGGTGATGGCGATCGGCAGGCCCTCCGGAATGGCACTGACGGCAAGACCGATCGACATCGTGAGCAATTCGCCGAGCGCCATCTGGCGCCACAGGCCAACGCCGATCAGGAAGACGATGGCGACGCCGACCGCGACCGCGATCAGCCGGGTGAAATCCTCCATCCGGATCATCAGCGGCGGCTTGGCGGTCGAGCGCTCCTGGATGGCCCCGGCGATCTTGCCGAGCTCCGTCTGGCTGCCGGTGGCGACGACCAGGCCGCGGGCCCGTCCCCGGGTCACGATCGTCCCGGCAAAGACCGGATCGCCCGCTTCCTTCGCCACCGCGCGCGACTCGCCCGTATGCGCCGCCTCGTCGCATTGTAGGCCGCTTGCCTCGATCAGGCGGATGTCGGCCGGCACGCGTTCGCCGGATTCCAGCATGACGAGATCGTCCGGCACGAGGCCTGCCGCATCGATCACCTGCCGCTGGCCGTCGCGGATGACCGTCGCATGCGGCTGCTCAAGCGCCCGCAGCGCCTCGGCCGACTTGCCGGCGGAATATTCCTGGATCGCGCCGATGATGCCATTGACCACCAGCACGGTGGCGATGAACAGGGCGTCGGTGATCTCGCTGATGAGGGTCGAAAGCGCCGCCGAGGCCATCAGGATATAGATCAGCGGGCTCAGGAACTGAAGCGCCAGGACCTTGATGAAGGATGGGCTGCCGGCGACCGGCAGGCGGTTCTCGCCGAATTTCTCCAGCTGAAGCTCTGCCTCGGCGCTGCTCAGCCCCATCGGGGTTGCAGGCCCCTCGCCCATCATGTCACCCGTTTCCGCCATCCCTGCCCCGCATGTTCGAGGACGGCCAGAAGCCGTCGTGATTGTTGTACCCGATATTCATGCCGATGGTACCGCGACATTGTGAAAGGGGGACCTAGCGTGGACCTTGGCCGGCCGGTGCTGCGACCGATTCCGGTCTCCCCCGGGCGCTCCGCGCTGCGACCGTCTCGCCCGGCGCCTTTTCGCCGAACATCCCTTCATTTCCGCGGCGGTTTGTTCTAAGGAACGTCAACCGCTTCGCCGTCTGCGAAGAGCTGTAATGAGGTGATTTAGTTCCGATGATGGAAGTTCTGAGAAAAGCTGCCCACACCGTGGTCGCAAAAGTGTTGATGCTCTTGTTGGTCGCCTCCTTCGGGATCTGGGGCATCTCCGCATCCCTCTTCAACACCGCATCGGACACCGTCATCGCCGTCGGCGACCAGCAGGTGTCGGCGAGCGAGTTCAGCCTCGCCTACCAGCGCCAGCTCGCAGACCTCGGCCGCCGCTTCGGCGTGAAGCTTACCACCGAGCAGGCCAAGGGCCTCGGCGTCGAGAGCCAGGTCTATGCCCAGCTTTCCGCCGGCGCCGCCCTCGACCAGCTGTCGGAAGACATGAATCTCGGCCTCTCCAAGGACCGCCTGGCGCAGCTCATCGCCGAGGACCCGGCCTTCAAGTCCGAGACGGGCCAGTTCGACCGCAACCTCTTCACCGCGCGGCTGCGCAATGCCGGCCTGCGCGAAGACGACTATATCCTGGAGCGCTCCAAGGTGGCCGTGCGCAGCCAGATCGTCGAGGCGACCTCTGACGGCTTCCTTGCGCCGAAGACGCTGGTCGACGCGCTCAAGGCCCATCGCGACGAGACGCGCGACGTCAGCTACCTGCTGCTGACCAATGCCAATATCGACCCGATCAAGGCCCCGGACGAGGCCGCGCTCGCCGCCTGGTTCGAAACCGTTAAGGCCCGCTACCGCGCCCCGGAATACCGCAGCTTCGCCTATGTGAAGCTCGAGCCCTCCGACATCGCCGACAAGGCGGCGATTTCCGACGAGGCGATCCGTCAGGACTATGAGGCCCGCAAGAAGTCCTACGAGATCGCCGGCACCCGCACGATCGAGCAGCTGAGCTTCGAAACCCGCGAAATGGCCGAGGCGGCCTTGGCCGAACTCAAGTCGGGCATGAGCTTCGACCAGCTGGTGTCCGACCAGGGCAAGACCGCAAGCGATGTGCTGCTCGGCGAGTTTTCGCGCGAGAAGCTTCCCGATCCCGTGCTGGCGGACGCCGCCTTCGCCGTGACGGCGGAGGGCGCGACGACCGACGTCGTCGATGGCGCGCTCGGCCCGGTCATCCTGCGCGTGACCAATATCAAGGAAGGCCGCACCCGCAGCCTTGACGAGGTCAAGG
>JAHRYZ010000370.1 GCA_020621905.1 Rhizobium sp.
AGCGATCACCAGTCCGGAGAAATTGCCGACCAGCCTGTCCGAACTCGACATCCAGCACAGGCATGCGCCGCCCGCCGTGCGCCAGCAGATGGCGACGATCACCAAGACCGAGCACCATGGCAGCCAGTCGTCGATCGGCCTCGACCTCACCGTCTCGTCGCCGACGCAGATCTTCGTGCGCGGCCGCGGCATCGATGCGGAACTCGGGGGCACGATCGCGGTCACCGGCACAGCCCAGGCTCCGAACGTCTCCGGCGCCTTCGACTAGGCGCGGCCGCCTGTCGATCCTGACGAAACGCATGCAGTTCACCCGCGGCACCATCACCTTCGGCGGGGGGTTGGTGCCGATCCTCGACATGGAGGCGACGACCACCTCGGGCACGACGACGATCACGATCACGATCGCCGGCTTTGCCAATGATCCGTCGGTGTCCTTCTCCTCGTCGCCGTCCCTGCCACAGGACGAGATCCTGGCGCAGCTGATCTTCGGCCAGTCCATGGCCCGCCTGTCGCCGCTGCAGATCGCCCAGCTCGCCGATGCCGCAGCCCAGCTCGCCGGTGGCCGTTCCACCTCGCTGTTCGAGGCGCTGCGCTCGACGCTCGGCGTCGACGATCTCGACATTTCCACCGACGAGACGGGCCGCAAGGTCAGCGCCGGCAAGTACCTCAACGACAAAACCTATATCGAGCTCCAGCAGGGCGGCACCGGCCAGACCAAGGCGGTGATCAACCTCGACATCGGCCGCGGCGTCAAGCTGAAGGGCGAAGCAGGGGCAGAAGGCGCAGGAGCGGGCATCTTCTACGAAAAGGAATACTGAGCCGGCAAAGGATCGGCGATCAACCGACCTTGCTGGTCTTCAGCAGGATGCTCGATTCGGTCGTGTTGATCCCCTCGATCAGGCGGATCCGCCGCAGCGTCTCGTCGAACGAGGCAAGATCGCGGTCCTCGAGCTCGGCAATGAAATCCCAGCGCCCGTTGGTGCTGTGCAGCGCCCGGACCTCGGGCAGGCCGCGCAGTTGATGCGCGACGCGATCGGCGAACTTTCCCACCACTTCGATCATGACGATCGCCCGGACACCGGCCGGGCGGATCTCGCTGCCGGTACGGATGGTGAAGGCGGCGATTGTTCCGTCTGCCACCATACGGTCGATCCGGGCGGCAATCGTGGCTCGGGACGCCCCGGTCATCGCCGCAAGTGACGATGCCGGGATGCGAGCATTGTGGCGCAGAGCGCTGAGAATATCGCGATCAAGGTCGTCCATTTTACATCTCGTCATAATTGGCTGGCACTTTGCGCAATCTAACTCGCTTTCTGATCATTTTCCATCTTTTTGCTAACGCGCGCATTGACGAAGATCGCGCCTTGCAGACGAGGAGATCCTGATGAACGACAAGACCAAGGCCGTCACGCTGATCGGTGTTCCGCTGGAGGAAGGCTCTGGCCGCGGCGGCTGTGCCATGGGCCCGGCGGCGCTGCGGATCGCGGGCATCGGATCGGCGCTCCGCGAGCTCGGCTACCGCGTCACCGACGCCGGCGACCTGCGCCCGACGCCGGCCACGGAGCTCGGCGAGCATGCCCATGCCCGCAATCTTCCGGTCGTCGCAGCGTTCACCCGCGCCATCGAGGACAGGACCTATCGGGCCGCGGCCGAAGGCACGCTTCCCGTCCTCCTCGGTGGCGACCACAGCCTGTCGATGGGCAGCGTTTCCGGCATGGCGCGGCGCGCAAGCGAGCTTGGGCGCCCCTTGTTCGTGCTTTGGCTCGACGCACACGCGGATTTCAACACGCCGTCCACCTCGCCTTCCGGCAACATCCACGGCATGCGGTCGCCTTCTTCTGCGGCAAGGCGGAATTCGCGCCGATCCTGCCGGCCGGACGGCCCTTCGTCGATCCGCGCCAGGTCTATCAGGTCGGCATCCGTTCGGTGGATGACGAGGAGCGCCTGGCGATCACGGCGAACGGCGTCAATGTTTTCGACATGCGCGCCATCGACGAGGACGGCATGGGCGCAATCATGCGGAGGATCATTGCCGATGTCTCGAAGGTCAACGGCCTGCTGCATGTCAGCCTCGACGTCGACTTCCTCGATCCGGACGTCGCGCCGGGTGTCGGCACCACGGTTCCGGGCGGCGCGACGTTTCGCGAGGCGCACCTGATCATGGAAATGCTGCACGACAGCGGCCTCGTTTCCTCGCTCGACCTCGTCGAGCTCAATCCCTTCCTGGACGACCGCGGCAAGAGCGCCCGCGTCATCGTCGAACTCGCGGCCAGCCTGTTCGGCCGCCGCATTCTCGACCGCCCCACCCGCGCCGCCTAAGCAACCCGAGGACCAACGATGTCGAACACAGCAGAGCTCATCGCCACCGAACAGCGCCTCGGCGCGCACAACTACAAACCCCTCGACGTCGTGCTGACGCGCGGCCAGGGCGTCCATGTCTGGGACAGCGAAGGCAACCAGTATCTCGACTGCCTGTCGGCCTATTCGGCCGTCAACCAGGGGCACTGCCATCCGCGCATCCTGGCCGCCATGACGGAACAGGCCTCCAAGCTGACGCTCACCTCGCGCGCCTTCCGCAACGACCAGCTGGCGCTTCTCTACGAAGAGCTGGCAGCACTCACCGGCTCGCACAAGATCCTGCCGATGAACTCGGGCGCCGAGGCGGTCGAAACCGCCATCAAGGCCGTGCGCAAATGGGGCTACGAGACCAAGGGCGTGCCCGAGGGCAAGGCCGAGATCATCGTCTGCTCCGGCAACTTCCATGGACGCACGCTCAGCATCGTCTCCTTCTCGACCGATCCGGATGCGCGCGGCGGCTTCGGTCCCTTCACGCCCGGCTTCCGCACCGTACCCTTCGGCGACGCCGAGGCCTTCGAGGCGGCGATCAACGAGAACACCGTGGG
>JAHRYZ010000371.1 GCA_020621905.1 Rhizobium sp.
TATTGCTGGCGGTCATTTTCTGCATCCTTTGTGGTGATTGGATAGCCGAAAATACCGCATGAGAAAAAGGGAAAAAGTTCTGCTCCGGACGATCATGGGACATTTTCGGCCAATCATGATCTGCCACGCGGCTCGCCCTGGCCTGCCTTCGAGGCCCGTTGCCAAGCACGGGATCTCTGACTAGGGTCGCGCGGCAACGATACAGGAGGACCCCCATGCTGCGTTTCGGAATTCTGTCCACGGCCAAGATCGGCCGCGATCTCGTCGTGCCGGCCATGCAGGACGCCGAAAACTGCGTCGTCACGGCGGTGGCGAGCCGTGATCTCTCCAAGGCGCGCGCCATGGCTGATCGCTTCTCCGTGCCGCATGCCTTCGGCTCCTACGAGGAAATGCTGGCCTCCGATGTAATCGATGCCGTCTACATTCCGCTGCCGACCGCGCAGCATGTCGAATGGACGATCAGGGCGGCGGACGCCGGCAAGCATGTGCTGTGCGAAAAACCGATCGCGCTCAAGGCCTCCGACATTGACCAGCTGATTGCGGCGCGGGATCGAAACCGGGTGCTGGTCTCCGAAGCCTTCATGGTTACTTACACGCCGGTCTGGCGCAAGGTGCGCGCCCTGTTGTCCGAAGGGGCGATCGGCCGGCTGCGCCACGTGCAGGGCGTCTTCACCTATTTCAACCGCGACCCCGGCAACATGCGCAACATTCCCGAACTCGGCGGCGGCGGCCTGCCGGACATCGGCGTCTATCCGGCGATCGCCACCCGGTTTGCCACGGGGGCCGGACCTTTGAAGGTGCAGGCGGTGGTCGAGCGCGACGCGGAATTCGGCACCGACATCTATTCGAGCGTCAAGGCTGATTTCGGCGGCTTCGAGCTGAGCTTCTACGTCTCGACCCAGATGGCCAACCGCCAGTCCATGGTATTCCACGGCACGGAAGGCTTCATCGACGTCCGTTCGCCCTTCAACGCCGATCGCTGGGGCGCCGAAGAGGTCGAGCTTTCCAACCAGTCGCACAATCAGTCGCAGGTCTTCCGCTTCCAGGACAGCCGGCAGTATCGGCGTGAGGCCGAGGCCTTCGCGAAGGCGGCGCTGAGCGGCGATCACTCCGACGTCGTCAGCCTGGAAAGCTCGCGCGACAACCAGCGCTTCATCGACGCGATCTATCGCGCCGGTGAGAAGGATGGCTGGGAGACGGTCTGAGCCGGAGATCAGCGGCGAAAGACGAAGCGCGAATAGCCGAAGAAGGAAAAGGCCATGGCGGCGATCGAGGCGATAACCAGCGCCGCCAGCGGCTGGAGGATCGGCAGCGACAGGAGCAGTCCGCTATAGATCAGATAGTTGACCGCGGACGAGACGAGGCCGATCGAGCCGTAGCGGAAGCCTTCCACCGCAATCGAGCGGCGCGAGGCGCCGAAGGTGAAGCTGCGGTTGAGATACCACGTGGAGACGAGCGCCACGGCAATGGCAACGGCGCGGGCGATAAAGGGGCCGAGCGGCGTCGTTTCGAGCAGCAGCCAGAGTAGGACGGCATCGATGACGAAGCCGGCCGTGCCGACGATGCCGAAGCGGACGAGCTTCTTCATGCCGCGTCGGCGGTTCGCGCCGGCTTACGCTTCTCACGTTCGGTGCGGCTGCCCGGTTGCGCATGGGCAAGCGCCGGCAGGCTGAGATAGTGGATGCGCAGCTGTTCGGCGCGCGAGCGGGCGAGCGAATCGAGGATCAGCCCGGCGGTGAAGGCGAGCAGCGACATCATCATCAGGGCGGTCGCCAGGATCCAGGTCGGCATGCGGCTGACGAGGCCTGTCGAGAAATATTCGACGAGAACCGGCGCCATGAACGAGCTCGGTTGTTAGATCGTCGCCGCGATCGCGCCGAAAAAGGCGAAGGGACGCGTTTCCTTCATCAGCATGGCGAACATCCAGAGGATCTTCGCACCGTCTCCGAAGGTCGACAGCTTGGAATGCGATCCTTCCGGGCGCCGGCCGTAGTCGAGTTCGAGCTCGCACACCGGCAGCTTCAGCCGCGAGGCATGAACCGACATTTCCGTCTCGATCTCGAACCCGGCCGAGACGGCGGGAAAGCTCTTGACGAAGCGGCGAGAGAAGACGCGGTAGCCCGACAGGATGTCGGTGAAGTCGCTGCCGAACAGAAAACGGTAGAGCCGGTTGAACAGCCGGTTGCCGAAGGCATGGCCGTTGCGGCCGGCATCGGCATGCACGCCGCGGCGCGTGCCGACCGCCATGTCGGCGCGCTCGGTCAGAAGCGTGCGGATCAGCTCCTCGGCATCGTCAGGCGCATAGGTGCCGTCGCCGTCGGCCATCACATAGACGTCCGCCTCGATGTCGCAGAACATGCGGCGCACCACATGGCCCTTGCCCTGCCGGCGCTCGCGCATGACGGTTGCCCCGGCCAGCATGGCGGTCAGCGCCGTGCCGTCGGTGGAATTGTTGTCGTAGACATAGATGCGCGCCTGCGGCAGCGCCTCGCGGAAGCCCTGCACTACGGCGCCGATCGTGCGTGCTTCGTTGTAGCAGGGCAGGAGCACCGCCACGTCGAGATTTTCGGATGCTGGCCCACGCATATCGGCTACTCGCGACAGAAGACATGCCCGACGACCATCGTGTCCGGCCTGGTTTTACTATTTCTTGAGAAGGTTAAGGCTAGGTTTCGCCGATCGACACCAAACAATGTTTTTCGCCTCACGCTCGGTTGCGCGAGGCTTCCTCTTCGGGGTTTGACGCGCGCATGGCGGATCAAGGAACGACCGGTAAGACGGCGGTGCGGCTCTGGGATCGCCTGTGGTTCGCCGTCGCCTTCTATGGCGCGGTGACGGTCGCCATTCTCCTGCTCGTCAACCTGCCGGGCGCCACCGACTATGTGGGCACGGACAACGACG
>JAHRYZ010000372.1 GCA_020621905.1 Rhizobium sp.
GCCGGCATCCTTGCGGTTGCGCCCTTTACTGACCTCACCGTGTCGGGCGCCAGTGTGCGCGCCTTCAACGGTGACGATCCGGCCGCCAATCGCGACCTGCTGACCTTCATGGGCGCGTCCTACTTCCAGGGTCACGAGCCGACCGATCCGCTGGTATCGCCGTTGTTCGGCGACCTTACCGGGCTGCCGCCCCTGTTCGTCACAGCGACGCAGGGCGAATGCCTGCTCGACGATACCACGCGGCTGGCGGAGCGCGCCGAAAAGGCCGGCGTCGACGTGACGCTGCGGCTGGTCGAGGATTCCGTGCATGTCTACACGATTTTCCCGTTCCTGCCGGAAACCCAAGCGACGTTGGATGAAGTCGGGACCTGGGCGCAGCGCAAGCTGCGCCGCAACGACACCCGGCCGCAGGCCGCAGAGTAATACGCCTCGACGACGACAAGAACGAAGAACGGCGGCGCGCTCGCAAGGCGCTATCGCCTGGGTAACAGCCGACGCAAAAAATCGCGCGGCACAGGGGAGAGTGAAAATGAAGTCAGGATTTTCGCGAGCGGCGCTCGTCGCCGCAACGCTGACGGCTGCCTGTTCGGGAGCCAACGCGCAGGCATTGGCAATTTCCGACGGCGCGGTTCGGATCGGCGTGCTTACCGATATGACCGGGGTGTTTTCCGATCTCGCTGGCGCCGGCTCCGTCACCGCCGCGCAGATGGCGATCGACGATTTCGTCGAGCAGGCCAAGCCGCCGTTCAAGGTCGAGCTAGTATCGGCCGACCACCAGAACAAACCCGATATCGCCACCGGCATCGCGCGGCAATGGTACGACACCGGCGGGGTCGATCTCATTACCGACGTCATCAATTCCGGTGTCGCACTGGCGGTTTCCAGCGTCGCCGAATCCAAGAATCGGATGCTGATAGTCACCGGCTCGGGTTCGACCCGGCTGACCAACGAGCAATGCTCGCCCAACACCATCAGCTATACCTGGGACACCTATTCCTACGCCAACGGCCAGTCGCGAATCGTCAAATCGCTCGGCCTCGATACCTGGTATTTCGTCGCCGTCGATTACGCGCTCGGCAAGTCGCTGGTGGCCGAGGCTTCGGCGGCCGTTACCCGTTCCGGCGGCACCATTGCCGGCACCGTCTACCATCCGATCAGCACCACCGACCTGTCTTCCTTCCTGCTGCAGGCGCAGGCGTCGAAGGCCAAGGTGATCGCCTTCGCCAATGCGGGTGCCGACCTGCTCAATTCGATCAAGGCCGCCAGAGATTTCAACATCACGCCGGGGCAGACCATCGTGCCGCTGGTCGGAACGATCACGGAAGTGAATGCGCTCGGCGCCGCGGCGACGCAGGGCATGATCCTGGTCGAACCGTTCTACTGGGATCTCGACGACCTCTCCCGGCAATGGAGCAAGCGCTTCTTTTCGAAATTCGGGAAGATGCCGAACTTCGTGCAGGCCGGCGCCTATTCCGCGGTGATGAACTATCTCAAGGCGGTTCAGGGCGCGAAGACCGACGAGACCGGCGCCGTGATGAAGCAGCTCAAGTCGACGCCGATCAACGACATGTTCGCGCGGAACGGTCATGTCCGCGCCGACGGCCGCATGGTCCACGACCTCTATCTGGTCCAGGTGAAGGCGCCCGCCGACGTCAAGGACAAGTGGGACTATTACACGGTGAAGGAAACCGTCCCGGGCGACGAGGCCTTTCAGCCGCTCGCCACGTCGAAATGCCGACTGGTGAGGCAGTAGGGGGGCGCGGCGTGAGGCGTTATTGCGCCGCGGCTGTCGCGTCCCGCCGACACTGTCTTCAGCCCAGCTTCAGCCGGTAGAAATCCGTCGCCGTCCTTGAGAACAGCGCGGTCTTCTCCGCCTCGCTGTATTGGGCAACGATGCGCTTGAAGGCGTTGAAGATCACCTGATAGCTGCACTGGCCCTTGTCGGGCGGGAAGTTGCTCTCGAACATCGCGCGATCGGGGCCGAAGGCCTCAATGCAGGTTTCGATATAGGGACGCCATGCCGCCGCGGCTTGCTCCGAGGACGGCGGAACGGCGCGCAGGTGAAAGTCATAACCGAGCAGGCACATCGCCAGCCCGCCGAGCTTGACCGAGACATTGGGGCATGTCGCGATTTCCCGGATCGACGCCTTCCATAGCGGAAAAGTCTCCTCGCGCTTGCCGGCAAAGCGGCCGACGCCGACCGGGCCGCCGCAATGGTCGAGCACGATCCGGGTGTCCGGAAAGGCGCGGGCGAGATCGGTGAGCTCGCCGATCTGCGGGTGAAACAGCCACGCGTCGAAACTCAGGCCCAGCGGCGCGAGGCAGGCAAAGCCCTTGCGGAAGGTGGAATCGAGCAGCAGGCCTTTCGGCCGGTTGGCATACATGCCGGCAACCTCTGCCTCCGCATCCCACGCCGAGGAATGCCGGATGCCGCGGAAGCGGCCCTGGCCGGCGGCGATCTCCGCTTCGAGAACCGGCTTCGCGCCGTCGCCGAGCAGCAGGTTGGCGTGGCCGACGATGCCGGCGCAGATCGCGGCCGGACCATAGCCGCCGCTCGCGCTCATCGCCGCGACGCCGTTGGCGAATTCCACTTCGCCGACGGGACGGAACGCTTCCGGTCCGGAGGCGCGGTACATCGAGCGGCAATCGACATAGACGGTCGCGATAATATTGTGGCCGGAGGCGATATCGGCGGCCATCTCCCCGATCATGTAGCGCTGGCCGCCACGGTCCCAGAGATGATGATGGGGATCGACGATCGGGCGTTGGGGGTCGATGATTTCCTCGGTGTGCTGCGCGAGCCAGTCCCGGCGCGGATCGACAAAGAGCCCGGTCCTGGATGCCGCGGCAGTGCTGGTGGTCATCGTCTCACTCCCCGTCATTCTCGCT
>JAHRYZ010000373.1:0-2644 GCA_020621905.1 Rhizobium sp.
AGGCTCACGCGTAGAGCCAGACGGTAGATACAGGCACGCCGGCCGTCGAGTATGCTCCGAACGGTTCCTCCCCCCAGTTCCTGCCGCGAATTGGCCAAGTATGGTCATGACGCTCTTGTGGAAGATGATGTTCCTGGAGTGGCCGGAAGTGAAGATCGCGGTAGCGTTTGGAAAACACTTGAGGATGGCCGCCGACCTGCTTGCCGTCATGCATGCGGCAAAACAACGTCGGTGAATAGCAAATCCGGACTTTCGATCGTGGCGAGAACGGTCAGGCGGCGGGTCCGTCTTCCACGGCAATGACATTGTGACGGCGATCAGCACGTATTGGCCGGAAGGCACATCGTGATGCTGGGGCATAATTCCGGTCGAGGTGAGCGTTGGACGTCTCGATGATGACCTTGCCCCCCTCCGGCATCGCATCGCGTGCGTTGATGGCGAGATTGAGCAGCGCGTTCTGGAGTTGACCTTTATCCACCACCGCTTTCCATAATCCGCCGCCGAGTATCGTTTCGACTTCGAAGGGCTCGCCGAGGCTGCGGCGCAACAGTCCGGTCTCCTCCCGGATCAACGCGTTGATATCCACGACAACCGGGACCAGTGGCTGCTTGCGCGCGAAGGCGAGAAGCTGCCGATTGAGTTGCGCGCCGCGTTCCGTCGCCGTCAGCGCCATCGCAACGCAATTCTGCGCCGTCGGCCGGCCGGCGACCTCGTCCTGCAGCATTTCGAGGTATCCCCCAATGACGAGGAGGAGATTGTTGAAATCGTGCGCGATCCCGCCGGTGAGTTGCCCTATCGTTTCCATCTTCTGAGCCTGGTAGAGCAGCGCCTCCTCCTGCCGGCGCGCGGAGACGTCGCGCAGGATCGCGGTGAAGAAAACTCGACCGTCGACGTCGAACTTGGCGATCATGCTTCCGCCGAAATTCAGCGCCGCTCTTGCGGCGGCCGCTGTCCGCGCTGGCCCGTCAGGCGGCCTTCTTCCTTGCCGGTCGCAAACGTCCGCATACAGCAGGCGTGAGCGGCGTGGTAACGCTCGGGACCTTGGCCGCGTGATGACGCGCTATCTGAACCGCCTCACCGGCTTAACCATCCTCGGCCACCGAACCAGCACCTGTAGCTGAACGGCCCACGACAGACAACGCTGCGCCTCAATTGCCGGATCGGCGACTTCATTGAAGTAGGCGCAGATCTGATCGAAAACCGGCCGCACAGTTTGGCTATCTATGCAGAATTGCTACAGGCGTCAGCCCGCTCGCCCCCCAAACGACTGGAAATATCGCTGGCCAATCGCTTCGCCGTCTCGATCGCCGACGCCTTGCGCTCCGGGTTCAGCGTGGCCTTCGACAGGCTGATTGCGACAGCTGCGACTGCCTCAGCGGATGCTGCTAAAGATCCGACGGTACATCATCGAGCCGGGTCTCTTCGTCGTCAATGGCATAGCCTACAGCGCCGCCTTGCCTTTCTTCAAGGGGTTCAGCGCGGGCTATGCTCTTGCGCGTCAACGAGTAGAACGCCCTTCCCGACTCGAGGTCCATGACGTATTGGGCCGACCGGCTGCTCAACATCGCCTTGCCGCTGGCGGTGCAGTTGGCCGGCAAGCGCATGCCGATACGAAAGTTGAAGCCGAAAGTGCGCGTGCCGTTACGGCATCCTACGTAAACGATGTCCGCACCGTCGAGCACCGAAAGCACGATCGACTCTTCGGGCATCGGCGCTTCTGCTTTCATGATCGCCTGAAACTCTGCCGCCGGGTCCGTTCGTGACATGTAGGCATTCGCCAGATCCATTACCCGTGTGCCCAGCTGGTAAGCGCCGTTGTCCAATCGCTCGATGAGACCGGCGTGCGCCAGCGTAACGCACAGCCCGTGCACCGTGCTCTTGGGCAGCGCCAGCGTCTTTACGAGCGCCGTGAGCGGCAACGGTCGCTCGGTGGCTGCCAACGTATTCAACAGTTGAGCGGCGCGAGCCACGGCGGGCACCATCGCGCCCCTGGACGGTGAGGATGCCCTGTCAGCAGCATGCGGCCATGACGAGGTGCGTGATTTGCCTACGAAGCGGGTGTCGATCATTGCCAGTCCTCCGTGAGAGGGTCGATAGCATTCAGCAGGCTGAACAAGAGTTCAAACAGATAGTTGACGCAAAGGTCATTGAGACATAGGTTTAAGCATGTTTGCGAGTTCATAACAATGCGTTCGATGGCGAAGAGATCGGGAACGACCTGTCCCGAGGACAAGACCCTGAGGCTGGAGCCCCATGCGACCCGCGACGAGCAGCAACTTCCAGACTTGGGGGATTCGCCTGAGCGACAGGATGCGCGCAGCGCTCATCGACACGGACGTTGGCGCGGCATCGGAGTTGGCGTTGCATGGGGATGGCCAGACTCGCGACCTGGCGCGCGAATACGCCTTCATGATGCGCGGTCTCGTCTTTACGCTGCAGGTCCTCCTTCGATTGCTGACCGAGACCACTTCGTGGGCCGGGAGAGCGAATTGCGTCACCGTGCAAGCCGCCGCGGTAGCTGACGCCGACCTGACCTGCCTGTTGACACGGTTGTTGGACGGTCTTCGCCGCGGCGAGGCGGACGAAACGCCGCCAACGGTCCCCTCGCTGCTGGCCGACACCTGCATCCGTGAGCTCCAGTCGA
>JAHRYZ010000373.1:2654-2885 GCA_020621905.1 Rhizobium sp.
TTACGCTCGATCAGGCCCGTCGCGCCGACGAGATCGTGCAGTCATTGACCCATGGCCGAGCGCAGTCGGCGCTGGACCTGCTGGACGCCAAGGACCATGCCTACCTCGCTCTGCACGACACGATGATCCGGTTCATGGCCGACAGCTTTGCCTGGGTTGTCCGCCACTTCGGCAACAGGGCATTGCTCGACTTCCACCTGGCCGCGGCCGAGGGGCAGCGCGCCGGATTCG
>JAHRYZ010000374.1:0-1229 GCA_020621905.1 Rhizobium sp.
GGTCCACCCCGTGGAAGCACAGGCGCCCCGCCCCGCCGATGACGAAGACGTCGCCGCTCGTGAGCTTCATCGACATGGTCGGATCCTTGCGGTTCGTTCCGCCGATGCGGAAGAGGCAGGCATTGCCGAGAGAGACCGACACGACCGGAGCCTCGAGATCCTTTTCGTCGCGATCCTGGTGCAGGCCCATGCGGGCATTGTCGTCGTAGAAGTTGACCAGGCACGCCTCCGGCGGCTTGTCCGAGCCGGAAACCCGGTTCCAGATATCGAGCAGCAGGACGGGAATGGCGGGCCATGGCCTGCCCGTGACAGGATGGGTCGGCTGATAGCGGTAGCCGCGCTCCTTGTCCGTCACCCATCCGAGCGGCCCGCAATTGGTCATGCGGACCGACATTTCCTTGCCTGTGCCGAGCATGGCGGGGACGAAGAGGGGCGCCTCCGCGACGATCTCACGGATCGACGCGACGAGCTGCTCCTGGCTCGCCCGATCGATGAAATCCGGATGGTAGCGAAGCCCTTCGGGCAGCGTGCGCTTGGCTTTTTCAGGCATGGACGAACGGCAGCCACAATGGCCGCCGCCTTCGTTGGAAATTCAGTCGGCGAGATCGGGAATGCGCAGCACCTGGCCGGGATAGATCTTGTCGGGATGGGTGAGCATCGGCTTGTTGGCCTCGAAGATCACCGTGTGCTTGGCGCCCTTGCCCTTGCCATATTGCGCTTCGGCGATCTTCCACAGATTGTCGCCCTTCTTCACCGTGTAGAAGACCGGCTCCTTGGGCGCGACCGGCGCGGCTTGCGGAGTCTCGGCAATCTTCAGGTCGTCGGCTTCGTCCTTGACGGTCCCCTTCAGCACGACCTTGTCGTCGACGACGGCAACCTCGACCTTTTCGGTGCCGAGATCGTGCGAGGCGAGTTCCTTCTTTACCGCATCCGCGTCCGGCGCCTCGTCATCGCCGCCGATGCCGAGCTTCTTGCCTGCACTCTTGATAAAGCTAAACAAACCCATGGGATCTCCCCTTCTCGTAAAGTCCGGCCTCAGCTGAACCCACGACGCAGCAAAACACAAGCAGATATCTAAAATATGCCATGCTGTATTAGGTCGCAGTGTGGCGCGCCTAGTCTCCGCCAGGCCTGCCGCGCATCTTCTTGACCTCGGAGCGGCCCGACTTTTCCTTCAGCCGGCGCTCGACAGACCCTTTTGTCGGCTTGGTCTTCTTGCGCGGCGGCGG
>JAHRYZ010000374.1:1239-2882 GCA_020621905.1 Rhizobium sp.
CTCGCGGGCGTCTTCGCGGTTGCGTTCCTGGCTGCGGAAGCGGTTCGCCTCGATCATCAGCACGCCTTCCTTCGAAGCGCGCCGTCCGGCAAGCTTCAGGGCGTTCTCCTTGACCCGGTCGCTCAAGGCGGGAGACCCGGCGATGTTGAAGAACAGCTGGACGGCCGTCGAGACCTTGTTGACGTTCTGTCCGCCCGGCCCGCCGGCCAGCACGAATTGCTCCGTCAGCTCCCAGCCGGCGATCGTGATGCGATTGTTGATGACGAGTGCGTCGCTGGCCATGTTCGGTCTCCGTCTGCTCTATTTCACATTCGAACGCGGAGGAAAACAAGAAACCCGGCGGATCGCTCCGCCGGGTTTCTTCAGTTCTGGCCTGATGCCATCATTCCGCAGCGATATTGGCGCTCGGAGCGGCGGCACGGACCGTGTGGTCGACGTGATCCTCGAACTTGGCGAAGTTGGTGATGAACATCGCCACCAGCTTCTTGGCCTGGGCATCGTATTCCGATGCATCGGACCAGGTCGAACGGGGATCGAGGATCTTCGAATCGACGCCCTCGACGGCAACCGGCACGGCGAAGCCGAAGTTCGGATCGACGCGGGTTTCCACCTTCTTCAGTTCGCCGCTCAATGCACTGGCGAGCAGGGCGCGGGTGGCCTTGATCGGCATGCGATGACCGATGCCGTATGCACCGCTGGTCCAGCCGGTGTTGACCAGCCAGCAGTCGACATTGTGCTTGGCAATCAGGTCGCGCAGCAGATTGCCATACTCGGCCGGATGACGCGGCATGAACGGGGCGCCGAAGCAGGTCAAGGTGGCTTCCAGCTCAGTCACGCCCTTTTCCGTGCCGGCGACCTTCGCGGTGTAGCCGGACAGGAAGTGGTACATGGCCTGTTCCGGGGTCAGCGGGCGATCGGCGGCAGCACGCCGAAGGCATCGGCGGTCAGCATGATGATCGTCTTCGGATGGCCGGCGCGGCCGGTGTCCGATGCATTCGGAATGAAGTGCAGCGGATAGGCGCAGCGGGTGTTCTCGGTGCGCGAGGCATCGTTGAAGTCCGGCACGCCGGCATCATCCAGCACGACGTTCTCCAGAACGGTGCCGAAACGCTTTGTGGTCGCGTAGATTTCCGGCTCGGCTTCGGCCGACAGACGGATGGTCTTGGCGTAGCAGCCGCCTTCGAAGTTGAAGATGCCGTGCTCGCCCCAGCCGTGCTCGTCGTCGCCGATCAGCGTGCGGCTCGGGTCGGCGGAGAGCGTCGTCTTGCCGGTGCCCGAGAGGCCGAAGAAGACGGCTGCGTCGCCGGCCGGGCCGACATTGGCCGAGCAGTGCATCGGCATGACACCCTTCGGCGGCAGCATGTAGTTGAGCGCGGTGAAGACCGACTTCTTCATTTCGCCGGCATAGGACGTGCCACCGATCAGGACGATGCCGTTGGTGAAGTCGCAGGCGATGACCGTTTCCGTGCGGCAGCCGTGCCGGGCCGGATCGGCACGGAAGCTCGGCAGGTTGATGATCGTCAGCTTGGGCTGGAAATCATGCAGGGCCGAACGCTCGGGACGGATCAGCAGGTTGCGGATGAACAGCGAGTGCCAGGCAAGCTCGGTGACGACACGGGTCGGCAGTTCATTTTCCTGATCGG
>JAHRYZ010000375.1 GCA_020621905.1 Rhizobium sp.
GCCTTGGCCCCGACATCACCTACACCGAGCACTCTGAAAGCATCGACGAGGTTCTGCGCTTTTTTCCGGCCTCGACATTGCAGAATGTCCCGGGTGGCGGGGGCTGGGCGGTCGAGCAGTTGAACTGACGGCCCATGCCGGGACGCATCTCGACGCGCCCTGGCATTTCGCCTCGACGATGAACGCGGTCAGGGCGACGGGGCATGACCTGCAGCCGTTCGACATCGTGCTCATCAACACCGCTGCCGGTGCCGCCAATGGACGGCCGGAGTTTCTCGGTCGCGGCATCGGCCGCGAGGCGACCCACCGGCTTATGAACAAGGGCGTGCGCACGGTCTCGTGCCTGCCGGTGAAGATCAGGGGCGGCTCCGCCGGCTGGTGCCCCGCTGTCGCGCTGTTTCAATGATAAGAGCCCGCGCTCGCGACTTCGCTGCGGGCGGTTCTATGAGTGCACCTATCCTTCAGGTCGGTCATCCCAATGGAAGGCCGCACCAGAGCTGATCCGTTCCGCAAGCCGCGGCCAGATACCGCGCACAAGGCGGCAAGTGGCGACATCTGTCTATCTCGCCGCGGCGAGACGCGTGTCTCCAGTCACGGGGAGAGGCCTCTTCAACAGTTGGCCGGCTGCGTCGACGACGAAGGCACCGACGTTGTCCGGAGTTTCGGAGCCCGGCTGATACTGTCTCTTGATCTCTTCGGCGGACTTGGCGAGATTTACATACCTGTCATGCCCGAGGCCGTCATTGTCATTGATGCCCGTGATGTCGACGAGCCGGAGGTTATGGTCTTCTGCCGCCGCGACGACTCTTGCATCGCCGATATCTGATCGGCCGACCCGCGGCCGTTCGCGGCCGAGGAAGCTCGACACGCGAAGCACCTTGTCCTTTCTGGAGACCAGCAGCGTGATGGGGCGAGGCAGCCGGCCGATGTCGTTCAACTGGGAGAGGAAGAGATCGGCGTCGATGTCCGCGGCGGCCAGAACGATGTCGAGTTTCTCGGTAGTGCTCGACTGCTTCTCGAGTTTCAGCTGACGCACCGCCTCCACAGCCAGCATGGACCCCATGCTGTGGGCGAAGAGAACGATGCGTTTGACGCCGTGAGTACGACCGATCAGGGCCAGCAATCTGGTGAGCTCCGTCCGGGAAGCCAGTGCTTCGTCCCTGTCTGCGACATAGCCGGTCAGGCTCGCCTGCGACGGCCAGGAGAATAGGATTGGCGGTGGCAGCGTCGGGGCGTCGGCGCCAAGCTGGGCGGTACGAAAAAGCGCCTCCTGATGGCTGTAGTTGTAGCCGTGCACGAAGACGGCGACAGTCCCGTCGTCGTCGACCGTGCGCGCGATCTCGGCCGAGAACTGCGACGATGTCAGATCACCGTGGTCCGTGACGACGAATTGTCGTCGTGGATCTGGAGAAGCCGTCGGATAACTGATGCTGGCGGCTGGCCGGATCTCGGGAACAGAGAACCTATATCGCTCGAAGCTCAGATGGTCGGACCTCTGCTCCAACGGACCGTCACCCCTGGAACCCAGGCTCCGGTTTGTCGCCGCGAGGACCGTGACCTCTTGGGTGGCAGGCTGTCTGAGCGTGAGCGGCGTCAGGACATCCTGCGAGGGGCGGGATGTGCATCCTGCAATGGATAGCATCAGGGTCGCGACCAAAAGGAGTCGCCAGGCTTCGGGGCGGAAACGTTGCATCTGCGGGCCTTTTCGCGGAGCGGGGGTTTTGTGCCGGATATCGGGATAGGATGGTGCCCGGGCTATGCCCGGGCGTCCTTTCACAGAGTGACCTCGCCGGTCACGTCGTCGGGCTTGCGAATACGGAACCAGACGATATAGAGCGCCGGCAGGAAGAGCAGCGTCAGCACCGTCCCGACGATGATGCCGCCCATCATCGCGTAGGCCATGGGGCCCCAGAAGATCTCGCGCGCAATCGGGATGAGCGCTAGAGAGGCGGCCGCTGCCGTCAGCATGATCGGACGCATGCGGTGTTCGGCGGCCTCGCGGACCGCGTCCCAGGCATGCCTGCCGGATCTACGCAGCGTGTCGATCTCGACCACCAGAATGACCGAATTGCGGATGAGAATGCCGATCAGTGCCAGCACGCCGAGGATCGCGACGAACCCCAGGGGCGCACCGCTCGGCAGCAGCGCGCCCACCACGCCGATCAGACCGAGAGGGGCCACGATCACCACCATCAACAAACGCTGGAAGCTTTGCAGCTGGAACATCAGGATCGTCGCCATCGTAAGCAGCATCAGCGGTACGACGGCGGCGATCGGCGCCTGGCTCTTGGCGCTGCTTTCGACGGAGCCGCCGGTTTCCACGCTATAGCCGCCCGGCAGCTTGGCCGTGAAGGCGTCGATGGAGGGCTTCAGTCGCTGGCCGATGGTGGCCGGCTGAGTGTCGTCCGCAATCGCCGCCTTGACCGTGATCGTCGGAATGCGGTCACGGCGCCAGATCACCGGTTGCTCCAGTTCGTAGCGGAAGTTGGCGATCGAGGCGAGCGGAACCGATTGGCCGTTGCTGCCGGGCAGTTGCAGATTGCGCAGCGTTTCGATCGACTCCCGCTCGTCCTTCGTGGCGCGAGCCACCACATTGACCAGATAGATGCTGTCGCGGATCTGGGTGATGGTCGAGCCGCCGGTTATGTTGTTGAGCGAGGTCGCGATGTCGGACGAGCTGACGCCGAGCTGGCGGGCCTTGTCCTGCAGGACATCCACCTTCACCACGCGGGCCGGCTCGTTCCAGTCGAAGACGATACTGGCGAGGCGCGGGTCCTGGCCCATGATGCCGGCCAATTCCTGCGCATAGGCGCGTACCATCTGCGGGTCTGGGCCACCCACGCGATACTGGACGGGA
>JAHRYZ010000376.1 GCA_020621905.1 Rhizobium sp.
ATCGGCTCCTCGAGCGGCTGGCGATCGATCGTGCCGGGGCCGGTGAGGTCGCCGGTAACGATGCCGTCATCCTCCCAGCCGGGCTGCGGTGCGCCGAGATCGTCGTAACCGTCCTCGGCCCGCGCCTGGCGCTGGCGCGGGAAATAGGTTTCGGCGGGCATTTCGGTGGCCACCAGATTGCCGTAGCGGTCGATCAGGACGCGCCGGCCCATGCGGTCGCGGCTGATCACCACATCGCCCTCTTCCGGCACGTAGTCGAGCAGGTCGCCGTCCGGCGATACCAGCAGGACGGAACCGTTGCGGTAGCCATAGGGGTCGTTGGCGAGGGCGGATGTAGCCACGCCGGCCTGCAGGGCCGCGACGGATGCCACAATCACTCCCGCTTTCAGCATGTCGATCAAGATTCGCTTCCTTCTTTTGCCCATCCGACAAACGCGGCAAATTTGACACTAGTGTGGAAAAGGTGAATTCATGGTGAATATTGCTTTAAATACCGACTCCTAGGGGGGAGGCGGAGTTTTGTGGGCGTTGCAGCGCAGGCTTGGCCTTGCCTGCTCATCGTAGGGGGAACGATGCCGAATCGGTTCGATATCGATAATTTTCTGCCATATCGCCTCAGCCGTGTCGCCGAACGATTGAGTGCGCATTTCATGCGCTTCAGTGGTGTCGGCGAGGAGATTTCCTGGGCGGAGTGGCAGGTGCTCTGGTCGCTGGGGGAGCGGATCCACAAGACGGCGAAAGCGATCTCCGGCCATTCGGGACTGACCAAGACCAAGATCAGCCGCGCGGTGAAGGCGCTCGAGGATCGCCGCTGGCTGGAGCGTCGCGATCACGCGACTGAAGGTTGGAGTTTTGGCGCTCACGCAGCCGGCATGGCGGGCTATCTGGGCTCAAGAGGCGCGCCACCGACTACCAGCGATGGCTTGAAGGCGCTCGATCTGCCGTACCTCAGGCCTCGCGACGGATTGTCCGGCATCGAGGGATGATCGCCAGCGGCCAGTTCACTCGCGCCGCGCCGTCGAGGAGCCTGCATGATGAATTCAAGGGGCCAAGGGCCGTGCTGTGCTGATGAAGGCGGTTCTCGATATCGCGCCTGCGTGGTCGCGGCGTCGATCCGCGCCCTTCCGGGCGATCCTGACGACGGCGACCCGCGCATCGATCATTCGCTCGAGGACTTTCACCTGCGGACCGGACCATATTCGCCACCCCGAACCGATCGACGGCAGAAGCGGGGCCAGGTATCCGCTGCATGGATCCTTCTCGTCGCATCCGGCGCGCGATGTCGTGCTTTCGGGCGGGGGCGACGACACGGAGTGTCGCGCGAGCGTCGATGTGACCTTGGCGGATGGCGGCAAAGCGCGGCTCGACCGCCATTGGCGCATCAACGGGACGACCGGGGAGGTGAGCCTTGCCGACACTGTGAACAATACCGGCACGACGGCCTTCCCGGCGTTTCTCATGTACCACATGAACCTCGGGGCAAAGCACTTCGACGACGGCGTGCGGCTCGAAGGCGCCATGCTGGACGGGGGCGGCTTTCCCTGGGCCTTCGGCGAGGGCGATGGTGGCGTGTTCTGCGTGCCGGCCGGCAAGGGCGGATGGGCCGAGGTACGCCTGGGGCCGATCGCAGCGATCGGCGGCAAGACGCTGGTGGTGCGCTTCCGCACCGACACGCTGCCCTTCCTGCAGGTCTGGCGCAACCAGGCCGCACCCGCCCATGTGCTCGGCATCGAGCCGGTCTCGCATCGCTGGGAGCCGCGCGCCAGGCTCGCCGAACGCGGGGAGTTCGTCGATCTCGCGCCGGGCGAAAGCCGCGAATACGGGCTCTCCTTTGCCTTCGTCTGAGGCCTCTCCATGCGGTCGAACGGGGCGCGCGGCGATTGACGCCCGCCTGCCCGCATCGTAGATGTTTGCCCCTCGCAAGCAGGGAGCAACGCCATGAACATATCGCAGATCAACGACGAATATTCCGTGTCCGGCCAGATTACGGTCGCCGATCTCGACACGATCAAGGCGCTCGGCTTCAAGTCCATCGTCTGCCATCGCCCGGATGGCGAAGAACCGGATCAGCCGACCTTTGCCGAGATCGCTCAGCGCGCCGAGGAACTCGGCCTCAAGATCGCCCATGTGCCGGTCGGCCCGATGGGCGTCACGCCCGACGCCATTTCCGGCATGGTCGATGCCCTCGACGATTTCGACCGGCCGATGCTCGGCTATTGCCGTTCCGGCGCGCGTTCCACCGCGACCTACCAGAAGAGCCAGCACCTGCGCGGCTGAGCCAGCCGTATCGGCTTTCGCTCGCCCTCTCGCCTTTCCGTCCCATCACGTGCAACAGGAGTATTTGCCATGACCATCAAGCGTATCGAGCCGGGCGCCCGCATGAGCGGCGCGGTCGTCCACGGCAACACCGTCTATCTGGCCGGTCAGGTCGGCGACGGCACGTCCGTCACCGAACAGTCGAAGTCGGCCCTGGCCGAAGTCGACCGCCTGCTGGCCGTTGCCGGCACCGACAAGTCGAAGATCCTGCAGACGATCATCTACCTCTCCGACATGGCGACCTTCGGCGAAATGAATGCCGTCTGGGAAGCCTGGATCGACCCGAAGAACCCGCCGGCCCGCGCCACCAGCGAAGCGGCGCTTGCGACCCCGGACTACAAGGTCGAGTTCATCGTCACCGCGGCGATCTGAAGTCTGCCAACGCGATTCCGAAAGCCGGCGCATCGTAGTGATGCGTCGGCTTTTTCTTGGACTCAGGCGAAGTGCGAACGCATGAAGTCGACATAGTCCTGGTCGGCCATTTCGCTGCGCGCCTTGACGAAGCCACGTGCGTCGTCTCCGACGAAGTAGCGCAAC
>JAHRYZ010000377.1 GCA_020621905.1 Rhizobium sp.
TTTCCTCTTGTGCTTGTCGCGCCAGGCACTGGAAGCCTCTTGCGCTGAGGCATCGATCCAGCCGCGCCCGAAGGTCCGCGAGACGCGTACAGCGCTCGTCGAGCATTTCGCAACTAAGCACTTTGTCCATCCGTCGGGTCGCTTCGCACCGCCGGCTGACGAGTTGCTGGACTGGATCCGGGCAGGCGCCGCCACGGATGTCATTGACGCGGGGTCCCAAAATCACGGCGACAGCGATCTCGATGATTTATCAGTAGATCAGCCAGAACACGATACCGACGATGCGGTCGATGGCGAGCCGCAGGATGCGGATTTGCCCGGTCATGATGATTATGATGAAGATGTCGATCTGAGGGATGCAGCATGACCGCCGCCCTCCAGTCGAACATTGCAAACTCCACCCCCGATCTTTCGGGGGTGGAGTTTGCCACCAGCGCAGACGGCCTGCCCCTGGCCCGCATCGGTGACCTGGTCCTTGCCATGGTCACATCACCCAGCGGCTTTGCTTTTGTTGCAAGCGCCGGTGCGATCCGTCGGCCACTCGCCGATCTGACGCGGGCAGAATTCATCGGGCATGACGGCCGGGTTGCCGATGAAGCCGAGTTCCGGGCGCGCGTTGCCGAGACTGCTGGTCACAAACGCGAACTGGCCAAGCTGCACCGCGTGCAAACCCGCATGTCGGTAAGCACACCATGGGGCGGATCGCAGACGGCGGTTGTCTATGCCGAGGGCGTCGTCGCTCACATGACATCAGGGCATGGCGGTTTCCATCTGTCGACAGAGCGTAATGCCAAGGTCCATCCGCTGCTGCGCAAGGATATGCCCTGGTACGAGGAGGACTGCGAATGGGCGATCGTCGCGGTAAGTTTCCCGGACCTCTTCACCGTCTACGAGCGGTCAACGGCAGAAAAGACCATCCGCAATATCTGGCCCGACGCCTGGGAGAAAATCCATGGCCGCACGCTCGCCGAGGGCGAGAGCTGGGCCAAAGATCGCCGTGCGTTCGATCAACGCCATGCGGCGGACTACATCGTTATGTCGGCAATCTTGTCCGATCAGCGCCCCGGCATGACGGAGGTCGTGGCGAAGATCGGCGGAGGCCAGATCCGCGGTGGTGAAGAACGCCGCTTTCTGGTGGCAAGCGACGAATATGCGGGGCGGGGGCGGTTCGGCTTCGTCATCGATCTCGCTCGCCACGCTGCATATGACGGGCCGTCTTCCTTCATCGGCTGGCGAAACCGGGGGAATGGGTCATGATCGACATCCGCACGTCGAAACCGCTGGCCAAAGCGATCGGCGCCCGGCGCGAGACCCAGCAGCATCTCGATTGTCTGAGCCGGCAGATTGCGGCGCGCGCCGGAAGACAGGCGACCACAGTGAAGGTCCGGAGCCGCGCGCGGCGCCGGTCCGGTCACCGAAGCCACTATCTTGAGCTTGTCGACCGCCTTGCCTTCGAGCGCTGGGTCGAACTCGACATGATCGCCTGCAGGCTGGCGATGCAGGAACAGGTCATCGGGGCGTTCCAGCATCGCGACCGCGAGCCTGTGCTGCATCCGGCGATATAGGAGGACCCGAGGCGAAAGGACCTGGCGATGTCCCACCCGGCTTCGATGTCATCGTCATGGGGGGGCTTAGCCATGTCTGTCGCTTGCCTTTGGGTTTGATATCGGACCCGTGCCGGACTGCCCTTCTTGTTCGCTGCGGTCTGAACCGGCAGCCGGTCGTTTCAAGGCCGCTTGCGCGCCGCGGGGCGGCCGATCAGCCTCTCTGCGCGAGGGCAGGCTCGCGGTCTGCTCAGGTCAAGACCTGCTGGCCCGCAACCCTGCCCTGCTGGCTCAGCCGGATCGGACCTGTGAAGCCGCCCGTCCCTTGCCGGTTCTTGGTCGTCCGCATCGAAGGGCAGACCGGCACGGGCCGGAACCGCTTCGGAAACCAAGGAAGGAACAGACATGGCCAAGCCCTCTACCCCCAATCGCTCCAACACCAGGTCGTCGCAATCTCGCCGCGGCACCACCCTCGAAATGGTCCGCCTCTCCTGCCCCGACGCCACCCAGGCGTCCAAGATCGCGACAAGCTTCGGTACGGCAGTCGTCGACAGCGATGGCATCCGCAGCCTTCACGAGCGGCTGATCGTCGAGACAGCCGAAAGCCTGTCCGAAGGCCTCGGCGAGAAGGCGATGCAGATCCACCTGCAGCGCATCGTCGGGGCCTTTGTCGGATCCGCGCATGGCGCCGGGCAATTCTACTCTCGCGCCGTCACCGAGGCGCGTGACGCGACGGCCAAGGCGTCGAATGATGCCCGCGACGAGGATCTCGACGGTCCGGTCGGCTATGACAGCGCCGCCCAGCGCAAGCGGGAGTTCGCGGCCGACATGGGTGTCCAGTCGCACGCGCTGCGCATGGCAGCCGAGGGCGCAGTCGCGGCTTACGAACAGGTCATCGGCGAGACCTGGAAGCCCTTCGACCGGCCGGTCGAAAATCCGGGCGCATCGCTCGACCGCAAGGCGGCCGAAGCTCAGTTGGCCGCTCTCGGATAATACGAACGGCGGGGTCGCACCCCGCCCCTGCTTTCTTGTTCCTTGGCTGGCGCCTGCATGCGCCGGCCTTTTCTCATGTCGAAAATGAAAGCTGGATGCGCGCCTATCGCGGCCCGTCCCGCTCGGCGGTCCTGCATGCGCCGGACGCCCATGCAACGGCTTTGCCGTCCTCCACGCTGTTGCGGCCGTTCCGGTGCATGACCTTGACCTCGGCCCCTGACTTCGGACCTCCGTGACGGACGCGATAGGCGCGGCCTTAAGAAA
>JAHRYZ010000378.1 GCA_020621905.1 Rhizobium sp.
AGCCGAACCTCGCACCGTTCCGCGACGATCCCGATTGCTGGCTGGTCGCCTCGATCGAGGACTATGATCTGGAGACCGACACGGCGAAGCCTGGGCCGATTTTTTCGGAACGGGTGATTGCTCCGCCGGCCGCACCGACAATTACCTCGCCTGCAGATGCACTCGCCGTCGTGCTGAATGAACGCGGCCACGTCGATATCGACCATGTCGCCGAGCTGCTGCACAGCGATCCTGCTGATGTGGTCGACGAGCTGGGCGAGGCCATCTTCCGTGATCCGGCCGATGGATCGTGGAAGACGGCAGACGGATATCTCTCAGGGGGCGTCCGCACAAAGCTCGCCGCCGCGCAGGCCGCAGCCGAGCTCGATCCGACGTATGAGCGCAACGTGCGCGCCTTGGCAGTCGTTCAGCCGGCAGACTTGCGCCCCTCCGACATCACCGCCCGTCTCGGCGCGCCCTGGATCCCGGCCGCCGATGTCGTCGCCTTCGTCAGGCAAAAGATGGAGGCGGAAATCCGCATCTATCATATGCCGGAACTCGGTTCCTGGACGGTGGAGGCACGACAACTCGGTTATAGCGCCGCCGGCACATCGGAATGGGGAACGAGCCGCCGCCATGCAGGCGAGCTGCTTGCTGATGCGCTCAATAGCCGGGTACCTCAGATCTTCGACGTGTTCAAGGATTGGGATGGCGAACGCCGGGTCCTCAATGTCGTTGACACCGAAGCCGCGCGCGATAAGCTGCAGAGGATCAAGCAGGCATTCCAGGACTGGGTCTGGACCGATCCAGATCGAACCGACCGGCTGGCCCGCGATTACAATGACCGTTTCAACAACATCGCGCCGCGCAAATTCGACGGCTCCCACCTGAAACTCCCTGGCGCCTCTGGCGCCATTGTTTTGTATGGGCACCAGAAACGCGGCATCTGGCGGATCATTGCCGATGGCTCGACCTATCTTGCCCATGCCGTCGGCGCCGGCAAGACGATGACGATGGCGGCGGCCATCATGGAGCAGCGCCGGCTTGGACTGATCGCCAAGGCCATGCTGGTCGTGCCCGGCCATTGCCTGGCGCAGGCCGCCCGCGAGTTTCTAGGCCTCTATCCAAATGCCCGCATTCTCGTCGCTGACGAGACCAACTTCACCAAGGACAAGCGTGCTCGCTTCCTGTCACGGGCGGCAACCGCGACCTGGGACGCGATCATCATCACGCATTCGGCCTTCCGCTTCATCGCCGTGCCGTCTGCCTTCGAACAGGAGATGATCCAGGACGAGTTGCAGCTCTATGAGGATCTGCTGACCAAGGTCGACAGCGAGGACCGCGTCTCGCGCAAGCGCCTCGAGCGGTTGAAGGAGGGACTGCGGGAGCGGCTCGAAGGTCTGGCGACCAGAAAGGATGACGTTCTGACCATCTCCGAAATCGGTGTCGATCAGATCGTTGTCGACGAGGCGCAGGAGTTCCGAAAACTGTCCTTTGCCACCAACATGTCGACACTGAAAGGCATCGACCCTAACGGCTCGCAGCGCGCTTGGGATCTCTACGTGAAATCACGCTATATCGAGACGAAGAACTCCGGCCGGGCGCTGGTACTTGCCTCCGGCACGCCGATCACGAACACATTGGGCGAGATGTTCTCGATCCAGCGTCTGCTTGGGTATGCAGCACTTTCTGAGCGCGGGCTGCACGAGTTCGACGCCTGGGCATCGTGTTTCGGCGACACGACCACCGAACTCGAAATCCAGCCATCCGGCAAATATAAGCCGGTCAGCCGCTTCGCTTCCTTCGTCAATGTGCCCGAACTGATCGCCATGTTCCGCTCGTTTGCGGATGTCGTCCTGCCTGACGATCTCAGGCAATATGTGAAGGTCCCCAACATCTCGAGCGGGCGCCGGCAGATCCTGACGGCCAAACCGACGGCTCTGTTCAAGACCTATCAGCAGATGCTCGACACGCGGATCAAGGCGATCGAGCAGCGCGAAGGCCCCGCCAAGCCCGGTGACGACATCCTGCTGTCCGTCATCACTGATGGGCGCCATGCGGCGATCGACCTGCGCTTCGTCATGCCGGCGGCCGACAATGAGGAGAATAACAAGCTCAATCTGCTCGTCCGCAATGCCTACGGGATCTGGAAGGATACCGGCGAGGTGATCTATCGACGCCCCGACGGGAAAGACTTCGATCTACCAGGAGCTGCCCAGATGATCTTTTCCGATCTCGGCACGATCAATGTCGAAAAGTCCCGCGGCTTCTCGGCCTATCGTTTTATCCGCGACGAGCTGATCCGGCTCGGTGTGCCGGCATCGCAAATCGCCTTCATGCAGGACTACAAGAAGACCGAAGCCAAGCAGCGACTGTTCGGCGATGTCAGGGCCGGCAAGGTTCGTTTCCTGATCGGCTCGTCGGAAACTATGAGCACGGGCGTCAACGCCCAGCTTCGGCTGAAGGCGCTCCATCACCTCGATGTGCCATGGCTGCCGTCGCAGATCGAGCAACGGGAAGGCCGGATCGTCCGCCAGGGCAACCAGCACGACGAGGTCGATATCTTCGCCTATGCAACGGAAAGCTCGTTGGATGCCAGCATGTGGCAGAACAATGAGCGTAAGGCTCGGTTCATTGCCGCGGCCCTGTCTGGCGACACCTCGATCAGGCGACTGGAGGATGTTGGTGAAGGGGCGGCCAACCAGTTCGCCATGGCCAAGGCGATCGCATCTGGCGATGAACGGTTGATGCAGAAGGCAGGCTTAGAGGCCGATATCGCACGGCTCGAACGGCTGCGGGCCGCCCACGAGGACGATCAAT
>JAHRYZ010000379.1 GCA_020621905.1 Rhizobium sp.
CAGTTCCAGCGTTTCGAAGAGGCGAGCCTCGCGCCCCTCCAGTCCCGTCTCCTCGAACAGTTCGCGGATGGCGGTTTCCTCCGGCGTCTCGCCGGGCTCGGCCCGCCCGCCGGGAAAGGCGAAGAGATCGGCGGCCGGCGGATTGCGCCGGCGCACGAGCAGGAAACGGCCTTCGCGTTCGACGATGGCGGAAGAGGCAAGGCGAGGGCGAGTCTGCATGAACCGGATCTCCTGGGGGCTGTCGACGTGCACAGGGGCGCGGCGGAGAATCGACGGTCTGACTATCGCCAGTCTTTCCCGGGCTCGCAAGCGCCGCGGCGGCGCCCGCCCTTGCCTTGACCGGTCTGGCGGCAAGTGCGATGGATTTGCCATGTGCGGACGTTTTTCACTGACGGCGACACCTGAAGAGGTTCAGGAGTTCCTCGGGCTGCTCGAGCTCGAAGGGTTTCCGGCGCGTTACAATATCGCGCCGACCCAGCCGATCCTGGTCGTCGTCGCCGGCGATCGCCCGGAGGCCGGAAGCAATCTGCCGGACCGCAAGGCGGTGCTCGTCCGCTGGGGCCTGATACCCGGTTGGGTGAAGGATCCGAACGATTTCCCGCTGCTGATCAACGCACGCTCGGAGACGGCCATCGGCAAGGCCTCATTTCGCGCCGCTATGCGCCACCGTCGCGTGCTGGTCCCCGCCTCCGGTTTCTATGAATGGCACCGGCCGGCGAAGGAGAGTGGCGAGAAATCGCAGGCCTACTGGATCAAGCCGCGCCACGGCAAGATCGTCGCCTTTGCCGGCCTGATGGAGACCTGGTCGTCGGCCGACGGATCGGAAGTCGACACCGGTGCCATCCTGACGGTCGGTTCCAACCGCACGATCGGACGCATTCACGACCGCATGCCGGTGGTGATCAAGGCGGAGGATTTCGAACGGTGGCTCGACTGCAAGAGCGCAGAGCCGCGCCACGTCGCCGATCTGCTGGTGCCCGCCGAGGAGGATTTCTTCGAGGCGGTGCCCGTGTCCGACCTCGTCAACAAGGTCAAGAATACCGGACCGGAGGTGCAAGCCCCGGTCGGGGAAAGCCTGGTCGTGGCCGAGCCGGAGAAGAAGTCATCGGGCGGTGGCCAGATGAGCCTGTTCTGAGCCTCAGGCGACGGCCTTCTTGGCCGGCTTGCGCTTCAGCATCAGCGCTGCGGCGATGACAGCCTTGAGGCCGAGCGGCCTGTAGAGGGAGTCGAGATTCGGGTTCGCCGGCTTCGCCTCGGCGGGGGCCTTGGTGGTCATGTCGTGCTCCTGACGTGTTTCCTGGGTATTTTCTGATTTTTGTTTTTTTGCTCTATTCGAGCAGATCACGACAAAAGCGTGGCGCAAACCATGACGCAAATCAATTTTGATCAGAATCGGCCATGTTTCGCGAGGAATGATCGATTCTTTCGGGAAAATTCTGCCGTTTCGCTGAGAAAACGCGCCTCAAAGACCCCGATCGATCTCCGAAAGGCCCTTTTCTGGAGCTTCTCGCCGATAGTCAGCGTGCCGTAGCGGCGGTGCCAGGAGCGGGCGCCGAAGGGCAGCGAGAGAAGATAGCCGAGCACCGTCAGCGATAGCACTTCCCAGGTGAAGCTCATCAGCAGGGCCACGTAGAGCACCACGCCGAGAATCATCGGCAGGACGAGATCGCGGCGGATGCGGCTGGTCTCCGACTTTCCCGACCACACCGGCAGGCGGCTGACCAGCAGATAGGCGATCAGGATGGTGTAGACGGCACCGGCGAAGGCGACGGGTGCGCTCGGCGGCACGCCGAGAAAGCCGAGATAGACCGGTAGCAGCACCAGCATGGCGCCGGCCGGGGCCGGCACGCCGACGAAGAACTCCGACTGCCACGGAACCTTGGTCTCGCGTTCGGCCATGACATTGAAGCGGGCCAGGCGCAACCCGGCGGCGATCGCGTAGATCAGCGCCGCGATCCAGCCGAAGGAGCGGGCCTGGTCGAGGATGAAGACGTAGAGGACGAGGGCGGGGGCAACGCCGAAATTGACGATGTCGGCCAGCGAATCCATCTGCGCGCCGAATTTCGACGTCGCCTTCATCATGCGCGCGATGCGCCCGTCGATGCCGTCGAGGAAGGCCGCGGCGAGCACCATCATGACCGCCAGTTCGTAGCGGTTCTCGAAGGCCAGCCGAATTCCGGTCAGGCCGGCGCAGATGGCCAGCACGGTGATGAGGTTCGGTACGAGCAGCCGCAAGGGGATCTCGCGAAGGCGAGGGCCGCGCGCGCGATCATTGTGCCCGTTCTCTTCGGCCGACGGCTTTGGCGTCTGCATGCGGCTTGTCCTTCCTGACCTCAGCTGCGGCGGCTGACGACGGGTCCCTTGGCCGAGCCGAACTCGGCGATCACCGTCTCACCGGCAATGGCGGTCTGGCCGATGGACACGCGCGGTTCCGCGCCGGCCGGCACGAAGACATCGAGGCGCGAGCCGAAACGGATGAGGCCGAAACGCTCGCCGGCAGCCAGCGGGTCGTTCGGATTGGCCCAGCAGACGATGCGGCGTGCGACGAGGCCGGCGATCTGCACGACGCCGATTTCGCCGTGGCTGGTTTCGATGACGAGGCCGTTGCGTTCGTTTTCTTCGCTCGCCTTGTCCAGCTCGGCATTGAGGAAGCTGCCCTCGCGGTAGACGATATTGACGATGCGGCCACGCACCGGCGAGCGGTTCACATGGCAGTTGAAGACGTTCATGAAGATCGAGATGCGCAACATCGGCTCGGTGCCGAGATGCA
>JAHRYZ010000380.1 GCA_020621905.1 Rhizobium sp.
GGTCGCAGCGCTCGGCCTCGTTCATGAAATGGGTGGAGACGAAGATGGTGACGCCGTCCTTGCGGGAAAGCTCGCCGAGGATCTGCCAGAAATCGTCGCGGGCAATCGGGTCGACGCCGGAGGTCGGCTCGTCGAGGATCAGGATTTCCGGCGCATGCACCATGGCGACGGCCAGCGACAGGCGCTGGCGAATGCCGAGCGGCAGCGCATCCGGCATGGCGTCCATGACGTCGATGAGGTCGAAGCGCTTGGCCATCTCCTCGACGCGCGGGGCGATGCGTTCCTTCGGCAGGTCGAACAGGCGGGCATGCAGGTCGAGGTTCTGTTGAACCGTCAGTTCGCCATAGAGCGAAAAGGCCTGGCTCATATAGCCGATGCGGCGGCGGACGGCGAGATCCGAGCCGTCGACGGCGTGGCCAAAAAGTTGCGCCGTGCCCTCGCTGGCGGTCAGGAGTCCGGTCAGCATCTTCATCGTCGTCGTCTTGCCGCAGCCGTTCGAACCGAGGAAGCCGAAGATCTCGCCGCGCTCGATGCGGAAGCTCACGTCGTTGACGGCGGTGAAGTCGCCGAAGCGCATCGACAGGTGGCTGGCCTCGATGGCGATCTCGCCGTCGAGTTCCGGATTGCGCGGCGGAATGGAGAGTTCGCCGTGGCCGCGACGCTTCTCCTCCGGCAGAAGAGCGATGAAGGCCTTGTCGAGGTTCGGTGCGCCGGTGCGCTCCAGCAGATCCTGCGGCGTGCCCGTCGCCAGCACCTTGCCGTCGTCCATGGCGACCAGCCAGTCGAAGCGGGCGGCCTCCTCCATATAGGCGGTGGCGACCAGGACCGTCATGCCGGGGCGGTTTTCGCGGATGCGGTCGACCAGTTCCCAGAACTGGCGGCGCGACAGCGGATCGACACCGGTCGTCGGCTCGTCGAGGATCAAGAGGTCCGGATCGTGGATCAGCGCGCAGCACAGGCCGAGCTTCTGCTTCATGCCGCCGGACAGCTTGCCGGCCGGGCGATCGGCGAAGGGGGAGAGGCCGGTGCTCTTCAGCAGTTCGGCGATGCGGCGCTGGCGTTCCCTGCGCCCATGACCGAACAGGCGGGCGAAGAAATCGACGTTTTCGAAGACCGAGAGCGTCGGATAGAGGTTCTTGCCCAGCCCCTGTGGCATATAGGCGATGCGCGGGCAGGTACGGGCCCGGTGGACGGAATCGGCCATGTCGCCGCCCAGCACGTGAACCGTGCCCTGCTGCACCGCGCGGGCGCCGGCGACCAGCGAAAGCAGGCTCGACTTGCCGACGCCGTCGGGACCGAGCAGGCCGATCAGGCCGCCGCTCGGCAGATCGAGCGAGATGTCGCCGAGTGCCCGGGTGCGACCATAGGAGAGGGAGACGCCCTTGATGCAGACGACGGTGTCGGACATCTCGGCCGCCTCGTTCCGCGCGGGCTCGCTCATTGGACGACGTCGCCCTCAACACCGGTCGGCCATTGCGCTGCCGGGTCGAGCCGCACATAGGCGACGCCCGGCAGGCCGGTCTTGACCATCTCGATATGCTTCAGCAGCAGTTCCGGGTCGATCTTCGCCTTGACGCGGAACATCAACTTTTCACGCTCGATCTGGGTTTCAACCGTCTTCGGCGTGAATTGGGCGACGTTGGCGACAAAAGAAACGGTTGCCGGAATGATGTATTGTGGCGCAGCGTCGAGTTTCAGGCGCACTTCCGCGCCGATCGCCACCCGGCCCGCCTGGTCGGTCGGCAGGAAGAAGCTCATGTAGACGTCGCCGAGGTCGACCAAATTGATGACCTTGCCGCCGCCGGCGACGACTTCGCCCGGCTGGGCGACGCGGAACTGGATGCGGCCGTCCCGCGGGGCGGTGAGCGTGCTGTCGGCGATGACGGTTTCGATGTTGTCGATCGCGGCCTTCGCCGCATCGGCCGCCGCCTCTGCGTTCACCACCTGGGCCTTGGCGTAGCTGATCGCGGCATCCGCTGCGGCCGTCTGGGCTTCGGCGGCAGCCAAGGCCGCACGCGCGCCCTCAGCAGCGGCCTGATCATCCTCCAGCGTTTGCTGCGAGATGGTGCTGGAACTGGCGAGCTGTTTGGAGCGCACCATCTTGCGGTCGGCCGAATCGAGCAGGATCTGACGTTGCGAGACGGCGGCGATCGCTGCCTTCCTCTCGGCATTGCGCTGCTCGACGAGCGCCTGCGCGGTCTCGATGCCGATATCGGCCCGGCGCTTCTCGGCCTCAGCCTGGCGCAACTGCGATTCCAGCTGCTTGATATCCATCTGGGCCAGCTTCTCGCCGACTTTGACGAAATCGCCTTCATCGACGAATATCTCGCTGATACGACCAGCGGTCTTGGCCGCGACGTCGATCTCGACTGCTTCGATCCGGCCATTGCCGCTGGCGATGCCGTCGGCCAATTCGGACGCCTGCAGCGACTGCCAGAAATAATAGGCGCCGCCCGCCGCCGCGGCGAGGACAAGAGCGACAATGATCCCGTTTCGGCTGGCTGGTTTCACCGCTTCGATCTCCTGTAGAGCGGGCCCCTCCTACCGTCGAGATCGGCCCCGATTCATTTCTAATCATTCGATTAAAGCAACATCCTTCTCGCAGGTGCAATAGCGGGGACGTGACAGTTTCACGAAATTCGAAGCGATTTGGAACAGGCGTGAGACAGGGCCAGCAATCGTCGTCACATCGCGGGCGGTTCCGGCCATTTGTTCACGCCGCCGGTCCAGGTTTC
>JAHRYZ010000381.1 GCA_020621905.1 Rhizobium sp.
GGGCGCACTGATCGAACCGATCCAGGGCGAGGCGGGCGTCATCATCCCGCCGGCCGGTTATCTGCGGCGGGTGCGCGAACTCTGCACCGACAACAATGTCACGCTCATTCTCGACGAGATCCAGACCGGCCTTGGCCGCACCGGCAAGCTGCTCGCCGAGGAACATGAAGGCATCGAGGCCGACGTGACGCTGATCGGCAAGGCCCTGTCCGGCGGGTTCTACCCCGTCTCGGCTGTACTCTCCAATTCCGAGGTGCTCGGCGTCTTGAAGCCTGGCCAGCATGGCTCGACCTTCGGCGGCAATCCGCTCGCCTGCGCCATTGCCCGCGAGGCGCTCAAGGTGCTGGTCGAGGAAAGGATGGTCGAGAACTCCGCCGCCATGGGCGAGTACTTCCTCGAGGGGCTGAAGTCCATCCGCTCGAACATCGTCAAGGATGTCCGCGGTCGCGGCCTGATGCTGGCAGTCGAACTCGACCCGGATGCCGGTGGTGCAAGGCAGTATTGCTACGCGCTGAAGGATCTCGGCCTGTTGGCCAAGGACACCCACGTCGACACCATCCGTTTAGCGCCGCCACTGGTTATTACTAGGGAACAAGTGGACTGGGCACTGGAGAGAATAAGCAAGGTTCTGCTGCAGTAACCAAGCGATCAACCATCCGTATCTCGGCTGATTGGAGAGGCTCTCGTCTTTTGGCGAGAGCCTCTCTTCGTTCAAGGCATGTATTTCGGTGCAGACTTTTTTGGTGAGCAGATGCCCACGGGATGAAATTTTGAATCTCGCCGTCAACTCCTTTAGAAGCTCTTAACCAAAACCCCCTATTTTTCAGGGGCAGGAGCGTCGGGCAGATCCGCCGCGCAAAGGCGACCCTAGTTATATTTCGATTGAGATCCACGGTACTGGAGACGGTTTAGCCGCGCCTCCATGCGCCAAAACGAGGAGGACTGAGAGTGCACATCAATATGTTCGGCGCGGACGCAAAAGCGATCCTGGCAGCCCTAAACAGTTCGCAGGCAATCATCGAGTTCACCCTTGATGGCAAGATCATCACGGCAAACGAGAACTTCTGCCGCGCGCTTGGATACCAGCTGTCGGAAATCCAGGGCAGGCATCACAGCATGTTCTGCGACCCGACCTATGTCGCCTCCCAGGAATATAAGCAGTTCTGGGCCTCGCTTGCCGCCGGCCGATTCGATGCGCGCGAGTACAAGCGGATCAGCAAGACCGGCCAGGACGTCTGGATCCAGGCTTCTTACAACCCGGTTTTCAGCGGCGGCAAGCCCTACAAGGTGGTGAAGTTCGCCACCGACATCACCGCCGCGAAACTGAGAGCGGCGGAGGACGCCGGCAAGCTCGCAGCAGTCTCCAGAGCCCAGGCCGTCATCGAGTTCACCACGACCGGCGAGATCCTGACGGCAAACGACAATTTCCTCAAGACGCTTGGCTACAGCCTCGGCGAGATCCAGGGCAAGCATCATGCGATGTTCTGCGAGCTGGCCTATACCCAAAGCGCCGACTACCAGCGCTTCTGGCAGAAGCTCGCCGGCGGCGAATTCGTCGCCGAAGAATTCAAGCGCATCGGCAAGGGCGGCAGGGTCGTCTGGATCCAGGCGTCCTACAATCCCATCTTCGACATGAACGGCAAGGTCTTCAAGGTCGTCAAGTTCGCCACCGATGTCACCGAACGCGTCCGCTCGGTCGATGATGTGGCGGTCGGCCTCACCGCGCTCGCAGACGGCGACCTGACGGTTCGGATCGATCATCCGCTCCTGCCCAGCCTGGACCGCCTGCGCGTCGACTTCAACAACTCGTTGGACAAGCTGCAGGCGACGATGAGCACGGTCGGCGACAACACCAATGCGATCGCCGCCGGTTCGCGCGAGATCCAGTCAGCCTCCGACGACCTGGCCAAGCGCACCGAGCAGCAGGCCGCAGCCGTGGAAGAAACCGCAGCGGCGCTGGAAGAGATCACCCAGACGGTCAGCGACAGCTCCAAGCGCGCCGAGGAAGCAGGCTCGCTCGTTGCCAGAACCAAGGCTGGCGCGGAAAAATCCGGGGAAGTGGTCAAGAGCGCGATCAATGCCATGGGCCAGATCGAGGCGTCGTCCCGCGAAATATCCAACATCATCGGCGTGATCGACGACATCGCCTTCCAGACCAACCTGCTGGCGCTGAATGCCGGCGTCGAAGCAGCCCGCGCGGGAGAGGCCGGCAAGGGATTTGCCGTTGTCGCCCAGGAGGTGCGCGAGCTTGCCCAGCGGTCCGCCAATGCCGCCAAGGAGATCAAGGCCCTGATCACCACGTCCGGAGAACAGGTCCGCAACGGTGTCAGCCTCGTCGGCCAGACCGGCAAGGCGCTGGAGCAGATCGTCGCGGAAGTCCAGGACATCAACCTCAACGTCATCGCCATCGTCGAAGCGTCCCGTGAACAGGCGACCGGCCTGCAGGAGATCAACAAGGCGGTCAACGCCATGGACCAGAACACGCAACACAACGCCGCCATGGTCGAGGAGACGACCGCAGCCAGCCACAGCCTGGCCCGCGAAGCCGAAACCCTTCGCAATCTCGTGGCTCAGTTTAGAATTGGGCAACACTCTTCGAATACAGTATCCGTAGCGCGTCCCGATGCCCGACCTGTCGCATCCCCGGCACGCAAACTCATGGCGAAGGTCGCTCGTGCCGCAACCGGTGGCGCTGCGACTGCCCAGGCACAGGAAAGT
>JAHRYZ010000382.1 GCA_020621905.1 Rhizobium sp.
GACGCATGAGCGCTACGGGCAGTTCACCAGCCGGCCGATCGGCGACGCCAGGGCCCGGAGCCAGGCGCTGCTGGCACTCAGCGTCGAGACGCGCGACGGCGTCGATGCAGTCCTTGGCGCAGCCGTGGCCGCCGGCGGCAGGGCCGACCCCAACCCGGCCCAGGATCTCGGCTTCATGTATGGCCGCTCGGTCGAGGATCCGGACGGCAATGTCTGGGAGATCCTGTGGATGGATCCGGCGGCTGCGGCCGGCGGACCGCCGGACGCCTAGACGAATCCATGCGGCGGGAGGGATTGCGGCTCTGGTCACGGTCACCGCCGGCCGTTGACTGAACCCGCCGAGCCCGCATACTGCCGCCGCATGGAGACATCCGAAGCGCACCGGACGGCGGAGACCGTCTTTCGCATGGAACGGGCCCGGCTGATCGCCGGGCTCGCCCGGATCGTACGCGATGTCGGGCGGGCCGAGGAGCTGGCGCAGGATGCGCTGGTCGTGGCGCTCGACCGCTGGCCGACGAGCGGTATTCCCGACAATCCCGCCGCCTGGCTGATGGCGACCGCCAAGCGGCGCGCCATCGATGCGCTGCGCCGCGCCCGCATGATGGAACGCAAGCATGACGAGATCGGCCGCGATCTGGAGCTCGAACAGGACAGCACGATCGAAGCGATCGAGGCGAGCATGGACGACGACATCGGCGACGAACGCCTGAGCCTGATCTTCACCGCCTGCCATCCGGTGCTTTCGACCGATGCACGCGTGGCGCTGACGCTCAGGTTGATCGGCGGGCTGACGACGGACGAGATCGCCCGCGCCTTCCTGTCGAGCGAGACGACAATCGCCCAGCGGATCGTCCGGGCAAAGAAGAGCCTCGGCGGGGCCGGTATCGCCTACGAGGTGCCGCGCGGCGCCGAGCGCGACGCGCGTCTCGCCTCGGTGCTGGAAGTGGTCTACCTGATCTTCAACGAGGGCTATGCGGCGAGCACCGGCGAGGATGCCATCCGCCCGCAACTCTGCGCCGAGGCCATGCGCCTTGGCCGCATTCTCGCCGGTCTGGCGCCCGACGAACCGGAGGTGCATGGGCTGCTGGCGCTCATGGAAATCCAGTCGTCGCGTCTTGTCGCCCGCAATGGCCCGGACGGCGTGCCGCTGACGCTGGAGACGCAGAACCGGTCGCGTTGGGACCAGTTACTCATTCACCGCGGGTTCGCGGCGCTGGAGCGGGTCCGTGCGCTCGGCGGTGAAGACGGCGCCTATGCCCTGCAGGCGGCGCTGGCGGCCTGCCACGCCCGCGCCCGGCGCTTCGAGGACACGGACTGGCGGATGATCGCCGGGCTCTACGACCGGCTGCTGGCCGTGCTGCCCTCCCCCGTGGTGGCACTCAACCGGGCCGTCGCCCATGCGATGGCGTTCGGGCCGGAAACGGGGTTGGCGCTGCTGGACGCGCTGGAGGACGAGCCGGCGCTCAAGGGCTACGCGCCTATGGCGGCCGCGCGAGGTGATTTCCTGCTGCGGGCCGGACGGCCGGCGGAAGCGCGGGCCGCGTTCGAGCGGGCGGCGGAACTCAGCGGCAATGAGAGCGAGAGGGCGTTCCTGATGCGGCGCGCCGTTCAGGCGACGACCAATCGGAGCTAGGGGACGAGAGCTACAGCCACCGTGGATTTGAGGGGTTGAAGCGTCCAAACAGATGACGAAACCTGCTTGGCAGGAAACCTCTCCAAGCCTTCATCGGCTACCTTGAACAGAGGCTGCAAGCATTTGAAGGGAGAGACGCTCACAAGGGAGCCGAAACAGATTGCTTCTGACCACCTTCCGGCCTCGATCGCGCCAGCCAGCTCGGCCGCCGGATCGCCCCCGAACCCGGCCTCCGGCGGGGCAACCGCGCCGCGAGATTTTCGCGGCGTCCCGATGGCATTGCCGATGCCGCAGCTTCGGGGATCGTGACAACGATCCCATGCCGCACCACCAGCGCCAACGGGCGGGCGCCTCCCCACCCGCGGGACTCCCGGTGCTGGCATTTGCCGAACAACATCAATGCATTGATATGAATACGGACCCGACTGCCTCCATGACGGTGACGCTTGTCTCGCTAAAAAACGATGCGCAGACAACAGCTTACCCCGCAGGGGGAGCCACTCCTTTTACCTTGTTTTCCCTAAAGCAGCCAGCAGTCGGGCAGATTCGAACGCATAGGCGGCAGGGAAGTCGTCGTAGTGCGGGCTCCATTCACCAATGCCGAAATGTGCTTGGATGGCCTTTTCGATCACCGCCGGGGACGACACGCTACGGTATCGCAGTATCTCAGCCTCCGCCGGAGACGCCAGCCAACTGACGGTGCGATCCCGCGATTCGATATGCAACACGCCCGACTGCCGGACCTTGAATGCCGGTTGCGGAAAGCTCGCCAGATTTTCCTGAACATTGCCAAGGATCGGCCAATCACCGTGGGACAGTTTGGCATCGAGCGTCAGCGCCAGAAAGACTGGCTTCTGATCGACGACACTGTGAGGGTTCACATCCCGTGTTTCCACTTTCTGGCCGAAGACCGCTACATAAAGTTCATGGTTCCACGCGCTGACAAGCTGGCCAAGCGCCCAGCCCTTGCCGTCGAGCGGAACGAGGAATACGTCCCCAACTTTTGCCTGTATTCCCATGGGGCCGCTTTCTCCTACCTTGGCTCAGGCAGCCCAAGACGGGCCGTCGAGC
>JAHRYZ010000383.1 GCA_020621905.1 Rhizobium sp.
GCAGGGTGTCGAGCGTAATCATGGAGGCGCCTCCTTGCAGCAATCTGCCAGAGGTCGTGGGACGTGTCATCTGCCTCGGGCTCTGCCCCTCATCCGGCGCTATCGCGCCACCGTCTCCCCGCAGGCGGGGAGACGGGCGACCGCCGGCCTAGGGCGCGACCCGGGCGCCGACATAGCCGCCGTCCGCGACACCGTCGCAGAGGTCGGACCACTCACAGCCGGAACAGGCAGTACGGATCTCGCCGGTCGCGAAGGTTTTCCGCAGGCGGGCGAGGAGGCTGGCGCCCGGCGTGATGCGGGCGCCAGGGCGAAGGGGGCTGCCGAGCAGGCGGGCGACGGCCTCCGTCGCCGCCCGATCCCGCTCCACGACGCTTTCGCCATGGCAATGGGCATCGGGGTCTGCGGTGAGCGGCCCGCAAATGTCGTCCGGCCCCGCCACCATTTCGATCTCCTCACCGGCCGAAAGACGGGCGGCAATCGCCTCGTAGTTCTCGACGAAGGCGGGGGAATAGCCCTTGCCGACATAGGTCAGCATGCAGAGCAGATGGTGGGCACGGAGCCGGACGGTCACGGGTTCGCCGGTTCCTGCCTCAGAGCTCGATCGGCTTGCTCGTCCGACGGTCGAGCGCCATCAGCAGGGCGGCGGCGAGCGCGGACTTGATGACGGCGCCCAGGATGAACGGCATGACGCCGAGGGCAAGACCTTTCTCCACGCCCAGCAGATAGGCAAGCCATGCGCCGCCGATGGCCAGGCACAACAGGTTGGAGAGGAGATGCGCCGAGAAGCTCAGCACCACCCGCTCGCCGGTCCAGCCCTTTTCCGCGAGGAGGCCGGCCAGGGCCGCGATGATCGGGAAGGAGACGAGATAGCCGGCGGTCGGGCCGACGAAGGGCGCCAGGCCACCGCTGCCGTTGGCGAGAACGGGCAGCCCCACCATCGCCTCGCCGAGCCAGGCGAGAACCGTCAGGGCGCCAAGACGCCAGCCGTAGAGCACGCCGATCATGGTCAGCGCGAAGGTCTGCAGGGTGATCGGCACCGGCACCATGGGTACGCTCACCTGCGAGGCGAGCGCCAGCACGGCCGTGCCGAAGACCAGGAGCACGGACTGGGTGGCCAGCGAGCGGCGGCCGATGCCGAGCGGATCGAAGCCGCGAGCGGCGGGAGCGAGGACAGACATCATTGCAATCTCCATTTTATAGATAGTTTGATGCACGCCGAATCTTTTATCTATTATTTTGAGTGTTGCCAAGACAAGTGAACCGAGGTCGGAGCGGAAATCCGCGGACCCGCGGAAGCGATCTCAAGCGATGGATGCAAGAATCCATACCTGGCAGGCTTTTTCGCAGGAGAGTGATTTAATCTATAAATTGGGGAAATTCAGCCGACGATGGCAAAACCTTCAGTCTCGGGGCGGCCAGGAAGCGGCACCGGCGCACGACCGATCCACTGGACGTGCCGCTCGAGGATGCAGCAGGCCTCGCCGACATCCCCCTGCCTCAGCGCGGTGAGGATGGCGCGATGGTCGTGGTCGGTGCGCGCCTCCCAGGTGGCGCGCCAGGCGACGAAGAGAAAGCGGGCGCTGACGGCATGCAGGTCGTCGATGACGGAGAGCAGGCGCGGCATGCCGCAGGTCGAGACGATCAGGCGATGGAAGCGACGGTTGGCCTCCTCCCAGGCGCGGACGTCCTTGGCGTCGTCGGCATCGGTCGCCGCCTGCTCGGCCGCGTCAAGCACCGCGCCGGTCAGATGGGGCGCGGCATGGCGCAGCGCCAGCACCTCGAGTGCGGCGCGCATTTCGGCGACCTCCCGCACCTGCCGGAGGTCGAACGAGGCGACGCGCACGCCGCGGCGGGGAATGCTGACGACGAGACCCTGCGCTTCGAGCCGCCGGAAGGCTTCGCGGACCGGCACGTGGCTCGCCCCGAATTCCTCGGCGATATGGTCCTGGGCAAGGCGCGCGCCGGGCGTCAGCTCCCCATGGATAATGCGCTCGGCGAGGGCACGGCTGATGCGGCTGGCGATGGTGTCGTCGTGTTCTTTCTCCATGCCACCTGCATAGTCAGCAGCCGGCGAATTGTCGAGACGAGCACCCCCATCAACCGCCGGCGGGAGGTCATCCATGGACGGCCCGGCTGTCGGGCGGCGCCTCCTCCCGTTCATGAAGTCCGTAGTCGCGCAGCACATGAGCGACGCGCAGGCGATAATCGGCGAACACGCCGCCGCGTCCCGCCTGTTGCGCCGCCCGATGCTCCTCGGTCTCGCGCCAGCGGCGCACCGCGTCTTCGTCGCGCCAGAAGGACAGCGACAGAAGCTTGCCGCGCACGGTGAGGCTTTCGAAGCGTTCGACGGAAATGAAGCCGTCCATCGCCTCCAGTTTCGCCCGCAGGTCTCCGGCCAGGTCGAGATAGCGGTGGCGCTCGCCGAGAAAGGGCGTCACCTCGAAGATGACGGCGATCATGGCTGCACCATGAGCGCGGGCAGTTCGGAGACGCATTTTAGGAAGAGCCGGTCCTCCTTGAGGATGAAGCGGGCATTGCGGGCGAATTCGTAATTGGCCTTGCCGAGCGGGTCTGCGGCGAGCCGGGCGCGATAGGCTTCGTAGGCCGCGAGGTCCTTGACGTGGTAGATGCCGTAGGCCGTGGTGGCAGAGCCTTCGTGCGGGGCGAAATAGCCGACCAGATCGGCGCCGCAGCGCG
>JAHRYZ010000384.1 GCA_020621905.1 Rhizobium sp.
GGGATCACCAGCGCGTCGAAGCGCAAGGGGTCGATCTCGGCAAAGCCGATGTCCGGCGTGACCTTCAGGCCGCCCATCGAGACGACGGGCCGGCCGTCCGGCGTGGCGGTGAGCACCTCACAGCCGAGATAATAGCGCGCCGCGGCCATCAGCAGCGCGGGCTCCCAATCGGCGAAATCGGCTTGCAGGGCAACGGCGATGCGGGGCATGGGCAATTCTCCTTGGAAACGAAAAAGCCAAGCGCGGTCGCGCTCAGGACAGTGCCTGCATGTAGCGCATGCCGGTGACCGGACGCGGCACGAAATCCATGTGTTCGTAGAAGCGATGGGCGGCGAAATTGCCGGTCGCGGCACTGACCGAAAGGTAGTCGCAACCGGACTGGCGGGCAAGCTCGCGGGCGCGGGCGACGAGGTGCTGGCCGATGCCGTTGCCGCGCTGGCCGTCGCGCACGTAGAGATGATGCAGGTCCATGCCGCGCTTGCCTTCCTCGGCCCTGTAGAGCGGCACGAGGATGGCGTAGCCGATCAGGCCCTCGCCACCGTCGGCGACCAGCGCGGTGATCCACGGCAGCGGGCCGAACAGATCGCGCTCGAGCTTTTCCGGCGTCATCGCCGAGGCGTCGCCATGGTGCAGGGCGAGCGCCGCGATCATGCCGTTCAGTTCGGGCAGGTCATGGGGTTTGGCAGCGCGGATGACCACGACGGGCGGTCGCGGCAGGGTGATATCGGTATCTTCGGTCATATTCGCTTCCCTTTTTCGTTTGCGCCGTCAGGGAGAGCTTTTGTCCTGGAAAACAACAAGGCCGCCTGACGGCGGCCTGTTGACATGATGATCTGTCGAGCCGCCGGTTACCGGTAGGCCCAAAAATACGTGCAGGAGATGGGTGCGCGTGCGATGATCATGGCGGCTTCAATGCGCCGATTTCAATCGATTGTCAAGGCGGAGTGATCCGGCTGAACGCGCATGACGTTTCCCGTTCATGACCCTGCTTCACCTCGTTCTCGGCGACCAGCTTTCCGATTCCCTCTCCGCCCTGCGGGACGCCAGCCCGCAGGGCTCGATCGTGCTGATGGCCGAGGTCATGGCGGAGGCGAGCTATGTGCGCCACCATCAGAAGAAGATCGCCTTCCTGTTTTCCGCGATGCGGCACTTCGCCGAGGAATTGCGGGAGCGCGGATTTGCCGTGCGCTACGTCAGGCTGGACGACCCGGACAACGGACAGTCGCTGCTGGGCGAAGTGGAACAGGCGCTGGCCGAAACCGGCGCGGAGGGTCTGGTGGTCACCGAGCCCGGCGAATACCGGCTGAGGGAGGAGATGCGCGGGTGGCAGGGGAAGCTCGGCGTGCCGGTCGAGATTCGCGAGGACGACCGTTTCCTCATCACGCGCGCCGGCTTCGGGCGCTGGGCCGATCGCCGCCGGGAACTGCGCATGGAATATTTCTACCGCGACATGCGCCGGCATTTCGGCGTGCTGATGCGAGGCGACCAGCCTGAGGGCGGGCAGTGGAACTTCGACAAGGAAAACCGCAAGTCGCCGCCCAAGGGGCTGAAAGGCCCGCGACGCCTTTCATGGCGGCATGATGCGATCACCAGCGAGGTCCTGGACCTGGTCGAGGCGCGATTTTCCGATCACATCGGCCGGTTGCGGCCCTTTCATTTCGCGGTGACGGCGAGAGAGGCCGAGGCTGAGTTCGAGCAGTTCGTCACCGAGATCCTGCCGTCCTTCGGCGACTGGCAGGACGCCATGGTGGTGGGCGAGCCGTATCTCTTCCACTCGATGATCGCCGCCTATCTCAATGCCGGCCTGCTCCTGCCGATCGACGTGATCCGCCGGGCCGAGCGCGCCTATCACGAGGGCGCGGCGCCGCTCAACGCAGTCGAAGGCTTCATCCGCCAGATCCTCGGCTGGCGGGAATATGTGCGCGGCATCTACTGGCGCTTCATGCCCGACTATGCCGGCCGCAACGCGCTTGATGCGCATCGTCTCTTGCCGGCCCTCTACTGGAGCGGCGGGACCAAGATGCGCTGCATGGCGTCGGCCGTTCAAGACACGATCGAGCATGCCTATTCCCATCATATCCAGCGGCTGATGGTGACCGGCAATTTCGCCCTCATCGCCGGGCTGTCGGTCGAGGCGGTCTGCGAATGGTATCTCGCCGTCTATGCCGATGCCTATGAATGGGTGGAGCTGCCCAATACGCTGGGCATGGCGCTCTACGCCGACGGCGGGCTGATGGCCAGCAAACCCTATGCGGCGAGCGGCAAATATATCGACCGCATGAGCAATTTCTGCGGCGGCTGTTCCTATGACGTGAAGGACAGCACCGGCGAAAACGCCTGCCCGTTCAACTCGCTTTATTGGCGCTTCATCGCCGTCAACGAGGACAAGCTCCGCGGCAATCATCGCATGGCCAATATCCTCGCCGGCTGGCGGCGGATGGACGAGGGCAAGAAGACGGCTCTGCTGAACCGAGCCGAGGACTGTCTCACACTGCTGGAGAAGGACACGCTGTAGGACCGTTTTCCGCTGGCCTAACGGCTGACCGGATTGCCGGCCCGGTCAGTCAGGGTCTTTTCGAAGTTCACCTTGGTGAGCAGAATATCCCTGTCGGTGTAATGCACGACGTCGTCCGGCGAGCGGGTGCCGACCACGAGATAGGTGGCATCGGCGTCGGAGCAATTTTCCAGCCGGTGGC
>JAHRYZ010000385.1 GCA_020621905.1 Rhizobium sp.
GGATCGAGGCCCACAGCCGCTTGGCGCTGCCGCCGGCAAAATCGGCGCGCGCCGTACCGCTGTCCGGCATGAACAGCGTGTCGTGGACGAAGGCGGCGTCGCCGATCACATAGGTGATGGAGGCCAGCGTATGACCGGGAGAAAACAGCACCCGGCCTTGCAGTTCGCCGATCGAAAAGCTGTCGCCGGCTGCAAACAGGCGATCCCAGTGCGAACCGTCGGCGGGAAAGTCCGGCCAGTTGTAGATGCCTTTCCACAGTTCCTGGACATCGACGACATGCGCGCCGATCGCCGTCGGCGCGCCGGTCTTGCCCTTCAGATAGTGGGCCGCAGAAAAGTGATCGGCATGCGGATGCGTATCGAGGATCCATTCGACCGTCAGCCCCTGCGCGGCGATATAGTCGAGCAGCGCATCGGCATTATCGGTTCCGGTGGTGCCGGACTTTTCGTCATAGTCGAGCACCGGGTCTATGATCGCGCATTTACCGGTCGCCGGGTCGCTGACAACATACTGGACGCTGAACGTGCGCTTGTCGAAGAAGCCCTTCACATCAGGCTTTGCGGTCATGCTTGGTTCCTTCCTGACTCACGGTTGTGTCTATGTCCTCCAGTCCGATCGTTGCTCCTCGGGCGGTTCCGAGTCTCGACCGCTCCGTGGCGCGGTATGGCATCACAACAAGAAGCTACGACTCTCAGCGAAATGTATATACGACAATACGTAATAACGAATAAATGAATTATCTAGACCCCCAGGATAGAAAGGGCAGCTTTCGTGACGCCGCCTCTCCCAATGGCCCCGCCCCCGGTGACCTTCGCCGACAGGCTGGCTCTCGGCAGTGCCGGTGACGCTTTTTGGTCGCCCGGTCCCCCCATAGAGAGAAACCTACGCGCGGCGGGCCAGGCAGATCAGCCGCGCGCCATGGCTATGGCCTCCTTGAGCCCCTTTTCGTCCAGCACGCCTGGATAGATATGCGAGCCGATGACGAAGGAAGGTGTCCCGACGAAATTCAGGGCGAGCGCCTGATTGTAATTGCGGTCGAGCAGACCGGAGATCTTGCCATTGTGTTTGTTCACCGCCGCGGCAATCTCTTTCATTTTCAGACCGGCGCCGGTCAGCGAGCCTTCCACGACCTCTTCAGTCAGCTTGCCGGACGTGCGCATCAATGCCTCCATCGCCTTCTCATATTGGCCGATCTGAGCAGCTCCGAGAACCGCTTGGGCGGCAAAGATCGACGCCCCGCCAAAGACGGGCCAGTCCTTCAGAACCAGGCGGATATTGCCGTCCTCTTCGACCAGTTTCTTCACCATCGGATGCGACTTCTTGCAGTAGGGGCATTGATAGTCGAAGAACTCGACGAGGGTGACATCGCCTTTCGGATTGCCGAGCACCGGGGCGTCCTTGTCGAAGTAGATCTCCTCCTTGGTGACGTCCTGTGCAAACGAGAGACGCGGGATGAGGGTCGTCAGGGCCAAGGTGCCAAGCGTGGCATTGATCAGGTTTCTGCGGGTGACCATCAGATTTCTCCTTTTCCAGATTGTTCGGGGCCGAGCACGACGACGCGCGAGCCCTTCGGCACGCGGCGGTGCAGATCGATGATGTCCTGATTGAGCATGCGGATGCAGCCGGACGAGACGGACTTGCCGATCGACCAGGGCTCGTTGGTTCCATGGATGCGATAGAGCGTGTCCTGCCCGCCCTTGTAGAGATAGAGCGCACGCGCACCGAGCGGGTTCTTGAGCCCGCCCGGCAATCCCTTGGCGAGCGGCTCGTAGCGCTCGGGATCCCGCTTGATCATGTCCTGGGTCGGCGTCCAGCCCGGCCATTGCGCCTTGCGGGCCATGTCCGCCTCGCCGACGAATTCGAGGCCGGCCTTGGCGACGCCAACGCCATAACGCATGGCCTTGCCATTCCCCATCACGAGATAGAGGAAACGGGCATGCGGATCGACGACAATGGTGCCGGTTGGTTCCTTCGTCTGGTAGTCGACCACCTGTCGGACATTCTTCGACGCGATCTTCGTAGCGTCCACCGCCGGAATCAGGTTTCCGCCGTCGTCGATTGCCGAATACATGCTGGCCACCGACGGGTCGACCTTCACCACGTCCGGCTCGACGGCTGGCCGGGTCGTCTGGACACAGGCCGACAGGGATAGCAGGACTACGGGCAGGGCCAGCAGTCGCACCCGGCTCAACGGTCCCGGTTGGTTGGATTTACGCATTCATATGTCCCTTTCCGCAAGCGGAGCTGCAATTTTGCTGATCTGTTCCGACAGGCTCTCGCGCGAAATTTCGCCGAGATGGGAGGCGGCGAGCGTGCCGTCGGGATGGATGAAAAGCGTCGCGGGCAGGCCCGGCGCACCGTAGTGCCGCGACAGGAGCGCGGTTTGGTCGGCGATGACTGCCTCGATCGCGATGCCGGCGTCAGTGAGATAGTCCGCGATGCGGGCGGCCGCCTCCCCCTGGTTGGCGAAGACGAAGTCGACCTTCGGATGGCTGCGCGCCATCTCCGCCATCATCGGCATTTCGCGCCGGCAGGACGGACACCAGCTTGCCCAGAGATTGACGACAAGCGGACGGCCGGCGCGCTCGGAAAGGACGATGGAGCGGCCATCCAGCATCGCCAGCCGGGTGACGGGATCAGCGATGGCGGCACTGGTACCCAGGAGCGCAATGGTCGAGAACC
>JAHRYZ010000386.1 GCA_020621905.1 Rhizobium sp.
ATCACGCGAACCCGACTCTGTTGAAAATAAACTTCGTCTTCCAGCGAGGCGATGGCGCCGGCCTGGGCGGGCCGGCCGAGCGGATAGGAGTTGAAGCTGTCTTTCACCCTTGTGAGCGCCTCGATCAGGTCGGCGTCGCCGATCGCATAGCCGACCCGCAGGCCGGCCAGCGCACGCGACTTGGACATGGTTTGAACGACCAGAAGGTTCGGGTGCGAGGCGACCAGCGGAATGGCGGTCTCGGCGCCGAAATCGACATAGGCCTCGTCGATGACCACGGGGGCGTCAGGATGTTGCTCCAGCAGGCTGGCGATCTCGCCCGCGACAGCGCAACGCCGGTTGGCGCATTCGGATTGGGGATGATGATCGCGCCGGCCGGCCTGTCATAATCGGCAACGCGGATTTGCATCGCCTGATCGAGCGGCACGGTCTTGTAGGCGATGCCGAACAGGCGGCAATAGACCGGGTAGAAGCTGTAGGTGATGTCGGGGAACAGCAACGGCCCGTCATGCTTCAGCAGCCCGGCGAAGGCGTGCGCCAGCACCTCGTCCGAGCCGTTGCCGACGAACACCTGTTCGGGCCGCACCCGGTGGTAGGTCGCCAGGGCAGCCCGCAGCGCTGACGCCTGCGGGTCCGGATACAGCAGCGTACGGCCGCCTCGCCGCGGATCGTACGGCGCGGCGAAAGACCCAACGGGGCTTTCATTGGTATTGAGCGACCAGATCCGCCATGCGGTGCTGCTCGCCCGCACATAGGGCTGCAGGTCGCGTCAGGCTGCTCCAGAATCGGCTCATTTCTCAATCCAGATCGCTGTGATCCTACGTCGCGGCATCCATGCCTTCAAGCGAAGCGGCCCCCAACCCGATCTGCTCCCGCGCCGGCAATAAAAAAACGCGGCGCCCGAGCGCCGCTTCTTCTTTCGTCGTCCCGGCGAACCAGGCTGTGTGAAAAGTGGGTGTGTTAACATCATTTGGAGTGGATTTTCTGATTCGGGGGCCGTGATGGCGCATGTCACCGGAGCGTCGCGTTATCAAGCGACCTTGTTTCCTGAGGTTCTGGACGAGGTGGTTGGTCCAGACGATCCGGTGCGGGTGATTGATGCCTTCGTGGAGACGCTGGACCTTGCGGCATTGGGATTTTCCAAGGTTGCGGCCGAAGAGATGGGGCGGCCGCCGTATGCTCCGGGCGATCTGTTGAAGCTTTACATTTACGGCTATTTGCACCGGATTCGCGCCAGCCGTCGGCTTGAGGCCGAGACGCATCGCAACGTTCAGGTGATGTGGCTGCTCAACCGCCTGACGCCGGCGTTCAAGACGATTGCCGACTTTCGCAAGGACCACGTGGAAGCGATCGTGGGAGTATGCCGCGCCTTTATCCGGTTCTGTCGGGAGCAGTCGCTGTTCGGGGCCGAGTTGCTGGCGATTGACGGGACCAAGATCGCGGCGGTGGCAAGCCGCAAACAGGTCATGACGCCAAAGCGGATCAAGAAGATGAACGCGGCGATTGACCGTAAGATCGCGGAGTACCTGGCTTCGATGGACGAGGCTGATCGGGAGGAGCCGGGATCGGCCGGCAAACCCGCCGATATCGCGGCTGCGATCGAAGCACTCAAGGCCCAAAAGGCGCGGCTGCAGGGCCAGGCGGAGGATCTGGCGGCGCGCGGGCTGAAGCAAATGGTCATGACCGAACGGGAGGCAAAACTGATGCGGACGCCGCATGGTCACGCGGTCGCCTACAACGCGCAGACGGCGGTCGATGTCGAGCACAAGCTGATCGTGGCTTTCGATCTGACCAACGAGGGCAACGACTACCGGCAGCTTCATCCGATGGCGGTGCAGGGCAAGGCTGCCGTAGGTGCCGACGAAGTGACGGTGGTCGCCGACACCGGCTATTCGAACGGCGAGCATGGCGCACTTTGCGAGCGGGACGGTATCACCGCCATCGTGCCACGTGCCGAGACGGTCAATCCGAACGGGGCCCAATACTTCAGCCGTGACCGGTTCAGCTATGATCGCGAAAGCGATAGCTGGCGCTGTCCGGCCGGCGCCACGCTGAGCCTGTTCAAGACTTCCCACACCCAGAAGAAGAAAGAATACACCAGCCGGTCCTGCGGCAGCTGCGCGCTGAAGCCGCAATGTACCGAGGCGGCGCGGCGAGTCATCGTGCGCGATTTTTACGAAGATGCGCGGGAGGCGATGCACCGCCGGGCGACGGACGAGCCGGTATGGATGAAGCACCGCCGGGAAACCGTCGAGCATCCGTTCGGGACGATGAAGTGGCTCATGGCCCACCCCCGGTTCCTGATAAAGGGATTGAAGAAAGCCAAGGCCGAACTGGCCCTAGGGGTGCTGTGCTACAATCTCAAACGGGTGATCAGCATCCTCGGAGTACCGGCGCTGCTGGAAGCGCTGGAGCCCTCTACCGCCTGACGAAGATTCTTGTGCCCTCCGTAAACGCCGCCGTGTCCTAATCCAAAAAAACCGCGACTTCTCACACAGCCTGGAACGCAGGGACCCATAAACACAAATGTTGATCGTTGATAGAAGGCGTCTACTCAGCCGCCTTTATCGATAGGCCGCGGCGTATGGGTCCCTGCGTTCGCAGGGACGACGGTGCAAATCAATCCACCTTCTCGTCGGCATAGACGCCCCACAGCCGCTGCTGCTCGATCCAG
>JAHRYZ010000387.1 GCA_020621905.1 Rhizobium sp.
CTTGTGCAGGCCGAAGAAGGCCGTGCCTTCCTCGATCGTCAGCTGGTAGAGCGACAGGTGGTCGACGGCATAGGAGATCGCCTGCCTAAGTTCCTTCTCCCAGGCCTCGACCGTCTGGTGCGGCCGGGCATAGATCAGGTCGAAGGACATGCGCGGAAAGATCTCGCGGGCCAGCCGGATCGCCTTCAAGGCATCCTCGACGTCGTGCAGCCGGCCGAGGAACTTCAGGTCCTGGTCGTTGAGCGCCTGCACGCCGAGCGAAGCACGGTTGACGCCGGCGGAGCGATAGCCACGAAAGCGGGTGGCCTCGACGCTCGACGGATTGGCTTCCATGGTGATCTCGATGCCGTCGGGAACGTGCCACTGGCGGGCAATTCCGTCGAGGATAGCCCCGACCGTCGCCGGATCCATCAGCGAGGGCGTACCGCCGCCGAGAAAGATGCTGGTGACGGTCTTCGGGCCGCTCAACCGCCGCATCTCCTCCATCTCCCGCAGGAAGGCGGAGACGAAGCGCGGCTGGTCGACCGGCTGGTGGCGGACATGGCTGTTGAAGTCGCAATACGGGCACTTCGCCGCGCAGAACGGCCAGTGCACGTAAACGCCGAAGCCCGGTTCGCCGGTATCGGGCAGGAGAAGCGGCGGGGCCTCTAGCATCGGCGGCTCAGGCCTCCAGGCAGGTTTCGACGAAGATTTTGAAGGCGCGTGCCCGGTGGGAGAGCGCCTGGGCATCACCGGGCTTCCAGCCATGCTTCTGTTCCGCCGTCATCTCGCCGAATGTGGTGCCGAAACCCTCGGGCTGGAAGACCGGATCATAGCCGAAGCCCTTTGTGCCGCGCGGCGGCCAGACGATCTTGCCCTCGACTTCGCCGCGGAACATTTCCGTGTGGCCGTCGGGCCAGGCCAGGCACAGCACGCTGACGAAACGCCCGCTGCGCTGTTCAGGCGTGGTGGCGCCGCGTTCGGCAAGGGCCTTTTCGACCTTCTCCATCGCCATGGCGAAATCGCGACTGCCGTCCTCGCGCTCCGCCCAGTTGGCGGTATAGACGCCGGGCGCCCCGTCGAGGGCATCGACGACCAGACCGGAATCGTCGGAAAGCGCTGGCATGCCGGCGGCGCGCGCCGAGGCGAGCGCCTTGATCGCGGCGTTTTCCTCGAAGGTGGTGCCGGTCTCGTCGGGTTCGGCGAACTTCAGTTCGGCGGCGCTCCGGGCAGAAAAGCCGAAGGGACCGATCAGGTCGGCGATCTCGGCGATCTTACCGGCATTGTGGCTGGCGACGACGATGGTGCGGGTGTCGAGCTTGCGCATGCGGTCAAATCCTATTCGAGGTTCCAGAGCCGGGGCTCTGCGCATTCCAGGCTGTTGCCGGCCGGATCGCGGAAGTAGATGGAGCGCGCCCCGTTCGGCCACAAGAAGTCCGATTCCACCGGCACGTTTGCCGCCTGCAGCCGTTCGACGATCCTGTCCATCTGCTCGCCGCGCACGCGGAAGCAGACATGGCCGGGTCCGGTCGCCCCATGGCTCGGCACCGGCAGGGCGCCGGCCGGGACGGGCTTAGCCGTCTCGGCCGGGTTGAAGATCAGGAGGATGCCGGGTCCGCAGCGGTAGAAGAGATGCCGGTTTGCCTGCCTAGTCACCTTTTCCAGGCCGAGCACTCCGCCATAGAAAGCCTCGGCCGCATCGAGGTCAGCGGCGTAGATCGCTGTCTCCAGGATACCGTCCAAGGGCTGCGTCACGTCTCCCGGTCCTCTGTCGCCGTCGCGCCTAAAGTATCGCCTGCTTCTGCATCTGGACGAGTTCGCCGATGCCGCCGCGGGCAAGCCGCATCAGCGTCAGGAATTCTTCTTCCGAGAACGGTGCGCCTTCGGCGGTGCCCTGCACCTCGACGATCGCGCCCGAGCCGGTCATGACGAAATTGGCATCCGTCTCGGCTGCCGAATCTTCCAGATAGTCGAGGTCGATGACCGGCTGGTTGGCGAAGATGCCGCAGGAAATGGCCGCAACATGGTCTTTCAAGACCTTCTCGACCTTCACCATGTTGCGGGCTTCCATCCACTTCAGGCAGTCGTGCAGCGCAATCCATGCGCCGGTGATCGATGCCGTGCGGGTGCCGCCATCGGCCTGGATGACGTCGCAATCGAGCGTGATCTGGCGCTCGCCGAGCGCTTCGAGGTCGACGATGGCGCGCAGCGAGCGGCCGATCAGCCGCTGGATTTCCTGCGTGCGGCCGCCCTGCTTGCCGGCTGCGGCTTCGCGCTTCATGCGGTCGCCGGTGGCGCGCGGCAGCATGCCGTATTCGGCTGTGACCCAGCCCTTGCCGCTGTTGCGCAGCCACGGTGGGGTCTTTTCCTCGAGGCTCGCGGTGCACAGCACATGCGTGTCGCCGAACTTGACGAGGCAGGAGCCCTCCGCGTGCTTGGAAAAATTGCGCTCGAAGGACACCTTGCGCATTTGGTCGGTTTTTCTGCCTGATGGCCGCATTGCCCACTCCTAGGATCGTTAGTGGCCTTCTACGGTCCGTGGTTGCGATTTGCAAAGAAAAACCATGGAGCGAGCCGATTCCGGCGGAACTTGGCGAAATTCCCCATTGGTGATCGCTGCCGGAGTGACTATATTTCAGGGCAATGACAGACCAACAAAGCCTGCGCGACGAATGAAATCACCGACGTCACTGTC
>JAHRYZ010000388.1 GCA_020621905.1 Rhizobium sp.
CGATCCTTGCCGCGCCGATCGTCAGCGGCGCCTTGATCGTCAGCGGCGCCTTGAGAATGCGGTCGAGCTCGGCGTCGGCGAGCTGGCTTGCGGCAACGGAAAGCGTGGTCTGAAGAGGTCCCGTGCGCGTGGCGAGATCGAAGCTGTCGCTCTTGGCCGCCAGGTCCACGCCGGAGAACTTGCCCTGCGGCAATTGCAGCGAGGCGAAGCGGCCGGTGAGATCGACGGTCGCGCCATTGGCGGGGCCGCTGACGGCAAGCGCGAGCTGCTCGATGTCCGCCGCGATGGTCTGCTCGCCGCTCGTCCAGCTGAAGGGAACCGGACCTGCGGTGCCGACCAGCCGCGCCTTCAGGTCATTTGTCCCGTTGGCGGCGTAGCGGCCCGACGCGGTCAGATCGAGCGCGGCGGTCGATAGCTTGCCCCGTTCGATCGTCACCGCGCCATTCCGGTCGAGATTTGCGGCGAGGTCGATCACCGTCTCCCCTTCGAACAGAGGACGAAGCGTCGGCGGCAGCAGTGCGTCGAAACGGCCGCCGCCGATGGCGGTGATGCTGCGCAGGCCGGTGGCAACGCGGTGCGTCGCATCGACGGCGAGAGACGGGCGGCCATCGACCGAGGCCGTCACCTTGCCCTTCCAGTCGGTGAGCGGGCCGTCGCCGTCGACGCCGATGCGCAGCGCCGGGCTGCCCGGCAGCCGCAGCAGGCCGGCGACGAGGCCGCCCGCCGGTTCATTCAGCACGCCGGTGAGGCGCAGGCGATTTTCGGCTGGCGCGTAGACGAGGTCGGCGGTTGCCTCGGCATCCGGCGCCTCGGCACGCGTGGCCCGAAGCTGCGCCTCGATCCGCTCGCTCACCGCCTGGCCGGAGCCGGTGAGCGACAGTCGGATGTCACGGCCGGCAAGGCCTTGGCCCAGATCGATGATGGGAAGGTCGAGCGATTTCACGTCGATCTCGACCGGCAGGGTGAAGCCGGAACCCGATTCCTCTTCCGCCGTGTCGTCCGCGGTTGCGACGGGCGCGCGATCGATGCGGACGGTGGCTGCGGCAATGCGCTCAGCCGTCAGGCGGCCGCCCAGGAGATCGAGAGGCGACCAGTCCATGGCGATGTCGCGGATTTCGGCATAGGGGCCCCGGCTGTCGGCCAGCGATATACTTTCGATCCGCAGGTCTCCGCCCAGCAGCGGCCCCGCGCCGTCGATGGTGATCTGCCGGTCGGGCGTCGAGAGCATGGAGGCAAGCTGGCCGGCCACGAAGCTGCCGCCTACGGTGGTATAGCCGGCGAGAAGGATTGCCACCACGCCGAGCACCAGCGTTACGCCGGCGCCATAGGCGATCAGGCGAAGAACAAATCTCGTGAGGCGTTTCAGCAGGCGCATGCGGCTTTCTTAGTCCTTCTCGGGTTCGGCTCAGAAGCTCTGGCCGATGCCGGCATAGATGCCGTATTTGCTGCCGCCGTCGTAAGGGTCGAGCGGCATGGCGACGTCGAGGCGCAACGGCCCGAACGGCGTCTGGTAACGCAGGCCGATGCCCGCCCCCATGCGGATATCGGAGAAATCCGGATAATTCGCGGCAGTCACAGAGCCGATGTCGAGGAAGGGCACGATGCCGATCTTCTCGGTCACGTTGACCCGCGCCTCGAAAGAGGCGAGCGCATAGGCCCGTCCGCCGGTCGGATCGCCGGCGGCGTTCTCCGGCGAGATTTCCTGATAGGCATAGCCGCGCACCGAGCCGCCGCCGCCGGCGAAGAATCGCCGCGTCGCTGGAACGGACTCAAGATCGCCCGCGCCGACCAGCATGCCGGCGGACAGCTTCGCCGCAAGAACGATGCGGTCCTCGTCGCCGAGGCTGTAATAGCCGGAGATCGAGCCCTCGAATGTCGAGAAGAAGGTCTCCCCGAGGATCTCGTAGCTCGGGATGACGGTCAGGGCCGCGTTGAAGCCCTCGGTCGGGTTGAGCTTGTTGTCGCGGGTGTCGCGGGTGTAGCCGATCGGAACGCCGAAGGTCAGGTAGGTATTGTTGCCGAAGGCGTCGTCGATGTCGTCATAGGCGAGCGAAACGCCGGCCGACACCTTGTCGTAATCAGTAATCTCGTAGGCGAAGGCAACCTTGCCGATGACCGAGGCGGCGTCATAGGACTCGGTCGTGAGCGTCGCACCCTTGATGCTCGCTTCCAGCGTCCCCGAGGGGAAGAAGGCGCCGGGTTTGATGAAGGTGATACCCGTGCTGTAGTCGAGATCCTCGACGCCGCTAAAGTCGCCGAGCCCGCCGACCTTGCCTTCGAGTCTCAGCGATTCCGCCTGACCGAACAGGTTGCGATGGCCCCAATAGCCCTCGACGCCCAACCCGTCGATGGACGAAAAACTGGCGCCGACGCCGAAATAGCGATGCTTGCCCTCGGCGACGACGATGCCGAGCGGCAGCGAACCGTCCTCTTCAAGCCCGTCCGCCTCGTTGATGGTCACGCTGGAGAACACGCCCAGCGCGCGCAGCCGCTCGGCCGCCTTACGCAACTGCTCCGGCGAATAGGTCTGGCCCGGCCGCAGCCGCGAATAGCGGGCGATGAATGCCGGATCGACCTTGCGGGCGCCCTTGACGGTCACCTCGCCGATCGGCGCGACAGGCCCGGCTTCGACCGCAAACACCACATCGACCGTCTGTGTCTCGTGG
>JAHRYZ010000389.1 GCA_020621905.1 Rhizobium sp.
GAGAAGGCGCATCCGGATATCTACAACATCCTGCTGCAGGTGATGGACCACGGCTCGCTGACCGACCATAACGGCAAGAAGATCGACTTCCGCAACGTCATCATCATCATGACGACCAATGCGGGCGCGTCCGAAATGGCGAAGTCGGCGATCGGCTTCGGCTCGTCGAAGCGGACCGGCGAAGACGAGGAAGCGCTCAACCGCCTGTTCACGCCGGAATTCCGCAACCGCCTCGATGCGACGATCCAGTTCGCACCGCTGCCGACGGAAGTCATCCATCAGGTGGTGCAGAAGTTCGTCATGCAGCTCGAGGCGCAGCTCTCGGAACGCAACGTCACCTTCGACCTGTCGGAACCGGCCATCGCCTGGCTTGCCACGCGCGGTTACGACGAGAAGATGGGCGCCCGGCCGCTGTCGCGCGTCATCCAGGAGCACATCAAGAAGCCGCTCGCCAACGAGATCCTGTTCGGCAAGCTGAAGAAGGGTGGCGTGGTCAAGGTCGGCGTCAAGAAGGACGAGAACGGCGCTGACGTTCTCGATCTGGAGGCGCTGTCCGAAGCGGCGCCGGTCAAGCCGAAGCCCGAGGCCGAACTCGTCGGCGCGGAAGCAGAGGCTCCGGCCAAGGCGAGTAAGTCCAAGGCGAAATCCAAGGCTGCAGCCGCAAAGGACGAGAAAACCGCCGAGCCTTCGCCGGCCAAGCGCAGTTCGGTGCCCAAGGTGCCGAAGAAGAAGTAACGTCAACGACCGGCACGCAACGTGCGATGACGGTCGGCAATATTGGCAGAATGTCGGATTGACCCCTCGCGGCCTTGCTGCGAGGGGTTTTTCATTGTCGCAAGTGACGTTTCTGTGATCTGTCCTTGTATGGAGGTCGCCGGGCTTGCGGGTTGTATCCGGCGGGCGCTAGGCTTTGACTGGGCAATGGGGTAGCAGGGCATCCGGATGGATACGAAGGACCGGGAAGCGCAGCATTTCTCGCAGGAACAGCGGGAACTCTGGGAACACGTCACGGAACTCTGGGAAATCGCGCGGCGGCGCGAGACCGGACCGGTCCGCAAGCTGCTGCACCGCGACTATAGCGGCTGGGTGACGGGGCTGGATATGCCGCACGACTATGAGGCGGCCGTGGCATCGGTCGGGCCGGATACGCCGCAGGTCCTGCGTTACCGCCTGAAACCCCTCAAGGTCACCGTCTTCGACCATGAGGTCGGTGTCGTGCATTACAGTTACGAGGCCGATGTCGAGGCAGCCGACGGCGCGCCGAAACAGGTCGCCGGGCGCTGGACCGAGATCTACAAGCGTCGCGGCAGCGGCTGGCTGATGATCGCCGTGAGCGGTGGGCCGGACGGAATGCGCTGACGGCCACATTCGAGGCAAAAACCTCTGTCTCGCGGCGGCAATCGGCGGTATACGTCCTATCCTTCGTGGTCACCTCGGTCGGCCCGTCCGTCCCTTTATAGCCGCCCGCCGGATCCGTCGATGTCCCAAACCCACGCCGATGCCCCTTCCTTCCGCTGGTTCCTCCTGGGCGCGCGGGGCATCTTCTCGCTGCCTGCCTTCATCCTGATGACCTCCTTCGTCGGTTTCAGCGCCTTTGCGCTCGAATCGGGCGTCAGCCGCGGCGAGGCGATGTTCATGACGGCGGCGATCTGGGCCTTGCCCGCCAAGATGATCCTGATCGGCATGATGGCGAGCGGCGCCAATGTGCTGGCCGTATTCCTCGCCGTGACGCTCTCGTCGATCCGCATGATGCCGATGGTCGCCTCGCTCGTCCCCGAGTTGCGTGGAGCCCGCACGCCGACCTGGCTGCTGCTGATCCTGTCGCATTTCGTCGCGATCACCGCCTGGGTCTTTGCCATGGGAAGCCTCAAGGACATTCCGCGCGAGGCGCGCGTCGCCTATTTCGCCGGCTTCGGCCTGACGCTCGTCGCGGTCAACACGGTCTTGGTCGGCTTGAGCTACGGGATCGTCTCGACCTTTCCGCCGGCGGTCGCCGGCATCCTGTTCTTCCTGACGCCGGTCTATTTCGTCGGCTCGATCTGGGCTTCCGCCCGCCATTCCGTGGTGAAGATCGCCTTCGTCATCGGCGTGGTCGCTGGCCCGTTGCTGGCGGTGGTCACGCCCGGCTTCGACATCCTGATCGCCGGGATCGGCGGGGGAACGCTTGCCTACCTGATCGACCGTTTCGTAGTGCGCCGGCGCGCCATCGTCGCGGCTGACCATGGAGAAGAGCCATGACCGCCGCCGAACTCTGGCCCTATGCGGTGATCCTGTTCGCCGGCTGGTTCGCCACCGATCTGTGGCGCTGGCTCGGCGTGATCGCCGGCAACCGGCTGGCCGAAGGCTCGGAGGCGCTGAACTGGGTGAGGGCGGTCGCCACCGCCCTGGTCATGGCGGTGACCGCCAAGCTGATCGTCTTCCCGACCGGCAGTCTGGCGGATTCGCCGCTCTGGCTCAGGCTCGCCGCCGCAGGCCTCGGCTTCGTCGCCTTCCTCGCGACCGGGCAGCGCATCATCGTCGGCGTCGTCGTGTCCCTTGCCCTGCTGTCGCTCGGGCTGGCAGTGCTGTGAGCGCCGCCGGTCTGCGGCAGGGGCGAGGGCGCATTTGGGCACGCGCGGCGGCCGTTACAGGTCTATAGCTCTTACA
>JAHRYZ010000390.1 GCA_020621905.1 Rhizobium sp.
GTGTTGCCGATCTATGACGAGATCTTCCAGCAGGACGACATCCAGCACATCCTGGTGCGCCACGAGCAGGGCGCGGGCCACGCGGCCGAAGGCTATGCCCGTTCCACCGGCAAGGTTGGCGTCATGCTGGTGACCTCCGGCCCGGGTGCCACCAATGCGGTGACGCCGCTGCAGGACGCGCTGATGGACAGCGTTCCGCTCGTCTGCATCTCCGGCCAGGTCCCGACCTCGCTGATCGGCTCCGACGCTTTCCAGGAATGCGACACCGTCGGGATTACCCGGCCGTGCACCAAGCACAACTGGCTGGTCAAGGACGTCAACGATCTCGCCCGCATCATCCACGAGGCCTTCCGCATCGCTCAGTCCGGCCGTCCGGGCCCGGTCCTCGTCGACGTGCCGAAGGACGTGCAGTTCGCCACCGGCACCTATACGCCGCCGTCCAACCATATCATCCAGAAGAGCTACCAGCCGAAGGTGCAGGGCGACATCAACGCCATCCGCGCCGCCGTCGAGCTGATGGCCAATGCGCGCCGGCCGATCATCTATTCGGGCGGCGGGGTCGTCAATTCCGGGCCGGAAGCCTCCAAGCTCCTGCGCGAACTGGTCGAACTCACCGACTTCCCGATCACCTCGACCCTGATGGGCCTCGGCTCCTATCCGGCATCCGGCAAGAACTGGCTCGGCATGCTCGGCATGCACGGTTCCTACGAGGCCAACATGGCGATGCATGACTGCGACGTCATGGTCTGCATCGGCGCGCGTTTCGACGACCGCATCACCGGCCGGCTCAACGCGTTCTCGCCGAATTCGAAGAAGATCCACATCGACATCGATCCGTCGTCGATCCACAAGAACGTCCGGGTCGACGTGCCGATCACCGGCGATGTCGGCCATGTGCTGGAAGACATGGTCCGCCTGTGGCGGGCGCTGCCGAAGAAGCCGGACGCTGCCCAGACGGCCGAGTGGAAGGTGAGCGTCGAGAAGTGGCGGGCGCGCAATTCCTTCGCCTACACGCCGTCGAAGGACGTCATCATGCCGCAATACGCCATCGAGCGGCTGTCGGCGCTGACGAGGGACCGCGACACCTACATCACCACGGAAGTCGGCCAGCACCAGATGTGGGCGGCGCAGTATTTCGGCTTCGAACAGCCGAACCGCTGGATGACCTCAGGCGGTCTCGGCACCATGGGCTACGGCTTCCCGGCGGCGATCGGCGTGCAGATCGCCCATCCGGAAAGCCTGGTCATCGACATTGCCGGCGACGCCTCGATCCAGATGTGCATCCAGGAAATGTCCTGCGCCGTGCAGTACGAGGCGCCGGTCAAGATCTTCATCCTCAACAACCAGTACATGGGCATGGTGCGCCAGTGGCAGCAGCTGCTGCACGGCAACCGCCTGTCGCACTCCTATACCGAGGCTCTGCCGGACTTCGTCAAGCTGGCGGATGCCTATGGCGCGGTCGGCCTGCGCTGCGAGAAGCCGGAAGATCTCGACGACGCCATCCTCGAAATGATCAACGTCAAGAAGCCGGTGATCTTCGACTGCCGCGTCGCCAACCTGGCCAACTGCTTCCCGATGATCCCGTCGGGCAAGGCGCACAATGAAATGCTGCTGCCCGACGAGGCGACCGACGAAGCGGTGGCCAACGCCATCGACGCCAAGGGCCGCCAGCTGGTTTGACGATTGAAATAGGAACAGAGACATGAACGCACATCAGCAGCCAACCGGTTCGGCCTATTTCATCGCCAAGGAAACCGCCGCCGCCGAAAGCCATACGCTGTCGATCTTGGTCGACAACGAGCCGGGCGTGCTCGCCCGGGTGATCGGCCTGTTCTCCGGCCGCGGCTACAACATCGAAAGCCTCACCGTCTCGGAGACCGAGCACGAGGCGCATCTGTCGCGCATCACGGTGGTGACGCGCGGCACACCTAGCGTGCTCGAGCAGATCAAGGCGCAGCTCGAGCGGATCATTCCGGTTCACCGCGTGGTGGATCTGACGGTGCGCGCCCGCGACCTCGGCCAGGAACGGCCGGTCGAGCGCGAGGTGGCGCTGGTCAAGGTGGCCGGCACGGGCGAGACCCGCGCCGAGACGCTGCGCCTGGCCGACGCCTTCCAGGCCAAGGTCATCGACGCGACCGTCGAGCACTTCATCTTCGAGATCACCGGCAAGTCGTCGAAGATCGACCAGTTCGTGGCGATCATGAAGCCGCTCGGCCTGAACGAGATCTGCCGCACCGGGATCGCGGCGATGAACCGCGGCCCGCAGGGCATGTGATCGGCCGCAGGGATCGAACGAGACGACAACGGGCGCCTTGGGCGCCCGTTGTCGTTTGTGTGTCAATACAGGAGCGAATGCCGCTAGCGATCCCGTCGGCTAGAACATCGACATCTGCGCCGGTGCCGGCTGGGCTTGCACGTTGGCTGCCTCACCATCGGCATCTGCCGTTTCGACGGCTGCCGTCTTGCGGGCGGGCGTCTTGTCTGAGTTGGCGGGCTTGGTCCTCGCCGCCGGCAGTGCCTCCGATCCGGCCGCACCAATCTCCTCGAGGAAACCGGACAGGACCTTGTCCACCGTATCGCGCACCAGGGCATAGTGGACGAACTGGCCGCGCTTTTCGCGGCTGATCAGGCCG
>JAHRYZ010000391.1 GCA_020621905.1 Rhizobium sp.
AAATGGACCAACGTCAAGCCGCAGGTCGACATGATCGAGTTCCCCAAGGGCAACCGCATGATCCTGCTCTCGGAAGGCCGTCTGCTCAATCTCGGCAACGCCACGGGACATCCGTCCTTCGTCATGTCGGCCTCGTTCACCAACCAGGTCCTGGCCCAGATCGAGCTTTATACCAAGCCGGGCGAGTACAAGAACGAGGTTTACGTCCTGCCGAAGCACCTCGACGAGAAGGTCGCCCGCCTGCATCTCGAAAAGCTCGGCGTGAAGCTGACCGAGCTGTCGGCGGAACAGGCCGCCTATATCGGCGTGACGCCTACCGGCCCGTTCAAGGCTGACCACTACCGCTATTGATATTCCTCTGGATATCTACCAAATCTAGTGGTCGCAGCCTTGACAAAGGCTGCGGCTTCTTTTTTGGGCCCGACCCTTCCCGCTCATTCCCTTAGGCAGTATTGTTTTAGAACTTGATTCGTGGCGCACCCATCAGGGGCGTCGGCGAAATGGGATGTCTTGTCGACGATGCGGCACATAGGACGGAGACAGACCGAGGATGTCGGTAAACAAAAGCGGCCCGTTCAGACGGGATACGGCGGCGGCTATGGATGCCCGGGCTTCGCGGCGGCGAGCCATGGAGCCTGGCGACGAAAGCATGAGCGCAGGCGATAGGCCGCGCTCGCGCTTCAGGCGCGATCTGCTGTCCCATCTTTGGAAGGCCTGCATGGGCGGAACGATCCTGACCGGTCTTTTCGCGCCCGGCCTTGCCCGATCGCAGACGAGCGTACCGCCCGCCGAAAAGCTCTTCACCTCGGTCGAGATGGTCGGTTATGCCCTCGTGCTCGGGATACTCTCGGCAGCGATGCTTTCGGCCGGCTGGCTGATCCGCCAGCGCGGCCGGCTGGAGGCCGAGGGCGCCGAAATGCGTTCGGCCCTTTCGGACGCGAACCAGCGCATATCCCGCTACCAGGCGCTGATCGCCGACAAGAACCGCCGGATCGTGATCTGGGACGGACAAAACGGCAAGCCCGAGTTTCTCGGCCAGCTGCCGGCCGAAACCGGCGCACCGCAGACCGACGGCGAATTCCTCGCCTTCGGGCGCTGGCTGAAACCCGCCTCGGCCGGCGACCTTGAAAGAGCGATCGAAGCCCTGCGCTACAAGGCCGAAAGCTTCGATGTCATCATCGAGACGCATCGCGGCGAGGTCATCGAAGTGCAAGGTCGCCTCTCCGGCGGCCGTGCCTTCGCCCGCTTCGTCGCTCTCAACAATCTGCGCGCCGAGCTTGCCGAACTGAAGATCGAACGCAATCGTCTTAGAAATTCCATCGCGACCTTCGAGTCGCTGCTCGACGCCATCGAGCAGCCGGTCTGGCGGCGTGACACGGAAGGCCGGCTGGTCTGGGTCAACCACGCCTATAGCGAGGCCGTCGAGGCCGGTTCGCCGGACCAGGCTGTCCGCGAGGCCCGGGAAATCCTCACCAGCCTCAGCCGCGAAAAGATCAAGGCGAGCGCGACGCCGGAATCACCCTTCCACGACGTCGTTTCCACCGCGGTGCGCGGCAAGCGGACCTTCTTCGACGTCGTCGACATCCGCGAGCCGTCCGGTTCCTGCGGCATGGCCGTCGACGTCAGCGGCGAAGAAGCGCTGCGCGAGGAATTGGCACGGACGCTGAAGAGCCATGCCGAGACGCTGGAGCACCTGGAAACGCCCGTGGCGATCTTCGACCGCGAGCGCCGCCTGCAATTCTTCAACCAGCCGTTCCAGAAACTCTGGGATCTGGAGCCGCTGTTCCTCGAATCGCGCCCTGACCACGGCGAGCTGCTGGATCGGCTGCGCTCGGCGCGCAGGCTGCCGGAACAGCTGAGCTGGAAGGCATGGAAGGAGAACACCCTTTCGGTCTATCGCTCGCTCGAGACGCAGACCGATCTGTGGCACTTGCCCAACGGCCAGACGCTGCGCGTCATCGCCTCGGCCCATCCGCAGGGCGGTGCGACCTGGGTGTTCGAGAACGTCACAGCGCAGTTCGACCTGGAAAGCCGCTACAATACGCTGCTCAGGGTGCGTGGCGAGACGATCGACCACCTATCCGAAGGTGTCGCGGTATTCGGTCCCGACGGCCGCATCGAGCTGTCGAACCCGGCCTTCCGGGCACTCTGGGGCATCACCGAGGCGGATGCGAAGCAGGGCACCCATATCAAGGCGATCGAAGCCGCCTGTGCGCCCTCCTATGACGGCGCCGACGGCTGGAAGGCCTTCGCCAAGATGATCACAAGCTTCGAGGACGAACGGCCGTCGAGCCAGGGCACGCTGGAACTCTATTCCCGCCTGGTGCTCGACTATGCCGTGACGCCCTTGCCGAACGCCCAGACCATGCTGACCTTCGTCAACAAGACCGACAGCGTTCTCGCCGAGCGGGCGCTCAAGGAGAAGAACGAGGCGCTGCGCAAGGCCGACGAGCTGAAGAACGACTTCGTCCAGCACGTGTCCTACGAACTGCGCTCGCCGCTAACCAACATCATCGGTTTCACCGACCTGTTGAAGACGCCGGCGATCGGTCCGCTCAATGAACGCCAGTCGGAGTATATCGACCACATCTCCACCTCGTCGTCAGTGCTGCTGACGATCGTCAACGAC
>JAHRYZ010000392.1 GCA_020621905.1 Rhizobium sp.
CGAGATGTGCAGGCTGTCGCCGATCTTGTGGCCGGCGAGGTCGACGGTGATGAATTCCGGAATGTCGTTGGCCGGGCAGTGCAGCTCGACTTCGTGACGAACGACGTTCAGAACGCCACCGATCTTGATGGCCGACTTGTCTTCGTTGATGAAGTGGACCGGAACTTCCACGGTGACCTTGCTGTCAGCGGAGACGCGCAGGAAGTCGACGTGCATGGTGAAGTCGCGGACCGGATCGAGCTGGTAGTCCTTCGGCAGGACGCTGATCTTCTCGCCGTTGACTTCGATCGTGGCGACGGTGGTCATGAAACCGCCGGCGTGAATACGCTTCGTCACTTCGTTGGTGTTGAGCGAGATCGCGATGGGGGCCTGCTTGTCACCGTAGATGACAGCGGGAATCAAACCGTTGCGGCGAAGTTCACGGGAGGACCCCTTACCTACCCGTTCGCGCGCCTCGGCCTTGAGCTCGTAAGAAGAGTGGCTCATGGTTTTACCTTTCGAGGTTGTTTGGAGAGTCTCGCCGGCGTACCATATCGTCGCCTGCTGAAACCGGAGGCCTCATAGAGATCCTCATCCGCGTTGCCTCCAAGGGTGTCTACACGGACGGGCGCGCTATAGAACAGAAGCGCCGGAAAGGCAAGCTTTGCCGGGCGTTTTCCTCGCCAAGGGACGAGCATGCCACCTTTCGGCTCTGAGGCCAGCGCCGTTTTCCATGCGGGCGGGCAGGTGGCTGGCGAAGGTGTCTCACATCTGCGACAGTTTGCGCCACGACAATGCGGCAGTGCTTGTTTTAGTCCATGGTCATTGAAAGAGTCCCACGACGAAGGCATTATCGCTTTGGGAGGAGCCGATGCGCCAGCCATCCAACCATTCTGACCTCGTCTACGCGACCGCGTCGCAGAGTTCCGCGGCCGCAAGTTCGCCGATCGCCGCGTCGTGGCGGCGCTGCCTCAACCTCCACCAACTGGCCCCCGAAGAGGGCCGCAAGCCGGTCCAGGTCGAGGATGCGGTGTTCCGCTCGGCGCGGGAGCGGATGGAGCATCTCGTCCTTGCCTGCAGCGACGAGGTGGACCGCCTGCACCAGACGATCGGGCGCTCCGGTTGCTGCATCGTGCTGTCCGACCGCGACGGGATCGTGCTCGATCGGCGAGGATCGGCCGGCGACGACGCCGACTTCCGCGAACTGGGGCTATGGCAGCAGAATGTCTGGAGCGAGGCGAGCGTCGGCACCAACGGAATTGGCACGGCGCTGGCCGACGAGCGTGCCGTCATCATCCACCGGGAGCAGCATTTCCTCAGCTCCAACATCGAGCTGAGCTGCGCCACGGCGCCGATCCGCGACCACATGGGCCGGGTGGCTGCCGCCCTCGACATTTCCACCTGCCGGAGCGACGTGACCGACATGACGCTGGCGATCCTGTCCCAGGCGGTGCGCGACGTCGCCTCGCGGGTCGAGGCAACACTCTTCCGCCAGGCCTTTCCGGGCGCGCGCATCATCATGGTGCCGACCGCCCATGCTGCAACCGCGGCCCTCATCGCGGTCGACTATGACGACCTGATCCTCGGGGCAACAAAGGCCGCGCGTGCCGCCCTCAAGCTCGATGACCAGCGGATCGCCCAGGGGCTGCCGGCGGCCGACGCCTTGCTCGAGAGCCGAGGTGATGCGAGTTCCGATCTGGACGACGCGGAGCGGGCGGCGCTGCGGCGCGCGCTGACACGCACCAATGGCAATGTTTCGCAAGCCGCACAGTTTCTCGGCATCAGCCGGGCCACCTTGCATCGCAAGATCAAGCGGTTCTCCCTGCAATAGTCCGATAGGCCTTATCTGTCGCATTCCTGAAACAGTGTGCGCTGCGGTATGATTTCGCCTCCCTATCGCCGCCGACCGTTCTCCGCAATCATCCTCGCACGGGTCCGTTGGAGGGACCTTTTCCAGGGAGGATGACAGCATGAACATTCAGGTGCAGACCACGAGCAAGACGCCGTTCAAGCTCCGCTACGGCAATTTCATCGGTGGCCAGTGGGTCGAGCCGGTCAATGGCCGCTACTTCGACAACACCACGCCGGTGACCGGCGGCAAGCTTTGCGAGGTTGCCCGCTCCGACGAGCAGGACGTCAACCTGGCGCTCGACGCAGCCCACGCCGCCAAGGACAAATGGGGTCGGACGTCCACCACCGAACGCTCCAACATCCTGATGAAGGTGGCGCAGCGGATGGAGGACAATCTCGAACTGCTCGCCCGCGCCGAGACCTGGGACAACGGCAAGCCGTTGCGCGAAACCATGGCGGCCGACATTCCGCTCGCCATCGACCATTTCCGCTATTTCGCCGCCTGCATTCGCGCCCAGGAAGGCACGATCGGCGAAGTCGACCACGACACGATCGCCTATCACTTCCATGAGCCGCTCGGCGTCGTCGGCCAGATCATTCCGTGGAACTTCCCGATCCTGATGGCTGCGTGGAAGGTCGCACCGGCGCTCGCCGCCGGCAATTGCGTCGTCCTGAAACCGGCCGAGCAAACCCCGGCCTCGATCCTGGTACTCGCCGAACTGATCGCCGACCTGCTGCCGCCGGGCGTATTGAACATCGTCAACGGTTTCGGCCTTGAAGCCGGCAAGCCGC
>JAHRYZ010000393.1 GCA_020621905.1 Rhizobium sp.
GGCCGAAACGCCGCCCGAAGAGAGCGAGCCGCCGGCCGACAAGCCGGAATCGGTGCCGACCGAGGACGAAAAGACTGCCGAGGCGGACAAGCCGGAGGGCACGCCACTGCCCGACGACATCACCTTGCCCGAAGTCGACACCGGTCAGGATGGCGCCGAGGCCGACGGGGCGAAGCCGGCGGAAAAGCCGGAGGAGACGACGATCGCCTTTGCCCGCCCGACGCCTTCCGAGAGGCCCGAGCCGCCAGCGGCCGAGCCGAAGGCCGCCGAGAAACCGACGACCGAGGCGGCACCGGCCAAGGCCGAGCTCGACGAGGTGAAGACGCTCTATTCGACCAGTCTTTCGGGCGACGCGGCGGCGATGACGGCGATGAGCGACGTTCCGCGTCCCGACCGGGCCGACCAGCTGTGCGTCACCGAACTGCGGGAGCAACTGCGCCACGGAACGCCGGCCTACCGGCCGGAGCTTCTGCCGTCGTTCCGCCTGCAGGACGGCAATGTGCTGGAGGTCAACAAGGCGGCATTTCGTGCCGCCGGCCAGTGGTTCGATGTGCGCTTCCGCTGCGAGATCGACACCGACGCCACGCGCGTCCTGTCCTTCGCCTTCGAAGTCGGCCGGTCGATTCCGAAATCCGAGTGGAAGCGATACGGCTTTCCCGACTTCTAGTCTGCAGCCGCGCCTGGCCTGGCTTAGCCCAGGATGTCGCGCACCACGCGCATGAACACCCGCGCGCCGATGGCGATCAGATCGTCGGGGAAGTCGTAGTCCGGATTGTGCAGGGCGGGGTGGTCTTCGCCCGATCCGAGAAAGAACATGGCGGAGGGTGCGCAGGCGCGGAAGCGGCCGAAATCCTCGGAAGCCCGCATCGGCAGATTGTCGCGGTCGTGGCTGACGCCCTCGGCATCGAGCGCGCGGACGAGGTGGGCGACGGCTTCCGGCGCGTTCTCGCAATGCAGGAAGATGTCGTCGTAAGTGATGTCCAGATCGAGCCCTTCCGCCTTGGCGGCCTGGCTGGCGAGCGCTTCGGCCTCGGCGCAGAGTTCGGCCATGCGGTCGTCCACGAGGGTGCGCAGCGTCACCCAGATCTCGCCGTCACCGGGGGCGATGCCGAAGGCCCGTCCACCTAGCGCGGCATGGGTGACGGTTGCCAGGCGGAAATCGCGGTCGGGCGGCGCGCTGCGGGACAGGGCGGTCAGGGCCGGCATCAGGCTTGCCATGGCCGTCATCGGCGAGAGCCCGGTTTCCGGCTGGGAGGCATGGGCCGTCTTGCCGGAGAGCTTGATCTTCATGCCGCGCGAGGCGCAGCTGACCGGGCCGTCGGTCAGCGCGACCTGCCCGAGCGCAAGGCCCGGCAGGTTGTGCAGCGAAAAGGCGAAGTCCGGCCGGATCTCGGCAAAGTGCGGATCGGCAATGACGGCCGCCGCCCCTACGCCGTTCTCTTCCGCCGGCTGGAACAGCAGAACGGCCCGGCCACGCTTGGGAGCGGCGCGCGAAAGACCGAGCCCGAGGGCGAGCAGGATGGTCGAATGACCGTCGTGACCGCACAGATGGCCTTTGCCGGGAATGGTGGAGGCATGGGGGATCTGCGTCTTCTCCTCGATCGGCAGGGCGTCGATCTCGGAGCGGAACAGCAGGGTCGGGCCGGGTTCGGCTCCTTCGAACACCGCAGCGACGCCGTGGCCGCCCAGCCCCGTCAGGATGCGGACGGGCTTCATGGGCCCCAGAAAATCCGCCACGCGGCGCGCGGTTTCCTCTTCCTCGCCGGAGATTTCCGGATGGCGGTGAAGGTCGTGACGGAAGTCGACGAGATCGACCATGTCGTGATTGGTGAGGAACATCGGGCGCATCCGGTGCAAGACGATATTGCCCCGAACCTACACCGGTTGCGGGCGATAGCCCATCGCCGATCGTCGGCGGATCAACTGCTCCACACCAGATTGACGGCGATCGATCCCATCACCAGCGCGATCAGCCCGTCGAGCACGCGCCAGGCGGCAGGACGGGCGAAAAGCGGGCGCAGATAGCGCGCGCCGAAGCCCAGCGAAAAGAAGAAGAGGAAGGACGCGGTCGTGGCGCCGAGGCCGAAGGCCAGACCTTGGCCCGGATACTGCGTCGAGATGGAGCCGAGCAGGACTACGGTGTCGAGATAGACATGCGGGTTGAGCCAGGTGAGTGCCAGGCAGGTGAAAAGCGCTGCGGCAAGACTTTCCTGCGCCTCTCCTTCAGGTTTCAGCGCCGCATTGCCGCTCAGTGCCGCCCGAAGACTACGAAGCCCGTAGTAGGCAAGAAAGGCGGCCCCGCCATAGCGCATGAGGGGTGTCAGCCAGGGCAGGGCGGCGATGGCCTTGCCAAGCCCGCCGACGCCGGCGGCGATCAGCGCCGCGTCCGAGGCCGCACAGGTGAGGCAGATGGCGAAGACGTGGCTGCGCCGCAGCCCCTGACGCAGGACGAAGGCGTTCTGCGCGCCGATCGCGACGATCAGGCTCAGCCCGAGGAAGAAACCGGCGGTGGCGGCAATCAGCATGGCAAGCTCCAACACGAAACTCGTCTTGACTAGTGAGTGCTGCAAAATTAGAGAAACTAATATTTCTTCATCTGGATTAGGAGTGCTT
>JAHRYZ010000394.1 GCA_020621905.1 Rhizobium sp.
CGACCTCATGCTGCCGCCGCCTCTACGCCTTGGAAGCCCCGCGAAGCCTGCGTTCGGCCTCGGGCCAGCTGCCGGTCGCCAGGCTGCTCGGGGAAAAACCGCCCTGGGCGAACGTCCAGCGGAGCGGCAGCGCATCCGGGCGCCAGACGATCTTTTCCGGCATCACCTTCCAAAGCCGCTCCGCCCCTTCGAAGGCCGCAATCTCCGGCGAATCGAGAATGACCTCGACCTTACCCGTCACCTGCAGCATCCCGCCCGTCTCGTGATCGACGAACAGCAGCCCGGCCCGCGGATTGACCATGAAATTGCCGAGCGTGTTGAAGAACCGGTTGCCGTCGAAGTCCGGCACGGTGAGGCTCCCGTCGGGTGCGATGCGGACGAAACCCGGCTTGCCGCCGCGATGCGAGACGTCGACCTGCCGCCCGGCATCGTCGCGATCCGCATAGGAGGCGACGAAGAAGGTATCGGCGGCCGCGATGATCCGGCGGGCGCCGTCGTCCAGCCGATCCGACAGGACCGCGGTCGCCGGGGACGGAGCCGCGGGATCGCGGACCCAGCTGACGTGGCGGTTCTGGATGTAGCGCGGGCAGTTGCCGAAGCTCTGGCCGACACTGACGGCGAAGCGATCGTCCGAACTCCGGCTGATCGTGCCGTTCAGCCGGTTGCGCCGGCGGGTGACGAGATCGACGCCGACGAGGCCGACCGCATCGCCGTCCTCCATGCCGCGTTCGGCTGGATCCGCCGGCTCGCGCCGGGCCTCGACGGCGAGCGTCAGGGGATCGGGCGACTGGAGGAAGCCCGGCGCGCCTGCGCGGATCGTCGCCCAGGGCGCGCCCTCCGGATCGATGGCGCCGATGACGATGAAGGGCAGCAGAGGATAGAACTCGCGGTGCTGGTCAAGCAGGAAGGGACGCAGCACCTTGCGGCCGATCGGTTCCATCTGCAGGGCAACGCCGACCGCGCGCTGCAGCTCCAGTTCGCCCTGATGCCAGGGCGAAGCCGGTCTTTCGATGTCATCAACCATGGTCGCCTCCTGTGGGAAAGGCGGCCGGGGAATCCCGGCCGCAGATTGCCCCTAGGCCGAAAGGCCGACGGGCGTCTTGGGGAAGCCGACGAAGCCAGGAAGAGCCTCGATCCGCGCCAGCCAGTGGCGCACCGCGCCATAGGACCCGAGGTCCACATTGCCTTCCGGCGCGTTGACGATATAGCTGTAGAGGGCGACATCGGCGATCGTCGGCCGGTCGCCGGCAATGAAGCGGTGGGCGGTCAGCTCCGCCTCGATCAGCGTGAGAATGCGGTGAGCGCGCGCAATGACTTCGTCCGCGCGGAAATTCGCCCCGAAGAGAGTGATCAGACGCGCCGCCGCCGGACCATAGGCGATCTCGCCGGCCGCCACCGACAGCCATTTCTGCACCTTCGCGACCGTCGCGAGATCGTCGCCCAGCCAGTCCTTGCGACCGAGCTTGGTGGCCACATAGACGAGGATGGCATTGGAATCGTTGACCACCACGCCCTCGTCTTCGAGAACCGGAACCTGGCCGAACGAGTTGAGCTTCAGGTAGTCCGGCGACTTGTGTTCGCCGTTCGGCAGGTCGACCTCGACGAGGTCAGCCTTCACGCCGAGCAGCGATAGAAAGAGCACGGCGCGGTGGGCATGGCCCGAGAGCGGATAGTGATAGAGTTTCATGACGGTTTCCTTGGCTGGGCGTTGCAGGCGCGGTTTCAAGACGTGCCAAGGACTAGCGGGTTCCAGTTTCCTGTAGTAGATAGCGGTTTCGGAAGTTATCCTCTCGATTATCGGAATGGACGATGGATCGGCTTGATGCCATGCGGGTTCTTCTGGCAGTTGTCGAAGGCGGCAGCCTGTCGGCCGCCTCGCGTGCCCTGCATTCGCCGCTGCCGACCGTCAGCCGCAAGATTTCCGAACTCGAAGCGCATCTCGGCGTTCGCCTCGTCACCCGCACCAGCCGCAGGATCCTGCTGACCGAGGCCGGCGAAGGCTATGTCGGCGCGGCCCGTGAGATCCTCGGCCGGGTCGAGGAGGCCGAGCGGCGGGCTGCCGGCGAATATCTGGCGCCGAAGGGTGACCTGACCATGACGGCCCCGATCGTCTTTGGTCGGCTGCATGTGTTGCCGGTGATTACCGAATTCCTCAAGTCCTTCCCGGACATCAACATGCGGCTGACGATGAGCGACAGGAATGTCAGCCTCGCCGACGAGCATATCGACGTGGCGCTGCGGATCAGCCCGCTGTCGGAAGGCAATCTGATCGCCAGCCGGGTCGGTTCGATCCGCCGCACCGTGTATGCGAGCCCCGACTACCTGGCGCGCCATCCGGCGCCGCTGCATCCGCGCGACCTTGCCACCCACGACTGCATCGCCTTCGAGGGCATCCTGTCGGCCCAGTCCTGGACCTTCGAGGAAGACAAGCAGGAATTCTCCGTGCCGGTGCGGCCGCGATTGTCCGTCAATACGGCTGAGGCGGCGGTGGATGCGGCCGTCGCGGGCCTCGGCATCACGCGGGTCATGTCCTATCAGGCCCGGCATGCGGTGGAGAGCGGCCTGCTCGTGCCCCTGCTCGAGGCCTTCGA
>JAHRYZ010000395.1 GCA_020621905.1 Rhizobium sp.
CGAATCGAAGTCGCGCGGCAAGGGCAATCTCACGGTCTTCGCCCAGGAAATGGACGCACGCTATATCGAACGGCAGCGGCTGAAGACCGACCTGAAGACCGCTGTGGAGAACGACGCGCTGCAGGTCGTCTATCAGCCGATGTTCGTGCTCGACGGATCGCGGATTTCCTGCTGCGAGGCGCTGTCGCGCTGGACGCATCCGGAGAAGGGCTCGATCCCGCCGAACATCTTCATCCAGATCGCCGAAGAAATGGGGATCGTCACCGACGTTACCCGATTCATGATCCGCACGGCCTGCCGCGATTGTGTGACATGGCCGGAGTCGATCAGCGTCTCCGTCAACCTGTCGGTGCTGGATCTGCGCAATGACGACATCGTCAAGACCGTTCTCGATGCGCTCGCCGAGTCCGGCCTCGATCCGAAGCGGCTGCATCTCGAGGTCACCGAGTCGAGCCTGATCGAGGAACTTGCAGCCGTCCGCGTCATCCTCGAGGAATTGCGCAAGCACGGCATCACCATCGCCATCGACGACTTCGGTACCGGTTTCTCCAGCCTCAGCTATCTCGACTCGCTGCCGGTCGACCAGGTCAAGATCGACCGTTCCTTCGTGCGCAATATCGGCGAGGATGCCAAGCGGCTGAAGCTCCTGCGCGGCATCGTCACGCTGTCGCGCCAGCTCGATCTCGGCATCATCGTCGAAGGGGTGGAGACCCAGGAGCAACTCGCTCTGCTGGCCAAATTTAACCTGGCCGACCTTATCCAGGGCTACGTTTATTCCATGCCGATCGCCTCGGGCGCCATCGCCGATCTGGCTGAGCGGGCGGAAAAGAAGCTGGTTCCGGTCGGCGCCGCGAACGTCGCCTGACGTCCCACCAAGTCGTCATCTCGAAAATCCCCTGCATCTAGAGGGTACGATTTCCGTCGCAACCTGCGGTTAACCATGTTTTCTAACCATTTGTTAACCTTAACGAACGGTAAATGGTCACAGTACAAGATTTCGTAACTGCGCAACCCCTCGTGGATTGCTAGTGTTGGTTAACGAAACGTAAACCGCGAGAAATCGGATGAACCTCCACACGTCGGCCACTGAGAGCTTCTCGGCAAGGCTCATGGAAATCCTCGACCATGTCGAGTACCGGAGGGTCGAGAGCAGCGAGGACATGGAGGAGGTGGCGCGCATACGCTACAAGGCCTACAAGATGGCCGACATCCTGCCGCTCAGCGGAACGCAGCTGATCGACGACGTCGACTTCGACCCGCAGGCCTATGTGTTCGGCGTCTATTACGATGAGCAGCTCATCAGCACGGTCCGGATGCACCATGTCACGCCGGACCACCGGGTGAGCTCGTCGCGGGACATCTTCCCGGCGGAGATCGACGCCTTCCTCGATGCCGGCATGTCCCTGATTGATCCAGTGCGCTTTGCCGCCGATCCGGCGATCATGAAGGAAATGCCGGCCATTCCTTACCTCACCTTGCGGATCGCCATCATGGCGGCGGCCTATTTCGACACAGACCGCGTACTCCAGCTCGTCAGCCCGCAGCACGCCGCCTTCTACAAGCGCGTCTTCTACGCCCAGACGATCGTCCCGCCGACCAGGAACTGTGGCAAATACAACATCGACCTGACCCTGATGGCGACCGATACGAAGGATGTCGGGCGCAAGCTGCTGACCCGTTTCCCCTTCTTCATCTCCTCGCCCAGCGAGCGGCGCATGATGTTTGCGCGCGGGGAAGTGAGCACGCTGCCGCCGCTCACCATCCTGCCGACCGCTCGCTACATGCCGGAGGGGGATCTCGGAGTGGATCTGCCGCTCTGATCCATTGCGCTTCGCGGCCGCTTTGTGTAAGGCGGAAATGGGGGAGGCGTCTTCGACGCAACTCGGCACCTGGCGAAATACAAGTGGGCGGCCTGCCATAGACGTGATGCGGTGGGTCCAAGCGGAGACAGATCATGAGCGAACACCACAGCGGTCCGGTCGAAACCGGTGCTTCGATGAACTACAACGAGCATGAAAAGACCTATGATCTCTTCATTGCCGCAACCAAGTACAGCACCGTTTTCCTCGTCGCTCTGCTGATCGCCATGGCGGCCGGCATCCTCGGCGGCGCCGGCTTCTTCGGTGGCCTGATCGTTCTCGTCGTGCTGACGGCCGCCGGCGTCTTCATGATGCGCTGATCGCCAGGCGGCAGGGGAAGGGCGCAAGCATGTTCGCCGCCGCATCCGATCCGTTTCTCTTTCGACTGGCCGTGTTCGTTCTGGCGGTGTGCACCGGCTGGTATGCTGTGTCGCGCAGCTTGCGGGGCCATCGCCAGTCCTTCGTGCTGATCGCGGGGCTCGTTGCCGGCGTGATCTTGAGCGGGGCGATCCAGTCCGTCGCCATGCTGCCGGCCGGCGAGGCGCGCAGTCTCTCCTTTGCCGCCTTGCTCTTGGCCTCGGCCGGCGTCGTCGCCGGCCTTCTGATCGCCCGCCGGCGGATTTCCGCCGTGACGCGCCACGATCCGTAAGGCCGGCCATGCAAGGTCTGTCCGTCATCGGCGATCTC
>JAHRYZ010000396.1 GCA_020621905.1 Rhizobium sp.
GTGGTCGTCATCATCGGTTCGGGTGCGGGCGGCGGTACGCTCGGCAACGAACTCGCCCAGAAGGGCATCGACGTCGTCATCCTCGAAGCCGGCAGCCGGCACGAATACGAGGAGTTCATCAACGACGAATGGGAGAGCTTTTCCCAGCTCGCCTGGCTCGACAACCGCACCACCGGCGGCGGCTGGCGGGTAGCGAAGGACTTCCCGAACCTGCCGGCCTGGATCGTCAAGGCGGTCGGTGGCACCACCACCCACTGGGCGGGCGCTTCGCTGCGCTTCCAGGAGCACGAGTTCAAGGACCTGACGACGTACGGCAAGGTCGAGGGCGCGAACCTGCTCGACTGGCCGATCACGCTGGCCGATCTCGAGCCCTACTATGCCAAGGCCGAGGACAAGATGGGGGTGACCCGCACCAACGGCATCGAGGGCCTGCCGGGCAACAACAACTTCAAGATCCTCAAAGCCGGCGCCGACAAGCTCGGCTACAAGGAATGTCACACCGGCAATATGGCGATCAATTCGGCGCCGCGCGACGACCGCAACAGCTGTCAGCAGACCGGTTTCTGCTTCCAGGGCTGCAAATGGGGCGCCAAGTGGTCGACGCTCTACACCGAAATCCCGAAGGGCGAGGCGACCGGCAAGCTGGAAGTGCGGCCGAATTCGCATGTCGTCAAGATCGAGCACGACAAGTCGGGCAAGGTGACGGCGGTCGTCTATGCCGACAAGGACGGCAATCTGAAGAGCCAGAAGGCGCGCATCATCTGCGTCGCCGGCAACTCGATCGAAAGCCCGCGCCTGCTGCTCAACTCGGCCTCGTCCATGTTCCCCGACGGGCTTGCGAACTCGTCCGGCCAGGTCGGCAAGAACTACATGCGCCACACCACCGGTTCGGTCTATGCCGTGTTCGAAAAGCCGGTGCACTTCTACCGCGGCACGACCATGGCCGGCATCATCCGCGACGAGGCGCGGCATGATCCGTCGCGCGGCTTCGTCGGCGGCTATGAGCTGGAGACGCTGGCGCTCGGCATTCCGTTCATGGCGGCCTTCCTCGATCCGGGCGGCTGGGGCCGGTCGTTTGCCTCGGCCATGGACCAATATGCCAACATGGCGGGTCTGTGGATCGTCGGCGAAGACATGCCGCAGGAGCAGAACCGGGTGACCCTGCACAAGGAGCTCAAGGACAAGTACGGCATGCCGATCCCGGACGTGTCCTTCACCGACCATCCGAACGACGTGGCGATGCGCGACCATGCCTACAGCCAGGGCATCAAGCTCTACGAGGCGGTCGGGGCGACCCGCGCCTTCCCGACACCGCCCTATCCGTCGACCCACAATCTCGGCACCAACCGCATGAGCGAGAAGGCTGAGGACGGCGTGGTCAACAAGCATGGCCAGACGCACGACATCAAGAACCTGTTCGTCTCCGACGGCAGCCAGTTCACCACGGGTGCGGCGGAGAATCCGACGCTCACCATCGTGACGCTGGCGATCCGCCAGGCCGACTATATCGCGGAACAGATGGGCGCCGGTTCGATCTGACAGGAACCTCCCTGCGGGCGGGGGCGGTGGCCGGTTTCCGGTGCCGCCCCCGTTCTGCGTCCGGGCCGCCGTTGTGCCACGGGATCTCGCGCCATTCTGCTCTGGCACGCTCACGCGCCGCAGATTGATCCGGCTCAGTGGCGCAAGGTCGCCAGCGCCTTGGCGCGTTCCTTCGTCTTGTCGACGAGGCGGCGGATGCGCATGGTGGCGGGTGCCCTGGCCTGGGTGCCCGAGGCGACCGTCATCGAATTGCCGCGCCAGACGAAGCTGTCGCCGAACCAGGCGGCGACCCACAGCACGGGCAGGGCCAGATCGCGCAGGATCATGGCAAGCGGGGTCATGCGGCCGATGTGCCAGTGGAAGGCCTTGCTCAGCAGGATCTCGCCGCCGTACCAGGCGAGCACATAGAGCGCAAAGGTCAGCTGCGAGCAGACGCCTGAGGCGGTGAGTCCGGCCAGCGCGAGGATCGGCAGGGCGCCGCCGGCGAGCAGTTCCGGCGCGAAGACAAGCGGGAAGGACGAGCGGCGTAGCCGCGCCCAGCGCAACTGGCGCTTCCACACGCTCGCCAGCGAGCGGCGCCCGAGCGGCTGTTCGAAGGGCTCACGCGCCAGCCTCACCTTCAGGCCGATCTGGCGGATGACATGCGTTGCCGCCGCATCCTCGGCGATTTCGCCACCGAGGCGTTCGAACCCGCCGGCCCGCGCCATGACCTGGCGGTTGAGCAGCATGGACTTGCCCTGGGCGAAACCGAAGCCTGCGGTGTCGGCCAGCAATTGCCAGCGTGCCTGGAAGCTGTTCAGCCAGGCGCATTCCAGTTCGGCGGCAAAGCCCTCAGGCGCCGAGCCGATTGGAGGCGAGCAGACGAGGCCGGTGCCCGGGGTCCAACGGGCGAACAGGCGTTGCAGATAGTCGGCCGGCATCAGCACGTTGCTGTCGGCGATGACGATCCAGTCATGCTGGGCCGAGCGCCACCCCTTGATCAGATTGTTCATCTTCGGG
>JAHRYZ010000397.1:0-796 GCA_020621905.1 Rhizobium sp.
ATTTAACATACAGTATGAATGTATCGTGATCCCTATCATACATTCACCTTGCACGTAAAGAGAGTCCATGGCGAAAAATACCCGAGAGGGAATGGAGCAGACGCGGCAGGCGCTGATTGCCGCAGCCCGGCGGCTGTTCGCGGAAAGGGGATTTGCCGACACCGCGACACACGACATTGTCGCGGCCGCGGGTGTCACGCGCGGCGCGCTCTATCATCACTTCGACGACAAGAGGGCCTTGTTCGAAGCGGTCCTTGCTGCCGAGGCAGAGGCGGTTTCCGCTGCCATCGAGGCGCAATCCGGTGAGGCCACGTCTGCCCGCGAAGCTTTGCTTTCGGGCGCCAAGGCCTATTTCGACACCATGCGTGAACCCGGGCGGACGCGGCTGCTTTTGCTTGACGGGCCTGCCGGGCTTGGAACAGCCAAGGTGTCGAAAATAGATGCTGAACACGCCGAAGGTCGCTTGCGCGAGGGGCTGAAGGCTCATCTCGAAGAGGCCGGAGCTTCCCTCGAGGGTCTCGACGCGCTGACCGATCTACTCTCTGCAGCCTTTGACCGTGCCGCCCTTGCGATCGAGGCAGGGGGGCGGCGAAGCGAATACGAGAACGCGATCCGAACTCTTGTCGACGGCCTCGCGCAAGCACGACGTTGATGCAGCCGCGCAGTCTCCACTGCGATTGCGGACGGCACCATCGATCTTGCTCAGTCGGCGGCGCCGATCATCTGCGGCGGCAGTTCCACCAGCGGCGCCGGCACGTCGCAGGTCTTTTCCGGCGACTTGCAGATGTCGGCAATG
>JAHRYZ010000397.1:806-2524 GCA_020621905.1 Rhizobium sp.
TCTCGTCCGGCGTTTTGCCGGGGGCGAGGCGGATGCGGTTGGCGATGCGGAAGATATGCGTGTCCACGGCAATCGTCGGGATGCCGAAGGCCATGGACATGACGACGTTCGCGGTCTTGCGGCCGACGCCGGGCAGCGTCACCAACTCCTCGCGGGTCTTTGGCACCTCGCCGCAATAGACGTCGACCAGGCGCTGCGAGAGCGCGATGACGTTCTTCGCCTTGTTGCGGTAAAGGCCGATCGTCTTGATGTAGTCCCGGACCTTTTCCTCGCCGAGGTCGAGCATCTTCTGCGGCGTGTCGGCCACCTTGAACAGGGCGCGTGTGGCCTTGTTGACGCCGGCATCGGTTGCCTGGGCGGACAGCGCGACGGCAACGACGAGAGTGAACGGATTGACGTGTTCCAGTTCGCCCTTGGGCTCAGGCCGCTGGATCGAGAAGCGGCGGAAGATCTCTTCCAATTCCGCCTTCGAATAGGCCGAACGGACCAGGGGCTTGCGCTCCACGCCTCCGGGATTTGACTTTTTCAAGGTTTGGGTGCTGGATTTCTTCATCGGACTCGTCATGGACAATCTATAGTCGGCCCCAATGACCAAAGGCAATGTGAACCCCGTCGCGGAGCAGCCGATATTCGCTGCCGAACTTGTGCCCCATCGCTCGCTCGGCCGGAAGGGCTTCCGCATCCTGCTGATGATGACCGGCGCGGTCTGTGCCGTGCATGCCGTGTTCTTCATGGCGACCGGTGCCTGGCCGATCGGCCTGTTCTTCGGCCTCGATTTCCTGCTGCTCTACGGCGCCTTCTGGCTGAACTACCGATCCGGCCGCGCCCGCGAGGAGGTCTATGTCTCGCGCACCGATCTCGCGATCCGAAAGTTCACGCCTTCGGGGCGGATGACCGAGCATTGGTACAATCCTTTCTGGGCCCGCTTCTTCGTCAAGCGCCACGACGAGATCGGCATCGTCTCGATGCAGGTGACGGGGCAGGGGCAGCGCACCGAGATCGGCTCGTTTCTCAATCCCGACGACCGGGAGAGCTTCGCCCGGGCGTTCAAGGGTGCGCTGGCGACGGCCAAGCAGCGGATCTGATGCGAACATTTCGTGGGGCGGCGGTGACAGCCCCTCATCCGCCTGCCGGCACCTTCTCCCCGCAGGCGGGGAGAAGGACCATGCGGCACCGCCGTGGCCGTCCCCTCTCCCCGTTTACGGGGAGAGGGGCAGGGTGAGGGGCAGAACACACGCCTCGACCCTGGTCCGTCCCGGCGAAGAATTGCCTTGTGCTCGAAGTCGTCCATCATCGTCGGATCCGGCCAGAAACGGGTGGCGCGTCGGCCTTGCGCGTGGTGAAGTCGGGTCATAAATGAGGATTAAGCCATGACCCTTGCTCAACAGATCGACCTTTCGACGACCACCGACATCACGCCCGGGGGCTCCGACTACGAGACCGTGCGCCGGGTGATCGAGATGCTGACGCTCGACTACCAGGCGCAGCCGTCGCTGGAGGTGATGGCGGCGCGGCTCGGGCAATCGCCGAGCCAGCTGCAGAAGACCTTCACCCGCTGGGCGGGCCTCACGCCGAAGGGTTTCCTGCAGGCGGTGACGCTCGACCACGCCAAGCGGCTGCTCGGCCGGGAAGGTATGCCGCTACTGGAAACCTCGATCGAGCTCGGCCTGTCGGGCCCCGGCCGGCTTCACGATCTCTTCGTCACGCACGAGGCCATG
>JAHRYZ010000398.1 GCA_020621905.1 Rhizobium sp.
CGCTGCAATGAGACCGGGAAGAACCGCCTTCGTGCAGTTCCAGGCGCCCTTCAGGTTGATATCGAAACAGCGCTGCCATTCCTCGTCGCTGGTCTCCAGCGGATCATGGAAGACATTGACGCCGGCATTGTTGATCAGCGCATTGACCCGGCCGATGTCCGTTGCCGCCTGCGCCACGGCCGCCGATATTGCCGCGGCATCGGCAACATCGGCGGCAGCAAAGCTCAACGTGGCGCCGCCGTTCTGCAACGCCCGCGCCTCTATTTCCAGTAAGTCCGCATCGAGATCGATGAGAAACAGGCTTGCACCTTCCGCGGCACAGGCCTTGGCAATCGCCAGACCAATGCCTTGCGCGGCCCCCGTGATCATGATGCGCTTGTTCGTCACCGTTCATCGTCTCAATTCCTCTTCTTCACCACTCGGCAAGGCTGCCGTCTTCATGGCGCCAGATGGGATTGCGCCAGCGATGGCCTTCCTTGGCGCGCTCGATCACATAGGCCTCGTCCACGTCAATGCCGAGACCCGGCCCCTGCGGAATGGACACGAAGCCATCGGCATAGCGAAAGACATCCTTGTTGGAGATGTAGTCGAGGATGTCATTGCTCTTGTTGTAATGAATGCCGAGGCTCTGCTCCTGGATGAAGGCGTTGTAGCTGACGGCATCGACCTGCAGGCAGGCGGCAAGCGCAATCGGCCCCAGCGGACAATGGGGGGCGAGCGCCACATCATAGGCCTCCGCCATGGCTGCGATCTTGCGGCATTCGGTGATTCCGCCGGCATGCGAGAGATCAGGCTGGATGATGTCGACGAAGCCATCGGACAGAACCTGCTTGAAATCCCAGCGCGAATACAATCTTTCGCCCAAGGCAATCGGTATCGATGTGTGGTTGACGATGTCGCGTAGCGCTTCCCTGTTTTCCGAGAGGACCGGCTCTTCGATGAACAACAGCTTGTAGGGATCGAGTTCCTTTGCCAGCACTTTCGCCATCGGCTTGTGGACACGACCATGGAAATCGACGCCAATGCCGATATAGGGGCCAACCGCCTCGCGGATCGCCGCAACGCTCTGAACGGCCTTCTCCACCTTGTCATAACTGTCGACGATCTGCATTTCCTCGCAGCCATTCATCTTGATCGCCTTGAAGCCACGCGCAACCACCTCGCGGGCATTGTTGGCGACATCTGCCGGCCGGTCGCCCCCGACCCAGGAATAGACCTTGATCTTGTCGCGCACCTGGCCGCCCAGCAGCGAGTGGATGGACTGGCCGAGCGCCTTGCCCTTGATATCCCAAAGCGCCTGGTCGATGCCGGAAATCGCGCTCATATGCACGGCGCCGCCGCGGTAAAATCCGCCGCGATACATGACGTTCCAGTGATCCTCGATGAGAAAGGGGTCCTTGCCGATCAGATAGTCTTCCAGCTCATGGACTGCGGCCTGCACGGTCAGCGCACGCCCCTCGACCACCGGTTCGCCCCAGCCGACAATGCCCTCATCCGTCTCGACCTTCAGGAAAAGCCAGCGCGGCGGGACGATGTACGTGCTGAGTTTGGTAATTCTCATCGGCTCATGCCTTGTTGCTGGATGCAGACTGAAACGGTCTGGACGGATGCGCGCATTGTCCGGCCATCATGAGAGAAGGAGGTCGGCGGCCTTGGCGGCCGCGCCGAGAACCGCGGCATTGGTATTGCCGCTGACGATGGTAGGCATGATCGACGCATCGATGATCCGGAGGCGCTCGACGCCGCGCACTTTCAAATCGGGCGTCAGGACCGCGCCCTCATCCCCGTCATGGCCCATTTTGCACGTGCCGACTGGATGATACCCGGTCTTGACCGTGCGCCTGCAGTGATTGGCGATCGCCTCGTCGCTGGTGACATCAGTTCCGGGGAAGATCTCCTTGTCGATCAGCTCGCGCATCGGTGAGGCGACAAGCACCGAGCGGGCAAACCGGAAGCTGGCGATCGTCAGGCGCAGATCGTCCGGATGAGTGAATATCTGTGTATCGACCACCGGATTAAAGGGATCGGCGGAAGCGAGCGTAACGCTGCCGCGCGCCTTGGGCCGCAACAGCAGCGAGTTGATGGTGACGCCATCGCCCGGATCGGTGCCCATGACGTCGCGGTCGAGATAGACGGTCGGAACACAGAACATCTGGATCGTCGGCTCGGCATTGTTGCCGTCCGGATCATAGAAGGCGCAGGTTTCAACACCGGTCGTTGTGACGGGACCCGTCTTGAACAGCAGATATTGCAGCCCCGCCTTGATCATCGGCCAGCCGCGATCGGCACCGTAATAGCCGAAGGAGCCTTTCGTGGTCGCCACGACCGGGCATTCATAGTGGTCCTGCAGGTTCCGGCCGACGCCCGGCAGAGAAACCGCCGTCCTGATCCCGTGGCGGGCAAGCTCGTCCTCTGGTCCGATCCCCGACAGCATCAGCAGTTTCGGCGTCTGATAGGCGCCGGCTGCAAGAATGACCTCGGCACCGGCAAGTGCCTGTTTCTTCGAGCCGTTCTGAAGA
>JAHRYZ010000399.1 GCA_020621905.1 Rhizobium sp.
TGCCGGTCCTCGCCAGCGGAACGCGCCGCCCGTTGCAGGCGAGCGCATAGCGCTCCGGATTGCCCGTCTCCAGCCGGACCTGGACGCGTTCGACCGAGGAATCGACATAGCGCACGGTGCCGCCGATAGCGCCCTGTTCGCCCATCACATGCCAGGGTTCCAGCGCCTGGCGCAGTTCCAGCCGGGAATCGCCGTATTCGACCTCGCCGTAGAAGGGGAAGCGGAACTCGAGCTGGGCGGCGAACCATTCCGGCTTGAAGTCGAAACCGTTGTCGCGCAGGTCCGCCAGCACTTCGAGGAAGTCCTGCCAGATATAGTGCGGCAGCATGAAGCGGTCGTGCAGGGCCGTGCCCCAGCGCACGAAGTTGCCGCCGGTCGGGTTTTTCCAGAAGCGGGCGATCAGCGCGCGCACCAGCAGCTGCTGGGCAAGCGACATGCGGGCATTCGGCGGCATTTCGAAGCCGCGGAACTCGACGAGGCCGAGCCGTCCGGTCGGACCGTCGGGCGAGAACATCTTGTCGATGCAGATCTCGGCGCGGTGGGTGTTGCCGGTGACGTCGATCAGGAGGTTGCGGAACAGCCGGTCGACCAGCCAGGGCAGCGGCGGAGCCTCGCCCGATCCCGGCATCGGGATCTGCGCCATGGCGATCTCGAGTTCGTAGAGGCTGTCGTGGCGCGCTTCGTCGATGCGCGGCGCCTGGCTGGTCGGGCCGATGAACAGGCCCGAGAACAGGTAGGACAGCGACGGATGGCGCTGCCAGTGCAGGATGAGGCTCTTCAGCAGGTCGGGACGGCGAAGGAACGGGCTGTCGGCCGGATTGGCCCCGCCCACCACCACATGGTTGCCGCCGCCGGTGCCGGTGTGGCGGCCGTCGATCATGAACTTGTCGGCGCCGAGGCGCGATTCCCGCGCTTCCTCGTAGACGGCGGTGGTAATCGAGACGCAGTCGTCCCAGCTGGCGGCCGGATGGATGTTGACCTCGATGACGCCGGGGTCGGGCGCGACGCGCACGACATTGATGCGCTCGTCGTGCGGCGGCGCATAACCCTCGATGTGGACCGGCAGTCCGATGGCGGTTGCCGCCTGTTCGGCGGCGGCGACCAGTTCGAGATAGTCTTCGATCCGCTCCACCGGCGGCATGAAGACGCTCAGGCGGCCATCGCGCACCTCAACCGACATGGCGGTTCGCACCGCGCCGCCGATCTCGCCGAGCACCTGCTCGACGCGGCCCTGCTGGATCGTGTCGTCCACCTGGAACGAGGCTTCGGGCATGGCACGGCCGGCGGGCTCAACGACTTCCGGCAGGGGTCCCCGCGGCTCGCTCGGATCGGCCGGGTGGATATAGGGGAATTGCGACGGCGGGACGTAGGGCAGGGCGCCGAGCGGCAGGCGATAGCCGACGGGGCTGTCGCCCGGCACCAGGAAGATCCTGCCGCGGCGGGTCTTCCATTTCTCGCTCACCCAGCGCTTGCCGGTCGCCTTGCTGTTCCAGGTCTGGACGGGCAGCACATAGCCGCTCGGTTCTGTCAGTCCGCGCTCGAAGACGCGCGCTATGCGGCTGCGCTCTTCCGGGTCCTTCAGCTTGGAATTGGCCGGATCGACATTGTCGGGAAGATTGGCCTCCTTGAGGATCCATTCGCCGGGGTCCTCATAGGCCGGCACCACCATTTCGGACTCGATGCCGAGAGCGCCTGCGATCTCGCCGAGCAGCCGGCCGGCATCGTCGGCGCTCACATCGTAGCGCTTGCCTTCCTCGGCCACCAGTTCGGGGTTCTGCCAGATCGGCTTGCCGTCCTTGCGCCAGTACAGCGAGAAGGTCCAGCGCGGCAGGCTTTCGCCCGGATACCACTTGCCCTGGCCGTAGTGCAGGAAGCCGCCGGGGGCGAAACGCTGCCTCAGCCGCCGGATCAGAATGTCGGCCTTGTCGCGCTTGGTCGGGCCGACCGCGTCGGTGTTCCACTCCTCCGACTGGAAATCGTCGATCGACACGAAGGTCGGCTCGCCGCCCATGGTGAGGCGCACGTCGCGGGCCTGAAGTTCGGCGTCGACGCGATGGCCGAGCGCGTTCAGCGCATCCCAGCTCTCGTCGGAGAACGGCTTGGTGATGCGCGGGTGCTCGGCGACGCGCGTCACGGTCATGGCGAAATCGAATTCGGTATTCGCATGGCCGAAATAGCCGCCGGTGATTGGCGCGGCGTTGCGGTAGTGCGGGGTTGCCGCGAGCGGGATGTGGCTCTCGCCGGTCAGGAGGCCCGAGGTCGGGTCGAGGCCGACCCAGCCGGCACCCGGCAGGTAGACTTCCGCCCAGGCATGCAGGTCGGTGAAGTCGACCTCGGTGCCCGACGGACCGTCGAGCGCCTTCAGGTCCGGCTTCAGCTGGATCAGATACCCGGAGACGAAGCGGGCGGCGAGGCCGAGGCGGCGCAGCACCTGGACGAGCAGCCAGCTGGTGTCGCGGCACGAACCCTGGCCGATGGTCAGGGTGTCTTCCGGCGTCTGCACGCCGGGTTCGAGGC